>DASSOQ010000017.1:0-25289 GCA_035700365.1 Rhodanobacteraceae bacterium | reverse complement strand
GTCTGCCGAATTCCCTTGCCTCACAACAAGAGCCGATGTATGACCTGCGTCGGGTCGCGCGGATCCCGTTCGCGACTGAAACCGAGATCGCGAGCCAGCTCGCGCATCCGCTCGTTGCCGCTCGCGTCGATCGAGAACATGGAGCGGATGCCACGCTGCCGCGCGACGCCTATGAGGTCTCGCATCAATATGGTGCCGAGCCCCTTGCCTTGCCACGCATCGGCAACGGTGACCGCGCACTCGCATGACCGCCCGTCCGGCGCAAGGCTGTAACGGCTGACGCCGACGGCGCGGGGTGTTCCGTCCTTCCGGGACAGCGCGATGAACGCTGCGTCGTGCCGGTAGTCGAGCTCCGTCAGCTTCCGGATCAGCGCATCACTGGGTTCGCGGATCTGACCCAGGAAACGCATCCAGCGCGACTCCGGGCTCAAGTTGCGGATGAAGTCACGCTCGAGCTCGGCATCCTCTTTCCGCAACGCGCGAATGGTGACCTCGCTGTGGTCCGTCAACGTCACCGTGGATTCCGGCAAGGCCGGGAAATCCCGGCTCGGGGCGATCCCCGCGATCGCCGTGACGGGACTGGGTGTTGCGCTGGACGTCGTGTTCATGGCCTTGGCCTCGTGATCGCTGCGATCGGAGGATCGCGCACATGCCACGTTCCCTTGTGACCAGGATCAACTCGCACGCGAATGTTCGAACGTGTGGGGGCGGCGGCGAGTCGTGAAGCGGTCTCAGCCACCGGGTGCCGCCAGCAGTCCTGCAGCCGCCCGTGCAATCACGCGTTCCTCGTCGGTCGGGATCACGTAAATCCCGATCCGCGCGTCGGCGGCGCCGACCCGCTGCGAATGCCGCGCATTGGCGCGGTCGTCCAGTCTTGCGCCGAGCCATTGCAGCCGGCCGCATATCCGGGCACGCATCGCCGCATCGTGTTCGCCGATACCGCCGGTGAACACCAGCGCATCCAGGCCGTCCAGCGCGACACATTGGGCCGCAATGGCAGCCGCTGCACGCTCGGCGAACATGTCCAGCGCTTCCCGCGCATGGGCATGGTCGCTGGCCTCCAGTTCCTGCACGTCGGCGCTGATGCCGGAGACGCCCAGCAAGCCGGAACGATTTCCCAGCAGGTCCGCCAGCTCCTGCACGTTCATGCCGCGATCCCGCTGGAGATGCAGCAGCACGCCCGGATCGATGCCGCCACAGCGTGTGCCCATCATCAGACCGTCGAGCGGCGTGAATCCCATGGACGTGGACACGCTGCGCAGGTTGCGCATCGCGCACACGCTCGCACCGTGGCCAAGATGGGCAACCACGGTCTTTTCGTACGGGTGCCTGCCGGCGGCTTGTGGCAGCGCGGCGGCGATGTATTCGTACGACAGGCCATGGAATCCAATGCGGACGATGCCGGATTCGCTGAGGGCGCGCGGCAACGCGAACCATTGCGACAGCTTGGGCTGGTTGCGATGGAAGGCGGTATCGAAACAGGCGATCTGGGGCACGCCGGGCAAGAGTTCCAGCACACGCCGGATCAGCGCGATCTCGGCCGGCTGATGCGCCGGCGCGAGCACGGCCAGCGCTTCGAGTTCTGCCAGCACCCGGGTGTCGATGAATACGGGCTTGTCGAAGCGGGTGCCGCCGTGCACCACGCGGTGGCCCACCGCGGCAACGCGCACCTCCGGGCGGCGTTCACGCAGTTCCGCCAGCAGCCAGCGCACCGCCTCGCCGATATCCGCCGCCGTGGGCCGGGGCGCATCGGCGAGGGCGGTCTGTCCGCCCGAGCTGAAGGTTGCATGCGCACCGTCGCCGGTCTCCGTGACGCTGCCGCGGAGGAGGGGTTCGAGCGAGGCCGCATCGAACATCGCCAGCTTGATGCTGGACGAGCCGATGTTGAGCGCGAGGATGGCGTCCCTCATGTCGGCAAGCGGAACTGGCGCTTGACGAGCAAACGGGCCAGCGCGCAGGACACCACCCGCGAGTGCACGCCGTCGGCGCGGCTGGTGAGCGCGATCGGCGCACGCGCGCCGACCACGATTCCCGCGGCGGATGCACCGGCCAGGTAGATCATCTGCTTGGCGAGCATGTTGCCCGTCATCAGGTCCGGCACGACCAGGATGTCTGCACGCCCGGCGACCGGTGAGTTGATCTCCTTGGCAGCCGCTGCCGCCACCGAAACGGCATTGTCGAAGGCGAGCGGTCCTTCGAGCAGGCCGCCGGTGATCTGGCCGCGGTCGCGCATCTTGCACAGCGCGGCGGCGTCGATGGTCGAGCCGATGCGCGGACTCACGGTTTCCACCGCCGACAGGATCGCGACCTGGGGCAAGCCGATCCCGATGGCATCCGCCAGATCGATGGCGTTCTGGACGATGTCGCGCTTGTCCAGCAGGTCGGGGGTGATGTTCAGCGCTCCATCGGTCAGGAGCAGCAGCTTTGGATAGGCCGGTACGTCCAGTGCGAACACGTGGCTGGCGCGGCGCTCGGTGCGCAGGCCGCGGTTGCCATTGACCACTTCCGCCATCAGCTCGTCGGTGTGGAGCGCACCCTTCATCAGCGCGACCGCAATGCCCGATCGCACCAGTCCGACGGCGCGCGCGGCGGCGGCGTGGCTGTGGGGTACGTCCTCGATGCGGCTCGCGCCGATGTCGAGAGCAGCCAGATCCGCGGCGCGCCGGATTTTCGCTTGCGGCCCCACCAGGATCGGCTCGATCAGACCCGCACGGGCGGCTTGCAGTGCGCCCCGCAGCGACAAGGCGTCGCACGGATGCACCACGGCAACCGGGACGGGTCCGAGCGCAGCGGCATCCTGGAGCAGCGCGTCGAAGGACGAACGGCGTGGTTCGGTAGCTGCATCGGTTGGCAAGGGATGGCCCTCATTTCGATCAGCGCCATCCTTGGGGCTTTCGTGTGCAGCGATATTGACCGGGATCAACGGTGGAAGGCGGTCGTGTGCTGACATCCCTTGCGGCGTCGCGTGATCCCGCGCATGCGCCAGCCGTGGAGGTTCGAAGCATGAAAACCGATGCCCGACACGAGGTGCTCGATACCCGCGCCTTGCACGACATGGATGCCTGGTTGCGTGCAGCCAACTATCTGTCGGTGGGGCAAATCTACCTGCTTGACAATCCGCTGCTGCGCGAGCCCCTGAAGATCGGGCACGTGAAGCCCCGCCTGCTCGGTCACTGGGGCACCACCCCCGGGCTCAACTTCGTCTACGTCCACCTGAATCGTGTCATCCGGGCGCACGGCCTGAACGTGCTGTTCGTCGCGGGCCCAGGACATGGTGCGCCTGGCGTTGTGGCCAACGCGTGGCTCGACGGCACCTGGAGCGAGCTGTACCCGGATGTGTCGCAAGACGAAGAGGGCATGCGAAGGCTGTTCCGGCAGTTCTCGTTTCCCGGCGGCATTCCCAGCCATGCTGCCGCGACCACGCCCGGTTCCATCCATGAAGGCGGCGAACTCGGCTATGCCCTGTCGCATGCGTTCGGCGCGGCGTTCGACAACCCGGACCTGGTGGTGGCGTGCGTGATCGGCGACGGCGAAGCGGAAACGGGGCCGCTGGCCACGTCATGGCATGGAAACAAGTTCTTGAATCCGAAGACCGACGGTGCGGTGCTGCCGATCCTCCATCTGAACGGCTGGAAGATCGCCAATCCGACCATTCTCGCGCGCATCGGCCATGACGAACTCGCCGACCTGATGCGGGGTCATGGCTATGCGCCCATCTTCGTCGAGGGCGACGAGCCGGCCGCCATGCACCAGTCGATGGCGGTCGCGCTGGACCGCGCCTTCGGCGATATCGCCGCGATCCAGCGGCAGGCCCGCGCCGGGGGCGACGTGCGGCGTCCGTCGTGGCCGATGATCGTGCTGCGAACCCCCAAGGGCTGGACCGGCCCGAAGACCGTGGACGGCCTCAAGACCGAGGGCTGCTGGCGCTCCCACCAGGTGCCGTTCACGATGGACAAGCCCGGGCACCTGGAGCTGCTGGAAGCATGGATGCGAAGCTATCGGCCCGAGGAGCTGTTCGACGACGCGGGCGCACCGCGTCCGGAGATCGCCGCCCTGGCGCCAGGGGGCGAGCACCGGATGAGCGCCAACCCGCACGCCAACGGCGGCGCGCTGATGCGTCCGTTGCGGCTGCCCGGGTTCCGGCAATACGCGGCGCCGGTCGAGGCGCCGGGAGCGAACGAGATCGAGTCCACCCGGGTCATGGGCGCATTCCTCCGCGACGTGATGCGCATGAACGCGGACAGTCGCAATTTTCGTCTGTTCGGGCCTGACGAAACGGCTTCCAACCGGCTGCAGGCAGTGCTGGAAGTGACCGATCGCGCATGGGATGCCGAGACCGACCCCGCCGACGACCACCTGTCGCCGGACGGCCGCGTGATGGAGATCCTGAGCGAGCATACGTGCCAGGGCTGGCTGGAAGGCTACCTGTTGACCGGTCGCCACGGCCTGTTTTCGTGCTACGAGGCCTTCATCCACATCGTCGATTCGATGGTCAACCAGCACGCCAAGTGGCTGAAGACTTCGCGGGAAGTCGAATGGCGGCGCCCGATCGCTTCGCTCAATTACCTGCTCACCTCGCACGTCTGGCGCCAGGACCACAACGGCTTCAGCCACCAGGACCCGGGCTTCATCGACCACGTCGTCAACAAGAAGGCGGACATCGTGCGGGTGTATTTCCCGCCGGATGCCAACACGCTGCTGTACGTCACCGATCACTGCCTGCGCAGCTGGGATCGCATCAACGTGATCGTGGCCGGCAAGCAGCCGGAACCGCAGTGGCTGGACATGGACGCGGCCGAGAAGCATTGCGGGCAGGGCATCGGCATCTGGGAATGGGCGAGCAGCGACCGCGGTGGCGAGCCGGACGTGGTGATGGCCTGCGCCGGCGACGTACCCACGCTGGAGACGCTCGCGGCGGTCGATCTGCTGCGGCAGTACGCGCCGGACCTGAAGGTGCGCGTCGTCAACGTCGTGGACCTGATGACGCTGCAGCCGCGGTCGGAGCACCCGCACGGACTGCCGGACGCCGACTTCGACGCGCTGTTCACGCGCGACAAACCGGTGATCTTCGCCTACCACGGCTATCCGGCGCTGATCCACCGGTTGGCCTACCGGCGCACCAACCATGACAACTTGCACGTGCGCGGCTACCGGGAAGAAGGCTCGACCACCACGCCGTTCGACATGGCGGTACGCAATGGCATCGACCGCTTCCACCTGTTCGCCGACGTGTTCGAGCGGGTTCCCCGCCTGGCAGCGCACGCGGGATACGCCAAGCAGCAGGTGCGCGACTGGCTGGTCGACCACCAGCGCCACATCACCGGGCACGGTGCCGACATGCCGATGGTGCACGACTGGCGTTGGCCGCATTCCTGATGGATGTCCCTCGCCGCGCCGCGGCGAGGTTCACCATGCGGACCGTCGCAGCGGGCCGGGCGGCTAGCCGGTCCCGCTCGCCGTGGCGACCTTGCCGGGCTGGCCGCCTTGCGAATCCTCCGCCCCGGAAGTCGCCTGCAACGGGTAGGCGATGGGTTCGTCGATCCAGGGCTGGAGGGCCGCGCGCATCGCGATCCGGGCTTCCAACGACGGGGCGGCGGGCGCATCGGCCGTCGTCCCCGACGCCGCGCCGCGTGCACGCAGGATGTCCAATGCGAAGCCGGATGATCGTATGCACCGTTGCCCCCCGGCGGCGGCGATGACATTCGCGTGATTCTCGCCCCGCAGCGGGTCGGCGGCATCCGCAACGTCGTTGGCCAGCAACGCCAGCCTGGGTTGCGAGGTGATGGCGGTCAGCTGCGCATGACGCAAGCCATGACCGGCGGCGGCACGCAGCAGATCCGCCGGCATGCCGCGCGATTCCGCACGCTCGATGGCGGCGCGCGCGTCGCCATCGCTGCATGGTCCGCGCTCGACCGCGAGGATGATGCTGCCGCGCAGGCATCCCGTGGCAAGCGCTTTCGCCATCGAAGCCGCCTGCGCGCGGCCGGCGTCGCTGTCGTACCCGACCCCCATCAGCGCCAGCGCATCGGCGATGCCGATGATGCCGATGCGCAGGCGTGGACTCGCGACGCCTGCGAGCAGCGCGGCGTTGTCCAGCATGCGCACGGCCAGCGTGGCGCAGTCGGACAAGCCCGCCAGGTCGGGCGCTGAAACCGCTGCGGGGTCCACGGGCACGAAACACGCGGCATTCAGCGCCGCGTGCAAGGTGTCGTCGTGCAAGAGGGGACGGCCGGTGCCGGCGTTCGCGAGCACCTCCGCGTCGGGCAGCAGGCGCCAGGACGAAAGCGCCCGCATGAACTGCGACTGCCATGTGGCGACATCGCCCAGCGACTCGACCGAGGCCATCGCGACCGCCACGCGCCTCCATGTGTCCTCGATGGAAAGGTCGCGCAAATCGCCCTGCTCGCGCCACCGGAACCACGCATCCCAGGCCTCGACGGCCGCGAGTTCGATGAAGGGGGAAGACCGGTGCGAATCGATCATTGAAGCCAACCCTGCAAGCAGCCTCCACTATCCATGGCGGCCGCCGGCCGGAGTTGATCCCGGTCAAGACCCCTGCGATGGCGGGCCTCCGTTACACGATGTTGCATGACGTTGCATGGCGGACATCCCTGGGTGACGCGGCCATCGCATCCTGATCGCGAACGCAGTCACCACCACCGGAGATCCCGCCATGGATACCCCGTTCGTACCGTCCACGATCGAAGCGTCCCCGCACCCGGCGGCAGGCGAACAGCCGCTCGAACTCGACATGGAGGAGTTGCAGCGGCACATGGTGGTGACGCGCAGGATCGTCAGGGCCGGGCAGTATCTTTACCGCAACGGGCAGCCCTTCCATGCCCTGTACCTCGTACACGCGGGCTTCCTGAAGACGTGCGAGCTGTCGGAAGACGGTCGCGAGCAGGTGACCGGTTTCCGGATGCGCGGCGACATGATGGGCGTCGAGTCCATCGGCCTCGCGGTGCATACCTGTGACGCCGTCGCGCTGGAGGATTCGCAGATCTGGGAGCTGCCATATCCGCCGGTGCTCAACGCATGCCTGCACATTCCGGAACTGCAGGTCCGGTTGTCCACGGCGTTGGCCGAGGAAATCCGGCGCGATCGCTCCTGGATGCTGGCCATCGGGACGTTACCCGCCGAACAGCGTGTCGCCGCGTTCCTGCTGGACCTTGCCTCGCGCCTGGCGCGACTCGGATTCAGTGCCCGCCATTTCATCCTCCGCATGGGGCGAGCGGACATCGCGAGTTTCCTGGCGCTGAAACACGAGACCGTGAGCCGGGCGCTTTCGCATCTCGAACAGCTTGGGTACATTTCGGTGCTGCGGCGGGAAGTGAAGCTGCTGGATGTCCGGAAACTGGGCAATTGCGCCGGAATGCCGTGCACGATCCAGTGAGGCGGATCACGCGTCGTCGAGGATGCGCCTGATCGCCTCGAGGAGTTGTTCGCGCCGATACGGCTTGGGCAGCAGCTCGAGGGTCCGGTCCAATCCCGGGTCGCTACGCCCGGCACCCGGTCCCGCATAGCCGGAAGCAAGGAGTATCGCGAGCCCGGGATGCGTGCGGCGTGCCTCGCGCGCGAGTTCCATGCCGTCCATGCCGTTGCCCAGCACCACATCCGAAAACAGCAGGTCCACGTCCGGATTGGCGGCGAGCACATCGAGTGCTTCGCGTGCGTTGGCGCCTGCAACGATGTCGTAGCCGACGGCGCCGAGGAATCGCGCGGCAATGGTGCGGACGTCGGCCTCGTCCTCCACGACGAGTATCTTTCCCCTCCGCTCCTTGGTTCGGTCCGGGATCACGCGCAAGCCGTCCGGCACCTCCGCGTCGGCACCCGGCGTTGCTGCCGGCAGCATGAGTTCCACGCGTGTTCCGTACCCGAGCCGGCTGTCGATCGTGATGATTCCGCCCGACTGGGTGGCGAAACCGTAAACCATGCTGAGGCCCAGCCCGCTGCCCCGGCCGGAATCCTTGGTGGTGAAAAACGGCTCGAATGCATGCGCCTGCACGTCGGCCGACATGCCGGTTCCGGTGTCGCACACGACGAACGCGACGTAAGCGCCGGGTGGCAGCTTCCATGGGTTTTCGCGATCTTCCAGCTCGACTTCGCGCGCTTCGATGCCGAGGCGACCACCGCGGGGCATGGCGTCGCGCGCATTGAGTGCGAGATTGACCAGCGCCGTGTCCAGTTCATTGGGGTCCGCGTACACGTCCGGCACGCTGGCGGGGCAGTCGATCCGAAGCGCGATCGTCTCGCCGAGCGTGCGCCTGAGCATGGCCCCCAGTTCCTCCAGCAGTGGCTGCGGAACGACCGCGCGCGGCTGCAAAGGTTGCCGGCGGGCGAAGGTCAACAGCCTTCGGGCCAGGTTTGATCCGCGATCGACCGCGCGCAATGCGCTGTCGACGACCTCCTGTGCCTGCGGCCGGTCCGACAGCTCGGCTTCCAGCAGTTGCAGGTTTCCCGAAATCACGGTCAGCAGATTGTTGAAATCATGCGCGACGCCGCCGGTGAGCTGGCCAATCGCATCGAGCCGCTGGGCATGCGCCAACTGCTCCTCGATCCGGCTGCGCTGGATCGCCGACGTCAGCAGGCTGGCGGTGGTCTGGAGAAAATCCAGCTTGCCGTCGTCGAAACCCCGTGGCGTGGCGCCGAGTGCGAGAAGAAACCCCAGCCTTTCGTGGCGCGCGTGGAGCGGAACCATTGCCAGGTCATGAAAGCCGGCCTGGGCAAGGCCTGCGCCGACCGCCGGGGCGTCCTTCAACATTTCGACGGTGACCACGGCATGCTCGCCCGCGCCGAAGTTGCTTCGGAGCAAGTCCGCCTCGCCGAGGATGGACGCAATGGCTTCGGCGGACGGGTCGGAGAGTCCCGTGGAGGCACGGACACGAAGGGTCCCGGGGTTCCAGTCGATCGCAAGGATGGCCGCCGCCGGCAATGCCAGCGCCGCCGTCGTCAGCTCGAGCATCCGCCGGATCGCGAGTTCGTAGTCCGGCGATTCCAGTGCCAGGCGGCTGATCGACGCGGTATACGCGTCGCGTTGCGCCCGTTCGAGCGCCTGGCGCACGCGGCGCGTTTCCGAGATGTCCCGCACCGAAGCCATCGCAACCACGCCCTTCTCGGTCGCGATCGCGCTGAGTCCGATTTCGAGGGGAAACGTTTGGCCGTCGCGCCTGACGCCCGTCAGTTCGTAACCGATTCCCATCGGGCGTATGCGGGGCTTGTCCATGTACTGGCGTCGGTGCGTGCGGTGCGCGTCCCGCAGTGACTCGGGCACCAGCGCTTCAAGCGCCAGTCCCTGCAGGGTTTCGCGCGCGTACCCGAACAATCGCCCGGCTTGGACATTGGCGAGGACGATGGAGCCTTCCTCGTCCACCGCGAGCATCGCGTCCGGTGCGACGTCGAACCACGTGCCCAGCAATGCAAAGCTGGCGGCTGGGAGGTCCGGCCGGTTCATCCGTCGCTCCGGGTGACGCGCGCCGACAGGAGATAACCGGCACCGCGCACCGATTTGATCAGTTTCGGATTGGCGGGGTCGGCTTCGATCTTGCGGCGCAGCCGCGAGATCTGCACGTCGATCGAGCGGTCGAATGGACCGGCGTCGCGTCCGTGGATCCTGTCCATCAAATCGTCCCGCGACAGCACCCGGTTGGGATGCGCGACGAAAACGCGAAGCAGCTCGTATTCGCCGGTGGTCAGCCCGATCGCATCGCCGCCGTCGGTGCAGAGCGTGCGGGCCAGCGGGTCGAGGGAAAAACCCGCGAAGCGGAAGACGGGTTCGGCGGCGCTTTGACCGACGGCCGGGGTTGGCGCGGATCGCCGGAGCACGCTGCGGACGCGTGCAAGCAGCTCACGCAGATCGAATGGTTTGGTGACGTAGTCGTCCGCGCCAAGTTCCAGCCCGACCACCCGATCGACCGATTCGCCGCGGCCGGTGATGATGATGAGCGCGCCATCCCAGCTCTTGCGCAACTGGCGCGTCAGTTCGAAACCGTCCTCGCCCGGCAGGCCCAGGTCGAGCAGCACCAAATCGACATTCGTGCGCGCGAGCGCGCTGCGCATGCCGGCGCCGTCGGGAGCGACGCTGACCTCGAAACCCTGGCCGGTGAAATAGCGGCGGAGCAAATCCAGCACGCCAATGTCATCGTCCACGACCAGCAAGTGCACACCAGCCGACATGGGCTGCACCCGAAAAGCGATCGGGGCCCGGATTTTATACTTGTCCAGCCGCGGTGGCAGGTCCGCCGGGTGGGCCGGATGCGGCCCTCCCGCCGGTCGCTGCCCGACCCGCCTCCGGCTGGACAAACCGCTGCGTGATTGACGCAGATCACCTTGGCTGCCGCGGGCACGCCGATCCTGTTCGGGCGGCCCTGGGCGCCGCCGGCAACCCACCTGCCGGGCCCGGAAATCCGAAGGAGGATGCCATGACGATCATCGACAGCCGGGACGTGACCATCCACGCCGGAAGCATCGCCCTGCAGGGCACGCTGGCGATCCCGGAACGGGCGTCCGGAACCGTGGTCTTAGCGCACGGCAGCGGCAGCAGCCGCTTCAGTCCGCGCAACCGTTCGGTCGCACGGGCATTCAACGGGACAGGCTACGCGACCCTGCTGCTCGATCTCCTGACCGCCACGGAGAACGAACACAACGTCCGGACGGCGGAATTCCGTTTCGACATTCCGCTGTTGGCGCGGCGCGTTGCCAGCGCGCTCGACTGGCTGGCCGGGCAGCCTTCGACACGTAGGCTGCCGACCGGATTGTTTGGCGCGAGCACCGGCGCGGCAGCCGCGCTGACCGCGGCGGCCGAACGCCCCGAACGGGTGCGTGCGGTGGTCTCGCGCGGCGGACGTCCCGACCTCGCGGGTGCGGCCCTGGAATACGTGTGCGCGCCAACGCTGTTGATCGTGGGCGGCGACGACATCCCGGTGATCGCGCTCAACCGGTAGGCGGCGCGCCGCCTGCGCTGCCCCCACGAGCTGGCGATCGTGGCCGGCGCCACCCATCTGTTCGAGGAGTGGGGAGCGTTGGATCGCGTGACCGAGCTGGCGGTGGACTGGTTCCGGGTGCACTTGTCCGAACCGATCCCGATGGCGGCGCCGGCAGCATGAGTGGGGAGCAGATGCGATGCAGACCTACATCATCCTGACCAAATTCGCGCCGGGCGCGTTCGAGGCCGCGGCCGCGTTCAAGAAGACCTCGGTGGAGTTGGGCGCGAAACTGCGGCGCGCATGCCCCGGCGTGCACTGGAAGACAAGCTTCGCGACGCTGGGGCGCTATGACGTCGTGGACATCGTGGAAGCCGAGGATCCCTCGGAGGTGCACCGTGCCGCGGTCCTCATCAATACCGAGGCGCACGCTTCCACCGAAACCATGCTGGCGACCCCGTGGCAGGAGTATCTCGAGAAGCTGTGACCACCCGGCGGCGGGTGGCCGGCCGCGTACCGGCGAGCGTGTCCTCCAGCGCCGGCGCGCAGTCCGGCCCGACTCGGTGGAACCATGGACATGGCCAACGAAAGCTTCCCCATCCGCACCAACGGCATGGCGCCCGAGAGGCCGGTCGTGGACAGGGATTACGCCATCGACGGCGCGCCCGCGGCCATCCGGACGCACGGCCTCACGCGGAAATTCGGCGATGCGGTCGCGGTGGATGCCATCGACCCTTGCGTCGGTGCGGGCGAGATCTTCGGCCTGGTCGGAGCCGACGGCGCCGGCAAGACCACCACGATCAGGATGCTGGCCACGCGGTTGCCGCCGAGCGCCGGCGCAGCGCAGGTGGCGGGTTTCGATCTGCGGCGCGAGGCGGGCCTGATCCGGCGCCGCACGAGCTGCGTGCCGCTGGGGCTGCAGGCGGACGTGGACCTCACCGGTTACGAGAACCTGCTGGCATTGGCGCGGCTCCAGGGGGTGCCGGCGGGAGTACGCCGCCGCCGCGTCCGCGAGACGCTGGATGTCATGTGCATCGGCGATGCGGCCCATCAATGGGTGCGTCACTATCCGGGCGGCATGATCCGACGGTTGGAAATTGCCCAAGCCCTGGTCAACTGTCCCGACATCCTGTTCCTCGACGAGCCGACCGCGGGTCTCGAGCCGGCGGCGCGGCACGCCGTCCGGGACCGCATCCGGGCGCTGTGGAAGTGCTGGCGGACCACCATCTTCATGACCACCCGCTGCATGGACGAAGCCGAGGCGCTTTGCACCTGCATCGCCTTCATCGAGCGCGGTCGCATTGTCGTCCCGGGACACGCCCGTGGAACCGATGGGGCGGGCCCGGCCCCGCCGCGACTCTCGATGACGTGTTCCGCCTGAGCGGTGCACGGGCTCGCCACGATGGCGGCTGCCGGCCGAGCGATGAGGAGCGGCGGCCGATTCAGCCCATGGCTGGCCTGCATCCGCCGCTTTCCGTGCACGGACTCCACAGGCGGCTGCAGCGGTCGGCCGTTTCAATCCACCGGCGCACCCGGGAGGCACTGCCGGTCGCGATGCGGGCCGGCGCCGGCAGCGCCCACGGACTGCCCGCGATTTTCGGTGCCGGCCCTGTCGCCGGGTGTCTTCGTCCGGCCGCGGCGATCCTCCGGCGGCCTCGTGGTGCAACGGCCAGGGGCGATGTGGTGGAGCCCGATTGCCGTGCGATTTGGTTGATCCCGGTCAACAGGCGGCGCAGCGCGCATGGAAAAGTGTCCCAACGCAAATGTGCGACGCTCCGGAAATCGCGGGAACCCACCCATGTCCGCAACCAAGATCATCGAGATCGGCAGCGAGTCACCCAGGAGCTTCGAGGATGCCATCGAAGCCGGAATCCAGCAGGCGCAGAAGACGCTGAAGAATGTTCGCGGCGCCTGGGTGGAAGGGCAGAAAGTGATCGTCAGGGACGGCAAGATCGTTGCCTATCGCGTACATCTCAAGCTGACTTTCGTGCTCGCGTGACGGGTGCCGGCGCAACGGGAAGGATGACGGTCATGGCGGTCGTTGCCTGCATTCGCATGCAGCCAGGTTCGAGGCCCCGCCTGGGGCCCTGGCAGCAAGCCAAAAGTACCCGCGGCTCGCATCGGCAGGCAACGGCCGCCACCACACGCCGGTGGCTATGCGGGGGAGATGCCTGATGTTCTGGCTTTTCGAGGATCGCGCTGATGCCGGCAGGCAGCTTGCGGCGAAGCTGGAAGCCTATGGCGGCCGCGACGATGTGATCGTGCTTGGTTTGCCGCGCGGCGGCGTGCCGGTGGCGTACGAGGTGGCGGTGGCGCTCGGCGCGAGGCTGGACGTGCTGGTGGTCCGCAAGCTGGGATTGCCGCGGCAACCCGAGTTGGCGATAGGCGCGATCGCCTCTGGCGGCGCCCTGTATCTGAACGAGAACGTCCTGCGCGCGGCTCGGGTGAGCGATGCGATGCTGCAGGTCGTGGAGGCTGGCGAGCGCGCCGAACTCGTGCGTCGCGAGAAGCTGTATCGCGGCAAGCGGCCCGTGCCGCCGGTGCGCGGCAAGACCGTGATCGTGGTCGACGACGGCATGGCCACCGGCGCTTCGATGCAGGCCGCCGTGATGGCGCTGCGTTCGCTCAAGCCGGAACGGATCGTCGTGGCGGTGCCGGTCGCGCCTGCGGATGCGGCGCGCAGGCTCGCCGACGCCGCGGATGAGTTCGTGTGCGTGCTGACGGCCAGCGACTTCCAGGCGGTCGGCCAGTTCTATCGCGATTTCGGGCAGACCACGGACGAGGAAGTGCGCCGGCTGCTGTCCGAGCATGCCCGCAAGGCCACGGCATGAGCATGCGCCCCCTCACGCCGTTCCTCGCGGTCCGTGAACTCGCCCGCCGATTGGACGGGGGCGCCGCCGATTGCGACGACGTCACCGCACTCGCCGAGGGCAAGACGTTCGTGTTGCTCGGCGAAGCCAGCCACGGCACCCGCGAGTTCTACCGCCTGCGCGCGGACATCAGCCGCCGGCTGATCGAGGAGCACGGATTCGACGCCGTGGCGATCGAAGGCGATTGGCCCGATGCCTGGAGGGTGAACCGCTACGTGCAGGGTGGCGAGGGGGACAGCGCCGAGACGTCACTTTCCGACTTCGAGCGATTTCCGGCTTGGATGTGGCGAAATCGCGAAGTTCCCGGATTCATCGACTGGTTGCGCGTGCACAACCGCGGCCTTCCGCAAGCGCGTCGTGTCGGCTTTTACGGCCTCGACATGTACAGCCTGTACCGCTCTGCCGATGCCGTCGTCGGGTACCTCGCGAAAGTGGACCCGGACGAGGCGGAACTGGCGCGCCGGCGCTACGCAGCACTCGATCACGTGCGCGAGCCGCAAATCTATGGTTTGCAGGCCGCGGCCGGAGCGCGAGCCGGAGGCCGCGAGGGGGCGCTCGAACAATTGCACCTGCTGCGCGTGGCAGAAACCGAATACCTCTGGAAGAACGGCCTGGCGGCTTTCGACGAGCAATTCTTCGCGGAGCGCAATGCCGTGTTGGTGGTCAACGCGGAGGCCTACTACCGCGCGATGTTCGAAGGCCGCGCGAACACGTGGAACCTGCGCGACGCGCACATGCGCGACACCCTGCTCGCGCTGGCGGGTTACCGGCATCGCCGCGGCGGCTCCGGACGGGTCATCGTGTGGGCGCACAATTCCCACGTCGGCGACTCGCGGGCGACCGAGATGCATGGACGTCGCGAGTGGAACCTCGGCCGGCTGGTTCGCGAGCAGGTCGGCGACGATGCCTTGCTGGTCGGGTTCACCACCTACACCGGAACGGTATCGGCAGCCTCGGAGTGGGGCGGCGAGGTCGTCTGCAAGTGGGTGCGCCCGGCGCTGAAAGGCAGTTACGAGCACCTGTTCCATACCAGCAGGCTCGACCGTTTCTTCCTGCCGCTGCGCCAGCCGATGGCCGACCCGCTGCACGAGAGCATGCTGGAACGCGCGATCGGCGTCCTGTACCTGCCGCACAGCGAGCGCGCGAGCCATTACTTCGAGGCCTCGCTGGCGTCGCAATTCGACGCCGTCTTCCATCTGGACGAGACCGAGGCGGTCGAACCGCTGGCGCCGGCCCGGATGCGGCGCGCGCGTCCGGCGTTGAACGCGCTGGGTTGACGCACATCAACATCGCGGCGATGCCGGCGGCTAGCGTGGATGCATCCCCCTCGCGGATTGCCCACGGCAGGAGGAACCGAACATGAACCTGCAATGGTATCGCCGGCCACGACTGGTCATTCTCAATTCGAATGCGTCGGTGCAGGAGGCCGCGCGCGCGATTGAGCAAAACCGGATTGGAGCCGTGGTCGTGCAGGACAAGGGACACGTGACCGGCATCGTGACCGACCGCGACCTCGCGGTCCGGGTACTCGGCCATGCGCGCGGCGCAGCCACGAAGATCGTCGACGTGATGACGCCGTTTCCCGCCACGCTGGGACCGGGCGACAGCATCGCGGATGCCGTCTGGCTGATGCAGGAGCGCAACATCCGGCGCGTCCCGTTGGTGGAAGGCGCGCGGGTGGTCGGCATGGTCACGCTGGATGACCTGCTCCTCGATGAAGCCGCGCCCATCGAGGCGCTGGCTGCCATCGTGGCCGCGCAGATCGAAACCGGCGGCCCCGCGGTCGCGGCGTCCGCGGCGCATCGCCGCAGTCTCGCGCGGGCGGAGGCGACGCTCACGCGCTGGGTCAACGCCATTCGCGACGAAACCGGACTCGACGACCAGGAACAGGCACGCGTCGCGCTCGATGTCGTCCTCGATGCGCTGGTCCGCAGGCTGATCCCGCAGGAAGCCGACGACCTCATCGCACAGCTTCCGTCGTTGCTGCAGGCAGGACTGCGCGCCTTGCCCGCCGGCCCCGACAAGGCGATCGGCGAAGCCACGATCATCGCGGAACTCGGTGCGCAACTGGACCTCGAGCCGGCGGCCGCGGGGCAGGTACTCGCTGCGGTGGCCCGCATGGTGGCCGGCAGCATCAGCGAAGGCCAGGCGGAGGACGTGCGGGGCCAGCTGCCAACCGGTCTTCGAGAAGTGTTTCGCGGCAGCGCATCGTTTCCGCTGTTCGTTTGACGCGAGCGTCGATCGAAAAGTCGATCGCGCCCGGACCACCGCCACGCACCTGGAGGCAGTATGCCCACCTTGACGCCGGAACAAATCAGATACCTGTCCAGCCTGATGGACGCGCGCTTCGACCGCGAAATCCGGGAGATCAGATCGGTCGGGGAACGCATGCGCGACGAACGCGACGAAGGGGTTCCCGCCGACTGGGTCGATGTGGCGTTGGCGAACGCGACCCTTGCAAGCGACGACGCGGTGGTCAACCAGGACGTGGCGGACGTGCGCGACATCATCGCCGCCCGCGAGCGATTGTCCGCGGGCACCTACGGTACCTGCACGGATTGTGGCGAGGCGATTGCCTACGAACGCCTGCTTGCGTATCCCACCGCCAAGCGCTGCATCCACTGCCAGCGCCTGTACGAGCAGGGCAAGGCGGTTGGTCGAACCCTGCGCGCTTCCTGAGACAGCTTGTCTCCGGGTCCGGCCGCAGCCGGTCGGCGTCCGGGAAGGAACGGCGCCGTTGGGCGGCGTCGAATCGCGGCACGGCAAGCGCGCCCACTTCGCGCCTGGTTGCTCCGGGAGCCCACGTCGATGAACGTCTTGCGGAAGGTCGTGAAGGAACCCATTCCCCAGGATCGGATCAGCCGCATCCTGGTCGTGGCATTGCTGCTGGTCACGATTGCCTGCTGGGCCGCCATGGTGGTGGCGACGGTGGCCACCTACCGGCAGGCGGCACCGCTGCCGGAGCGAATGGTGGACGGTAGCGGCGCGGTGGTGATGACCCGCGCCAACATCGTTGCCGGCAAGTCGGGCTTCCAGAAGGCCGACCTGATGGATTACGGCAGCCTGTACGGCATGGGATCGTACTTCGGCGAGGATTTCACCGCCGAATATCTGGTGCGTCTCGGCAGCGAGGTTCGCGACAACCTCGCCATCGCGCGGTACGGCAAGCGCTTCGCGGAAGTCGCCGCCCCATTGCAGCCGGCGCTTACCGAGGCCATGCAAGCGGAGCTCAAGGGCATCGACCTCAGCCAGTCCACCGTCACGTTGCCGGACGCGGTCGCCCGCGCCGTCGCCACGCTGCGCGTGGAGATCGCCCGATTGTTGCGGACGAACGATTTCGAACACGGCTATACCCGCGCCTACAGCCTCGACGCTGCCGGTGCGGCCGACACGGCGGATTTCCTGCTGTACTCGTCCCTGACCACGATTGCGCGGCGGCCGGGCCAGGACGTGTCGTGGACCGCCAACTGGCCCCCCGAACCGCTGGTCGGCAACGCCCCCACGCCGGCCACGTTCAAGTGGACCTGGATATCGCTGACGCTGCTGTTCTTCGGAATCGGCGCCGTGCTGGTGGTCTTCCGCATGTGGATCGAGCCGAAGGCCGCAAGGGAAACGTTCGAACCTGTACTGGAGCGCTTTTCCGCGCCGACGCCCAGCCAGCGTGCACTCTGGAAATACTTCGTGGTCGTGGCGCTGGTATTGCTGGTACAGATCGCCGCGGGCACCGTGCTGGCGCATTACTACACGGAACGCACCGGCTTCTATGGCGTGATCATCGACCAGTGGCTGCCGTTCGCATTCGCGCGCGACGTGCACCTGCAAGCACCGATCGTGTGGATCGGCATGAGTTGGATCGGCGCCGGCCTGTTCCTGGCGCCGCTGATCGGCAGGCGCGAACCGAAGGGACAGCGCCTGCTCGTGGACGCGATCTTCTGGGGCTGGTGGTGATCGTGGCCGGCGCCCTGATCGGGGACTACCTGGGCGTGATGGGTTGGGTGGACCGTCGCTGGTTCTGGGTGGGCAACCAGGGGCTCTCGTACCTCGAACTGGGACGCCTGTGGCAAATCCTGTTCTTCATCGGGCTGCTGGTCTGGAGCCTGGTGTTGCTGCGGGCGTTCATGCCGACCCTGAAGGACATCGTGACGCAAGGCCGCTCCTTCTTCAGCCTGTTCCGGATAGAACACCTGTTGTGGTACAGCACGTTGGGTGTGGCGGCGATCTATGCGTTCGGCATGATTCCGCTGGGCGCGCCGAATCCTTCCTTCACGATCACCGATTTCTGGCGCTGGTGGGTGGTGCACCTGTGGGTGGAATGGGCGTTCGAGTTGTTCACGGCGGCGGTGACGGGCTACTTCCTGATGGCGCTCGGCCTGGTGTCGCGCCAACTCGTCGAACGGGCCGTGCTGTTCGAATGGATCCTGATCCTCGGCAGCGGCATCCTGGGTACCGGCCACCACATGTACTGGGCCGGAGAAAGCGGCAGCCTGTGGATCGGCGTCGGCAGCATGTTCTCGTTCCTGGAAGTGCTGCCGCTGTTCCTGCTGGTGATGGAGGCGATCGAACAACGCCGCCACATCGCCGCGCACCAGGCTTTCCCGTACCGCCTCGCGTATCTCTACATCCTCGGCTCGGCGTTCTGGAATTTCGTCGGGGCGGGCGTATTCGGCGGCGGAACCCTCAATGCGCCGCTGGCGAACTATTACGAGCACGGCACCTTCCTGACCCTGAACCACGCGCACACGTCGATGTTTGGCGCGTTCGGGCTGCTCGCACTGGGCCTGATCTACATGGTGCTGCGCTATCTCAACGGAGCACGCGAGTGGAACGACCGCCCCGGCGTGTGGGCGTTCTGGCTGTACAACACGGGGCTGGTGTTGTGGGTCGTGCTGAACTTTTACCCGGTGGGGTGGCCGCAGCTCGAGGCCGCGTACACGCAGGGGTATGCCTACGCGCGAAGCCTGGAGTTCTACCAGACCACAACCTTCTGGCAATGGATGCGAATGCCGGGCGACATCGTGTTCGCGCTGGGTGCGCTGCTGATGTCCTGGGACTTCGTGGCCAAATTGCGGCGCACTTCGCAACCCGCATCCGGACCTGGAGGCGCAACGTCGCACGTGCAGCCGATCTTCGACTGACTTGATCCGCATCAACACGGAAGTCCGGCGGAGACCGATATTGATCTCCGCAACGAGGCAGGCGCGAAATGAGAACCGACAGGGAACTCCAGAACGACGTGGCGGCGGAATTGAACTGGGAGCCATCCGTCGACACGGGACGAATCGCCGTGGACGTGCTCGATGGTGTCGCGACCCTTTCGGGGCTGGTAAGCAGCTACGTCCAGAAGTGCGAGGCGGAGGCTGC
The DNA here is from genome assembly GCA_035700365.1 of Rhodanobacteraceae bacterium. Classification (GTDB taxonomy): domain Bacteria; phylum Pseudomonadota; class Gammaproteobacteria; order Xanthomonadales; family Rhodanobacteraceae; genus 66-474. Next base: position 6,139 of record DASSOQ010000017.1, on the reverse strand, counting down.
CGCATTGCGGGTGCGCGGCGTCAAGGGCGTGATCGTGAAGATCGATGTCGAGCTGCCGGATGCAAGCCAACGTTCCGATCGTGAAATCGCCGCGGCCGCACGCCATGCGCTGGCCTGGAACGCGGCGGTACCGCGGAACAGCGTGACGGTGGCCATCAAGAACGGCTGGGCCATGTTGTCGGGCGCGGTGGAATGGGAGTACCAAAGCCGCGCAGCGGAGCTCAGCGTGCGCAGCCTTGTCGGCATCCAGGGGCTGGTAAACCTCATTGAAATCAAGCCGAGGATCCAGCCACGTGAAGTGACCCACCAGATCGAGGCGGCCTTGCGCAGGCGTAGCCATCATCGCCCCGAGGGTCTTTCGGTGGTAGTGAACGGCGGCACCGTGACGCTGTCCGGCGAGCTGGGTTCCTGGAGCGAACGTCATGCTGCCCGGCTCGCCGCATGGAACGCGCCCGGCATCCGGAACGTGGTCGATCATACGACGGTCGCCGCCTGAGCGGCGCCGTCCAGCGTCGGAGCGCGCGCCACGGAAGGCGCGCGGTCCAGGGAGTTCCACATGTTCAAGCACATCCTCTTGCCGATCGACGATGACGCGGGATCCCGGCGCGCGATCGATATCGGCGTGGAACTGGCGAAGCGCATCGACGCGCGCGTCACCGGCTTCCATGCGATGACGGAATTCAATCACGCCGGCATCGTCGAGGAATTGCTGGAGCCGCCTCCCGACGAGTTGCAGGTGCTGGCGCGGACACACGCGGACAAGCTCTTTGCGCCGCTGCGGCGCGCGGCGAAGCGCGCCGGCGTGCAGTGCACGACCATCGCCGAGCGGAGCGAGCGGCCCCACGAGGGCATCGTCGAGGCCAGCAGGAATGGAGGCTGCGACCTAATCGTGATGGCGTCGCACGGCAGGCATGGGCTCGCCAAGCTGGTGCTCGGCAGCCAGACCCAACAGGTCCTGAACCACGCCGGAATTTCCGTCCTGGTGATCCGTTGAGGGGTTCCGCGCGGCTGGTCCGGATCTCCGGGGAGTGCCGATGACCGACTTTCCTGCGTTGGCGGTTTCGCCGTTGTGGCCGCAACTCGTGGCGCTCTATTGTGCCGCCTTGCTGCCGCTGCCGGTGGGGTTGCCGCCGATCATCGCGATCACCGAAAGCGTCTACGTGATGACCGGCCGCGAAATCTGGAAGCAGGCGGCCCGTTTCTGGGGCAAGCTGTTTGGCATTGTCCTGTTGATGTGGGCGATCGGCTCGATTGCGCTGGCCATCCTGTACATCATCGATTCCACCCGGATGGGCAGCCGCATCCGCGGAATGCCGGGCCCGGCCGCCGTCGCATTCGTCCTGCCGTTGTTGCTTGCAGGTGGCTGGCTGCTGTGGACCGGGTTCCGGAGCTGGTGGGGTCCGCACCGGGTGCGGCATTTGCTCGTCACCTGGTCGTGGGTCCCGCTGTCCGCCCTCGCGATCCTGGTGGCTGCCATCGGCTACGGCTTTCTGGACAATCCCGACGGCACGGAACTCGATCCCGGCAGCGTGCGGATCTGGATCCAAGATCTGCCGGCGGTACTGTTGAATCCGGCCGCGCAGTCGCGGTTCGTGCACCTGATGGGGGCGTCCTATCTCACCGCGGCGACGCTGGTGCTTTCGGTTTCGGCTTGGTATCTGTTGCGCGACCGCAACGTGCGGATCGCGCGCCGCTCGATGACGGTGGCCGCGAGCTTCGGCTTCGCGGCGGCGCTTTCGCTGGCCGTGCTGGGCGACCGGGCCGGCTACGGCGCATCCCCGGGCCAGCAGATGCGGATCGCCGCGATCGCGGCGGAATGGCATACCCAGGCGGCGCCGGCATCGTTCACGATCCTCGGCCTCCCCGACAGCGACAGTCGCACGACCCGTTTCGCCGTGGACGTTCCATGGGCGCTCGGACTGGCAGCCACCCATTCGTGGCGGAAGTCCGTCGCCGGCCTGGACGATCTCGAGACGCTCGCGGCCTCGCGCATCCAGGCGGGCATTGCGGCGTCCACCGTATTCGACTCGCCGCGCGGCGGGGCCGCCGTCGCGGACGACCGGGTATTCGATCTGGAAGACAACCCCGATTGGGGATACGCGTTGCTGCTGTTGCGTGAAACACGGCATCCCCCGTCCGCGAGCCGCGGCCAGATTGCCGCTGCCGCGCGAAGCACGATTCCGAACGTGCCGCTGCTGTTTTGGGCGTTCCGCGCCATGGCGGTCCTGGGTCTCTACGGCATCGTGCTGTTCGGTTGCGCGTTCTGGCTGGCTTCGAAGCGCCGGCTGGAAAAGCGCGGATTCCTCCGGCTCGCGACATGGAGCCTGCCGGTTCCGTGGGTCGCCGGCGCGCTGGGCTGGGTGGTGAGCGAAGCCGGCCGCGGCCCGTGGCTGGTCGACGGCCTGTTGCCCATCACCCAAACGCATTTCGGCCGCCCCGATGCGACCGTCGGCGCCATCGCGTGCCTGGCCATCGCGGCCTTCTTCGCGGCGGGTGCGGCGCTGCTGGTGCGTCTCGTCCGCCTCGGTCCCGAAGGCCTGAAGTTCTGGCCGATGGATCCGGCGCAGGCCGGAAAGTATTGAACGGCCGGCCGGATAGGAGGTTGCATCCATGTGGTACTTCGTGTGGCTGCTCGGCGTCGGACTGGCGTGCAGCTTCGGCATCCTCAATGCGATGTGGTTCGAGGTGCATGCCGACGACGAGCGGGACTGGGCCGCGGTAATCAACGACGACTGATCAAGCCGCGCGCCGCCGGCGCCCGGCCGGGTTCGTTGATCCCGGTCAATGCGCGTGCCGCGCCCTCTCGCACACTGAGGCCATGGATCCGGCCCCGCATGCCGTCGATTTCGACCCGGCGCTCATGGCACGGTACGACGTGCCGGCCCCGCGCTACACCAGCTACCCGACCGCGCCGCAGTTCCACGACGGTTTCGGGGAAACGCAGCTGCGCGAAGCGGTCGAGACCTCGAACACGGACGCTCCGCGGCCGCTCTCGCTGTACGTGCACGTGCCGTTCTGCTGGAGCCCCTGCTTCTACTGCGGCTGCACGCGCGTGATTACACGTGACCCGCGCAAGGCAGACCGGTATCTCGAGTACCTGCGCCGCGAGATCGCGATGATCGCGCCGCTGTTCAGTTCCCGGCGGCGCGTCCGGCAACTGCATTTCGGCGGCGGCACCCCGAACTTCCTCGATATCGCGCGGCTCGGTGCACTGGTACGCGATTTGGCAGGGCAGTTCCGTTTCGCCGGGGACAAGGGCGGTGTGGAAGCGGGCATCGAGGTGGATCCGCGCTTCGCCGACCACGACTACGTGTGCAACCTCGGCGCGCAGGGGTTCAACCGCATCTCGGTCGGAGTGCAGGATTTCGATCCCGCCGTGCAGGCGGCCGTGAATCGCGTGCAACCGGCGGAACGGATCTTCGAAGTGGTTGCAGCCGCGCGCGCGGCCGATTTCCATTCGGTCAACATCGACCTCATCTACGGCTTGCCGAAGCAGACCGTGCAGAGCTTCGGCCGGACGCTGGATCGTGTGATCGAGCTCGCTCCCGACCGGATCGCGGTTTACGGTTACGCGCACTTGCCACGCCTGTTCAAGGCGCAGCGCCAGATCGACGCGGGCGACCTGCCGGACCCGGCGGCGCGGCTCCGGCTCCTGGGCCTGGCGCTCGACAAGTTGTGCGGCGCCGGTTACGTCTACGTCGGCATGGACCATTTCGCGCGCCACGGCGACGAGCTGGTGCAAGCCCAGCGGCAGGGAACGCTGCAGCGCAACTTCCAGGGTTATTCGACTCGTGGCGAATGCGACATCGTCGGCCTGGGCATGAGTGCGATCGGCCGCATCGGCGACAGCTACAGCCAGAACGCACGCGACTTGCCCGGTTACTACATGGCGCTCGACAATCGACGCCTGCCGGTCGCGCGCGGGATCGTGCTCGACGCCGACGACCGCATCCGCCGCGCCGCGATCAACGAAGTGATGTGCCACGCCAGCCTGGACATGCAGGCGTTCGGTGAGCGCCACGGCATTCGCTTCGCCGACTATTTCTTCGCGGAGCTGCAACGCTTGCGGCAACTCGAGGCCGACGGCCTGGTGGACCTGGATCCACGGATGTTGCGCGCCACGCCGCGCGGTCGGCTCCTCATACGCAACGTGGCGATGTGCTTCGACGCCTACCTGGACGACGAGGCGCAGGTCCCGCAGCCCCGCTACGCGCGGAGCATATGAGTGCCCTTCGGCGACGCCCGGGAGCGGGTGGCTCCGTGCGGGTCGTGGAGGTGGCTGCGTGGCCGGTCATCAAGGCGCTGGCGTTCGCCAGAACGATGCTGCGCGGAACGGCATTGCTTCCCTGAACCGGCAGGTGGTGGGACCCGGCCTTGAGCGGCGTCAAGCTGGCGGCGATCCGGGGCAGGGGCGTCCGGCAGCAATTCGATGCGTGGCTGTCGGAGCGCGGCATGCCTGGCGGCGAAGCGCCGCGGCTGGATTGGACCGGACGCACCGGGCGCAAAGTCCATTCGAGTTGACGGTAATCAACCTGCGGGACCGCCCGCTGCGGTGCACTGGTCGTGCCGGCGACAGCGGCGCGGGACAGGCAATGAGGAGATGGGCCATGGCTTCCATCGTGATATTGGGCGCGGGACTGGGCGGGATGAGCGCCGCCTACGAAATCAGGGCCTTGCTGGGTCGGCAGCATTCGATCGCCGTCGTCGGCGATGGGCCGACCTTCAACTTCACGCCCTCCAATCCGTGGGTGGCCGTAGGTTGGCGCAAGCCCTCGGATATCCGGCTGGATGTCACGCGTCCGGTCGAGGACCAAGGCATGCGCTTCGTGCCGGTCGCGGCCCGGAAAGTGGTGCCGGAGGCGAAGCGCATCGATCTCGTTGATGGCCGCAGCCTCGCCTATGACTATCTGGTCATCGCCACCGGTCCACGGCTGGCGTTCGAACGCGTGCCGGGCAGCGGACCGGAAGGCTTCACCCAGTCGGTGTGCACCGGGCCGCACGCCGAGCGTGCCTGGGATGCCTACCAGAAGTTCCTCGACCATCCCGGCGCGGTGGTGGTTGGTGCGATGCCCGGTGCGAGTTGCTTCGGGCCGGCCTATGAGTTCGCGATGATCCTCGATACCGATCTGCGCCGGCGCAAGCTGCGCGACCGCGTGCCGATGACCTTCGTGACACCGGAGCCGTACATCGGCCACATGGGCCTCGGTGGCATTGGCGATTCCGAAGGCCTGCTCGAGTCGGAGATGCGCCAGCGCCACATCAAGTGGATCACCAACAGCCGTGTGACCGGGGTGGAGGAGGGCAAGCTGCACCTGGAAGAACTCGATCGCGATGGCAAGGTAGCGCATACGCACGAGTTGCCGTTCGCCTATTCGATGCTGATCCCGGCCTTTGCGGGCGTCGAGGCGGTGCAGGGCATCGAGGGCCTGGTGAATCCCGGCGGGTTCGTCTTCATCGACGAACACCAGCGCAACACGAAATATCCGGAAATCTTTGCGGCGGGCGTGTGCGTGGCGATCCCGCCGGTGGAAGCGACGCCGGTGCCGGTCGGCGTGCCCAAGACCGGGCTCATGATCGAATCGATGGTGAGCGCGATCGCGGAAAACCTGCGGGACGAACTGGCCGGCAAGCCGCCGCACGCGATCGCGACCTGGAACGCGTTGTGCCTCGCCGACATGGGCGACAAGGGCTTCGCCTTCATTGCGCTGCCGCAGATACCGCCGCGCAACCTGACCAAGGCGATGACCGGGCGGTGGGTGCACCTGGCGAAAGTGGCGTTCGAAAAATACTTCCTGCGCAAGGTGCGCAAGGGCAAGGCCGATCCGGCTTACGAGAAATACATCCTCAAGGCATTCGGCATCGCGCGGCTGAAACCCGAAAAGCGCGCGGCGTGACCGCGCACCAACCGGGTCTTTATTCCTCGTCGGTGAAAGCCATGGCACTGAAGATCGCGGGCAACCGCTACCACGACCTCTCCATCGCCGCGCACTGGCTGACACTGGCGCTGCTGGTCGCCGTGTATGCGCTGATCCTGCTGCGCGAGCTGTATCCGAAGGGCAGCGATCCGCGCGAGTTGATGAAGACCTGGCACTTCATGCTGGGGCTGACCGTGTTCGGCCTCGTCGGGATCCGCCTGCTG
>DASSOQ010000016.1:0-16630 GCA_035700365.1 Rhodanobacteraceae bacterium | reverse complement strand
GGGTAATGGGTCTTCAGCCACGCCGTCTGGTAGGCAACCAGCGAATACGCCGCCGCATGCGACTTGTTGAAGCCGTAGCCTGCGAACTTCTCCATCTGGTCGAAGATCTGGTCGGCCTGGCGTTCGGGAACGCCGTTCTGCATCGCGCCGTCGCGGAAGATCGACCGATGCTTGGCCATCTCGGCCGGCACCTTCTTGCCCATCGCGCGTCGCAGCAGGTCGGCGCCGCCCAGCGAGTAACCGCCGACGATCTGCGCCATCTGCATCACCTGCTCCTGGTAGACCATGATGCCGAAGGTCTCTTTCAGGATCGGTTCCACGCGGGGATCGGGATAAGTGACGGGCTCGCGCCCGTGCTTGCGCGCGACGTAACTCGGTATGAGGTCCATCGGCCCCGGCCGGAACAGCGAGTTCAGAGCGATCAGGTCCTCCAGGCAGTCGGGCTTGGCGTCCTTGAGCAGGCGCTGCATGCCCGCGCCTTCGAACTGGAACACGGCGACCGTGCGCGCCTCGCGGAACAGGCGATAGACCTCGGCGTCGTCCAGCGGCAGTTGCGCGATGTCCAGCGGCGCTTCCCCGGACGCCGCCCGCTGTGCGTTGATCGCCTTGACCGCCCAGTCCAGGATCGTGAGGGTGCGAAGACCCAGGAAGTCGAACTTGACCAGCCCGACCGTCTCGACGTCGTTCTTGTCGTATTGCGTCACCACGCCGCCGCCGCCCGGTTCCGAGTACAGCGGCGCGAAATCGGTGAGCGGGGTCGGGGCGATCACCACGCCGCCGGCGTGCTTGCCCGCGTTGCGGGCGAGGCCTTCCAGTTTCAGCGCGAGGTCGATCAGGGTGCGCGCGTCGTCGTCCTGCTGGTAGAGCTCGCAGAACTCGCGCACCACGCGGTCGGGTTCCTTCCGTGACTTCTCGCTGAGGCCGAGCGCATCCGAGAGGGTGAGGTCCAGCGGCATGCGCGGGATCAGCTTCGCGATCCTGTCCACCTGCCCGTAGGGCATACCGAGTACGCGCCCGCAATCGCGCAGCACCGCCTTCGCCGCCATCGAGCCGTAGGTGATGATCTGGCTCACCTGGTCGCGGCCGTACTTCTGCGCGACGTAGGCGATCACCTCGTCGCGGCGCTCCATGCAGAAGTCGACGTCGAAGTCGGGCATCGACACGCGTTCCGGATTGAGGAAGCGCTCGAACAGCAGCCCGAACTGCAGCGGGTCCAGGTCCGTGATGCGGAGGCTCCACGCCACCACCGAACCCGCGCCCGAGCCGCGGCCCGGGCCCACGGGGATGTCCTCGGCCTTGGCCCAGCGGATGAAGTCGGAGACGATCAGGAAGTAGCCGGCGAAGCCCATCTTGCCAATCACGTCCAGCTCGTTCGCGAGGCGCGTCTCGTAGTCTTCGCGGGTGTGGCCGGCCGCAATGCCCGATTCGGCCAGCCGCTGCGCCAGCCCGGTGCGCGCCTGGTCGCCGATCCAGGATTCCAGCGTGTGCTTTTCCGGAACCGGGAATGCCGGCAGGTAGTACGTGCCGAAGGAAAGCTCGAGGTTGCAGCGCTTCGCCAGCTCGACCGTGTTCTCGAGTACCTCGGGGAGATCGGCGAACGCCGCGGCCATCGCGTCGGCCGGCTTCAACCACTGCTCCGCTGAGTAGTCGCGCGGCCTGCGCGGGTCCTGCAACTGGTAGCCCTGCTGGATGCAGACGCGCGCCTCGTGCGCCTCGAAATCATCGGCCTCGAGGAAGCGCACGTCGTTGCTGGCGACGACCGGCAGGTCCAGCCCTGCGGCGAGCTGCAGGGCGTGGGCGTTGAAGGCGTCCTCTCCGGCGCGGCCGGTGCGGGTGAGTTCCAGGTACAGGCCGTCGTCGAAGTGCCGGCGAAGGCCCTCGAGATTCGCGCGGGCGTCGTGTTCGCGACCCGCCGCGGCGAGCTGCCCGAAGCCGCTGTCACGCCCCGCGATCGCGAGCAGCCCGGAAACCGCGCCGTCCAGCCACTCGCCCTGCAATTGCGCGCGCCCCGCATGCTGGCCCTCCAGCCATGCGCGCGAGATCAGCCGCGTCAGGTTGAGGTACCCCGCGTGGTCGCGGCAGAGCAGCGTCAGCCGGCCGGGGCGCGACGGATCCTCGGGATCCGCGAGCCACAGGTCGCAGCCCACGATCGGCTTGATGCCGGCGCGTTCGGCGGCGCGGTAGAACTTGATCTGCGCGAACAAGTTGGAATCGTCGGTGAGCGCGAGCGCCGGCAGGCCCAGCTCGACCGCGCGGCTGACCAGGTTCGCCTGCCGGGCCTTCGCCGGATCGCCGTACTCGGGCTTCTCCGGGATGCGGATGGTCGAATCGCGCAACGAGTATTCGCTGTGGACCCGCAGATGGATGAAGTCGATCGGCATGGCGGTGCGCGTGGTATCCGCGCAAGCGTATTGCCGGGAGGCGGAGGCGGCAAGCTTGACAGGTCGTGGATCGGCATTGGAGCCGGAAAGCCTGCGATGCTAGCCGATGGGATCAGGTCGGGCGGGAGGCTGATCGCGGCCATCGGCCGCTCCTACAACCGCGCAGTTACTGTAGGAGCGCGCCTTGTGCGCGAGCCTGCAACAGCGATCGTGCAGACGTGCACTTAAACCGGCAACGCCAGCGGAAGTTCCTGCTCGAGCGCCGCCCGCACCGGGGCGAAGCTGCGGCGGTGGTGGGGACAGGGGCCGAGCCTGCGCAGCGCCTCGCAGTGCGCGGGGGTCGGATAACCCTTGTGCTGGGCGAAGCCGTATCCCGGCCAGTGCACATCCAGTTCGCGCATCATGCGGTCGCGGGTGACCTTGGCGATGATCGAGGCGGCGCTGATGGCCGGCGCCAGTGCATCGCCTTCGACGACCGCCCGCGCGGGACACGGAAGCGGGCGGGGCAGGCGGTTGCCGTCGATCAGCGCGAAGGCCGGGGCGCACGCCAGCCGCTCCAGCGCGCGCAGCATGCCGGCCATGCGCGCGTGGAAGATGTTGATGCGGTCGATTTCCGCGACCTCCACCGCGACCACGCTCCATGCGCGCGCCCGCTCGACGATGCACGCGTACAACTTCTCGCGCGTGGCCTCAGGCAGCACCTTGGAATCGTCCAGCCCGTTGATTCGCCGCGCCGGATCGAGGATCACCGCGGCCACGACCACGGGACCCGCCAGCGGCGCGCAGCCGGCTTCGTCGACGCCTGCGAGGTCCGCCACGTCCGGCCAGCGCCGGAGCTTGTGCCGCGGCAAGGTCGCGAAGTCGGAACCGTTGTCAATCACCAGGGTCATGCAGGTCCATCATGCGTCTCGCGCGGCCGCATCCGGTTGCCCGAGCATCCGGCCGATCACGCGTGCCGCGGAGGCCGCGGCCCCGCCTTCGGTGCGCAGGGCAAGATGGAGGCGTCCGAATTCACGAACCTGTTCGTCGCGTTTTTCCGGCGAACGGAACAGCGCCGTAACGGCATCGGCGAGTCTATCGGGTGTGCAATCGGACTGCATCAGCTCGGGCACGATCTTGCGGCCCGCGAGGATGTTGGGCAGCGCGTAGGTGTCGGTTTTCAGCATTCCGAGTCCCTTCACGAGCGCATAGGTGAGTGGCGCAATGCGATAGGCCACCACCATCGGCCGCTTCGCGAGCATGGTTTCCAGCGTGGCCGTGCCGGAGGCGACCAGCACCGCGTCGGCGGCGACCATGGCGTCGTGGGCGTGGCCGTCGAGGAGCACGGGACCCGGGACCGGGAACCGGGGGGCGGACAAATGCTTGTCGCCTTGTGATGCATCGGTTCCCGCATTTGCAGCGTGCGCCGGGCCGACGCCAGGCGCACTCGCCGGCTCCCGGTTGCCGGTTCCCGGTCTCCAATCCCCCAGCAACTTCTCGAGTTCTTCCCGGCAGCGCTCATTCGCCGCCGGAACCACGATCCGCAAACCGGAGACGCTCTCCGCCACCCGACGCGCCGCTTCGATGAAGGTGGAGTCGAGCTGGCGGATCTCGGAGAGCCGGCTGCCTGGCAGGACCGCGAGCACCGGCGCATCCGCGGGCAGGCCAAGTCGGGCGCGAGCCGCGGCACGGTCCGGATCCAGCGGGAAACGATCGGCCAGCGGATGCCCGACGAATTCGGCGTTGCCGCCATGGCGCGCGTAGATCGCGGGTTCCATCGGGAACAGGCACAGCACGCAATCGGTCGAGTGTCCGATCCCTGTCGCGCGTCCTTCCCGCCAGGCCCAGACCGAGGGGCTCACGTAATGGGCGGTACGGATGCCCGCCTGCTTCAGTTTCCGCTCGAGACCGAGATTGAAGTCGGGGGCGTCGATACCGATGAACAGGGCAGGCTTCAGCGCGATCATGCGCTTCGCCAGGGACGCGCGCAGGCGCAACAGGCGGGGCAGGTGGCGCAGCACCTCGGCGAGCCCCATCACCGACAGCGCCGAGATGTCGTGCCAGGCGTCGAACCCCGCCGCGCGCATGCGCGGGCCGCCGACACCGACGAAGCGCGCGCGCGGGAATCGCGCACGCAGCGCCTCGATCAGGTCCGCGCCGAGCTGGTCGCCGGAGTCCTCGCCCGCGACCAGGGCAAGGACGGGACCGGGGACCGGGTACCCGGGACCGGCGTCCGACCGGACCTCGATGTCGCCGTGGGGAATGACTTTCGCCGTCATGCGAAACAAGGGAACAGGATGCCGAATGTCGTGACAAGGCTAATCGGATTGGTGACGTGCCGGGCTGGTACATCGAGCGGGCAGACGACCCGCACTTTTCCGGTCCCCGGTCCGGCCCTCAGCGCACCAACGCCCGTTCGCTGCGGTCGATGAACTCGACGAATGCGCGCACGTCATCGCAGGACTCGGCCTGCTCGGCGAGCGCGGTGCGCGCCTCGTCCAGCGTCTTGTGCGAGAGGTAGAGGGTACGGTAGGCGCGCTTGATCGCGGAGATGCGCGTGGCGTCGAAGCCGCGCCGCTTGAGGCCTTCGGCGTTCACCCCGCGCGGCACGGCGAATTGCCCCGCGACGTAGATGAACGGCGGGACGTCGCGATTGATGGCCGAATACATCGCGGCGAAGGCGTGCGCGCCGATCTTGCAGAACTGGTGCACGCCCGCGAAGCCGCCGAGCACCACGTGGTCGCCCACCTCGACGTGCCCGGCGAGGGTCGAGTTGTTCGCGAGGACGGTGTGGCTGCCGACGATGCAATCATGCGCGATGTGGACGTAGGCCATCACCCAGTTGTCGTCGCCGATGCGGGTCGCGCCGCCGCCTTCGGCAGTGCCGCGATTGACGGTGACGAATTCCCGGAAGGTATTGCCGTCACCGATCACCAGCTCCGAACGCTCGCCGCGGTACTTCTTGTCCTGCGGATCGCTGCCGATCGACGCGTACGCGCCGATCCGATTGCCGCGGCCCAAGCGGGTCGGTCCTTCGATCAGTGCATGGGGACCCACCGTGCAGCCGGCGCCGATCTCGACTTCGGCGCCGACGACCGCGAACGGGCCGACGGTGACGTCGCCGGCGAGCTTCGCTGCGGCATCGATGATTGCCGTGGGATGGATATTCGCGTGCGGCTCCGTCACCGGTTGCTTTCCGCGCACATCAGGTCGCAGGTGGCCGCAGGCTTGCCGTCCACGACCGCGCACGCGGTGAAGATGCCCATCCCGCGGATCTGGCGCTTCAACTGCACCTCCAGGCGCAACTGGTCGCCCGGCACGACGGGCTTCGAGAACCGTGCGTTGTCGACCTTGGCGAGATAGAAGATCAAGCCGTCGCCGTTGGTGAGCGTTCCGGACAGGCCGATCAGCAAGCCGGATGCCTGCGCCAGGGCTTCGACGATCAGTACGCCGGGCATCACCGGATGCCCCGGGAAGTGTCCCTGGAAGAACGGCTCGTTCATCGTGACGTTCTTGATCGCCACGATGCTCTTGCCCGGCACGAGTTCGACCACCCGGTCCACCAGCAGGAACGGATAGCGGTGGGGCAGGATGGCCGCGATCCCTTCGGCATCGACGGGAAGCTTGACGGGGGCGGCGGTCTTGTTCATCAACTGCGTTTTTCCTTGCTCAGCGATTCCACTTGCTTTTCCAGCGCGGCAATGCGCCGCGCCATCCTGTCGAGCTGGCGCACGCGCGCCGCGTTGCGGCGCCAGGCGCGGTTCTCCTCGATCGGTGCGCCCGAAGAATACACGCCGGGCGCGCGGATCGAGTGGGTCACCAGGCTCATCGCCGTGATGGTAACGCGATCGGCGACCTCGAGGTGTCCCAGGATCCCCGCGCCGCCGCCGATGAGGCAATCCCGCCCGATCCGCGCGCTGCCGGCCACCGCCGCGCAGCCGGCCAGGGCGGTGTGCGCACCGATGACGACGTTGTGGGCGATCTGGATCTGGTTGTCGAGGCGGACGTCCTGCTCGAGCACCGTGTCCTCGAGCGCACCGCGATCGATCGTGGTATTGGCGCCGATCTCGCAATCGTCGCCGATGCGGACGCCGCCGAGTTGCGGCACCTTGACCCAGCCTTCCTCGCCGCGCGCGATGCCGAAGCCATCGGCGCCCAGCACCGCGCCGGGATGGATCACGACGCGCCTGCCCAGCCTGACCCGCGTGACCAGTACGACGTTCGCTGCAAGCCGCGATTGCGCCCCGACCCGGCAGTCCGCGCCGATCACGCAGTGGGGCCCGAGCACGGCGCCGGCTTCGACCACCGCGCCGGCATCGATGACGCAATGGGGCCCGATGGTCGCCCCGGGATCGACCGCGGCGCCGTCTGCGATCACCGCGGTCGCGTGGGTGCCGGGTGCAGCCGCAGGCGCGCGTTCGAACAGCGAGGCAATTCGCGCGTAGGCGAGGTAGGGATCACGTGCGATCAGGGCAGGCACCGGGCTCGCGTCGGCATGCTCGGCAGCGAGCACCACCACGCCGGCGCCGGTGGCTGCGAGGTCGGACGCGTAGCGGGAATTGGCGAGGAAGGCGAGCTCGTCGGCGGCAGCGCGGGGGAGCGGCGCCACGCCCCGCACCATGCCCGTGCCGTCGCCGCGCAATTCGAGGCCGAAGCGCTCCGCGAGTTCGTCGATGCGGTAGCCGGTAGGTCGATTCATTCGCTCCCCAGGCTGCAAGGGCCCAGGTTCACTTCCTCGCAAAACGGGATTTCCCAAGCGGCGTCGCGGTCCTGGCGAACCCGACCCGCTCGCGATGCGCGGAAGTGAACCTGACCCCGTTTAGAACGTGCGGCCGAAGTAGAACTGCAGGCGCTCTTCGAAGGGCTTGTCTTCCGGCTTGTCGCGGATCGGCTCGGCGAGGTTGATCACGATCGGCCCGACCGGCGCGATCCACTGCAGCGAGATGCCCACCGAGGCGCGCAGGTCCGATGCGTCGAACGCGGCGTAGCTCGAATAGACGTTGCCCATGTCGGCGAAGAGCGAAATCCGCGCCTTGTCGTTGTCCTTGAAGAACGGCAGCACCAGTTCCGCGCTGCCCAGCACCTTGAACGCGCCGCCCACCGGCTGGGGCCGGTAGAAGGTGCCGCCGAGGCAGTTGCCGCCGGACGAAATGGCGGTCGGGTCGGCCTTGCCGTCGGGGCCGATCAGGCCCGAGCAGATGCGCGGCCCCAGGGTATTGTCCTCGAAGCCGCGCACGTCGCGTACGCCGCCGGCGTAGAAGTTCTCGAAGAACGGGAACGACATGGTGCGGATGCGGCCGGTGCTGTCCGCGTACTGCACGGAGATGTCATTCGATCCATATACCTTGCCGTAGCCGAGGTTGCCCGACACGTGCCCGACGAAGCCGAATGGCAGCGGGAAATAGTCGCTGGTGGCGGCGGTGAGCTTGTAGTACGGCACCGTCGCGCCCGGCAGCGCGATTTCCGCGCTGATCTGCTGCAGGCCGCCGCGGGTCGGCTTGAAGAACTTGTTGAGGGTGTCGTGCGAGTACGACAGCGTCAGCGGCGTGTTGTGCATGGTGTAGTGGCCGATCTTGTTGATCTGGTCGAAGAACACCTGCGGCGTGAAGCCGGGGATGAGGTCCAGCTTGGTCTTGTTGATCCCGATGCCGGCGTTGATGCTGTCGGTCTCGCTGATCGGGAAGCTGAGGTAGGTGGAGAACGAGTCTGTGTCCGAAAGATACGAGGCGATGTTCTGCTCGGCCTGGTTCAACTTCAGCACGCTGGCGTTGTAGCCGATGCCGATGCCGCTGTCGGTCAGGTACGGGTTGAAGAACGAAACCTGGTATTGCTTGAGGAACAGGCTCTTCGAGAAGGTCGCGGAGATGCGGTTGCCGGTGCCGAGGAAGTTGTTGTTGGCGATCGAGGTCGAGAGGATGATCCCGGACACCTGCGAGTAGCCGACGCCGAACTGGAACTGGCCGGAGGACTCCTCGGTGACCTTCACGTTCAGGTCCACTTCGTCGGTGGTGCCGGGGACCTTCACGGTGTCGATCGTGACGTCCTTGAAGTAGCCGAGGCGTTGCAGGCGCACCTTGGAACGGTCGATGGCCGCCTGCGAATACCAGGCACCTTCGTACTGGCGCATCTCCCGGCGCAGGATCTGCCCCTGGGTCTGGGTGTTGCCCTTGAAGTTGATCCGGCGCACGTACACGCGCGGACCCGGCGTGATGAAGAAGGTGAGGTCGACGGTGTGGTTGTCCTCGTCGACCTTCGGGATCGGCTGGACCTTGGCGAACGCGTAACCGATGTTGGACAAGACGTCGGTGATCGCGTCGGACGACAGCTCGATCTCGTGGCGGTTGAAGATCTCGCCCGGCTGGATGCGCAGCACCTGGCGCAGCGCGTCCTCGGGCAGGATCAGTGTGCCGAGCAGGTGGATGTCGGAAACCTTGAAGACGTCGCCTTCGTGGATGCCCGCGGCGATGTAGATGCTGCGCTTGTCGGGGCTGATCGTCACCTGCGCCGAATTGATGTCGAAATCGGCGTAGCCGCGGTCGAGGTAGAAGGAGGCGAGCTTGGTGAGGTCGCCCGAGAGCTTCTCGCGCGAATACTGGTCGTTGTTGGAATACCACGAGGTCCAGTTCGGCGTGCCCGACTCCCAGTCGTCGCGGATGTCGCTGTCGGTGAAGCTGTGGTTGCCGACGATGTTGATTTCCTGGATCTTGGCGGCCTTGCCTTCGTGGATCTCGATGTCGATGGCGACGCGGTTGCGGTCCAGCCGCGTCACATGGGGATCGACGGTGACGTTGTACTTGCCGCGATCGTTGTATTGCGCGATCAACTGCTGGCGCAACTGGTCGAGGGTCAGGCGGTCGAAGGTCTGGCCCTCGGCGAGGCCTGCGCCTTTCAGGCCCTTCAAGAGCTGATCGGTCTTGATGTCCTTGTTGCCGCGCACCGTGAGGCTGGCGATCGAGGGTCGCTCGGTCACCTTCACGATCAGGATGTCGCCCTGGCGCTCCAGTTCCACGTCGCTGAAGAAGCCGGTCTTGAACAGCGCGCGGATCGACTTCTGCGCGGCGGCATCGTCCAGCGTCTGGCCCGGCTCGACGGGCAGGTAGGAGAGCACCGTGCCGGCCGCGATGCGTTGCAGGCCCTCGATGCGGATGTCCTTGACGGTGAAGGGCTGGAAGGCATACGCCGCCACCGGTACGGAAAGGGCGGCGAACAGGATCAGTGCGGCGACTCGCTTCATCGTCGGGTCCGGAGTTTCGGGGTTTTGCCACGCAAACCGCGCATCGTACAGGTGCGGCCGCGCACGGGGAAGCCGCGGGGATCAGGTTGCACGCCGGCGATGCCTTCGCGGGCGGGCTGGCGGTGGGCTCACGAGGCGAGCACCCGCAGGATGTCGTTGTAGAAGGCGAGGCCCATCAGCATCACCAAGAGCGCCATGCCCATGTACTGGCCCGCCGCCATCGCGCCCTCGGACAGCGGACTGCCCTTGACCAGCTCGATGAGGTAGTAGAGCAGGTGCCCGCCATCGAGCACCGGGATCGGCAGCAGGTTCATGATGCCGAGGCTGAGCGAGATGATGCCGAGGAAATACAGGAACCAGGCCGTGCCCATCTCGGCCGAGGTCTGGGCGTACTGCGCGATCGAAATCGGGCCCGACAGGTTGGACAGCGACGCCTGTCCGGTGAGCATGTGGCCGAGCATCACGACGGTGGTCGAGGTGAGGTCCCACAGTTGCCCGAATGCAGCCGGGACGGCATCCAGCGGACCGCGCCGCAAGACGGTGTCATAAGCCGCGGTGGCGACCCTGGCGTAGATGCCGATCGCCCAGGCCTTGCTGCCGTCGGGCTCGGCCGTCAGGCGTGGCTGCACGTGGAGCGTCATCGATCGGCCGTCCCGTTCCACCGCCAGCGTCAGCACGTGCTGCGGCCCGGCGAACTTGCGGGTGGTTTCGGTCAGCTGGTTCCAGTCCCGGATCGGGGTGCCGTCGATCGCGACGATGCGATCACCGGCCTTGAGCCCCGCGGCCTGGGCCGCGCTGCCGGGGACGACGTCGCCAACGACCGGAGGCAGGCTCCGCTGCAGCGGCATCATGCCGGTCTCGGTGACGATCGTCTGGTCGCTCGGATGCCGCGGCAGCTTGTCGAAGTGCAGGACATGGACTTCTTCCGCACCCTGCGGCGTCCGCACCTTCAATGGCGTGGCCTGGCGCGTCTGCGCGGCGTTCGCGAGCGCGAGCCCGAGATCGGTCCAGTTGGAAATGGATTCGCCGTCGACGCTGAGGATCCGGTCGCCATGCTGGATGCCGGCCTGCGCCGCCAGGTGGCTGACGTCGCCGACCAGCGGCTGGAAGTCCGGCTTGCCGATCACCAGCATCGCCCAGAACGCGGCCACCGCGAAGACCAGGTTGAAGACCGGTCCCGCCAGCACGATCAGGATGCGCTGCCAGATCGGCTTGCCCGTGAATTCGCGGGGACGGTCGGCGGGCGGCACCTCGCCTTCGCGCGCGTCCAGCATCTTCACGTAGCCGCCGAGCGGAATCCACGCCACGCAGTACTCGGTGCCGTCCTTGCCGTACCACGACTTGATCGGCTTGCCGAACCCCACCGAGAAGCGCAACACCTTCACGCCACAGCGGCGCGCGACCCAGAAATGGCCGAATTCGTGGAAGGTCACCAGGATGCCCAGGGTGACGATCATCCACCACACGGATCCCAGGATGTTGAACAGGTCACTCATGGATTGCGGCGCAAGGCTGGCAGGACTTCATGATAAACCAGTCCGCCGGACAGGCAGCTGACTCGCTTCGTGGCGCATGGGTCCATGGACCGCGTCCGGATGCCGCAAGTTCCGGGGGCGGAGCGCGTTTCCGGACACGCGGGGCGGACGCCTGCCGCTGCACTGTATCCATCGGCGGGCAGGGCCCGCCCTACAGCCCGAGCAGGAACTTCCCGAGAACGAAGATCGGCAGCGCCGCGACGATCGAATCCATCCGGTCGAACACCCCGCCGTGGCCCGGAAACAGGGCGCCCGAATCCTTGATCCCGGCGTGTCGCTTCATCAGGCTCTCGAGGAGATCCCCCATGATGGACAGCAGCACGGTCAGCAGCGCCAGGGCGACGATCGCCGGCAGCCTGAGCGCCGGCACTTCCAGCAGGATGCCGCCGACGAGCCCGACGATGCCCGAGCAGACCAGCGCGCCGTACACGCCTTCGCGGGTCTTGCCGGGGCTGATGGTCGGCGCGAGCTTGGTGCGGCCCCAGCGCCGGCCCGCGCTGTACGCGCCGATGTCGGCCGCCACCACGATGCACGCGAAGAACAACACCCACCAGTGGCCGCGGCCGGTGTGCGGTTCCGCCAGGTCGCCGTGCATCACAACGACCGCGCACCACGCCGGGACGATCACGAATGCACCCGCCACGAGTTTCAGCAGGGCGTGCGCCGGGGTGGCCGCCGCGCCGAAACCGGCACGCGCAAGCCACAGCAGCACCAGGAGCCACCATGCAAGGCCCGCCAGCACCGGCGTCCACCACCATGCGGAATGGCACACGCGCCAAAACACCGCGAACAGGATCGCGTAGCCGAACACGGAGATGAGCCGCAGCGGATAACCGCGCACGCCGGCCATGCGGGTCCATTCCCACATCCCGAGGAGGAAGACCAGGCCGAGCAGGGCTGCGAACAGCGCGTTTCCTGCAAGCAAGATCAGCGCGACGATCAGCGGCGCGAGGATGACGGCGGTGATGACGCGCTGTCTGAGCATGGGCGGCGATCAGCTCGCGCGCGCCGCGGGAGCGGCCGGTGCGCAGCCGAAACGTCGTTCGCGCCGGGCGTAGTCGTCCAGGGCGCGGTCGAGTTCCGCGGCATCCATGTCCGGCCACAGCGTGTCGGTGAAGTAGAGCTCGGTGTAGGCGAGCTGCCACAGCAGGAAATTGCTGATGCGGTGCTCTCCGCCGGTGCGGATGAAAAGGTCCGGCGGCGGCACGTCGGCGAGGCAGAAATAATCGCCGAGCAGCCGTTCGTTGATGGCGGCGGCGTCGAGTTCGCCGCGCGAAACCGCCTCGGCCACGCGGCGTGCCGCCTGCGCGATGTCCCAGCGGCCACCGTAGTTGACGCACACGTTCAGGCACAGGCGCTGGTTGCCGGCGGTGCGCATCGTCGCCGCGTGCATGCGGGTGCGCAGGGCATCGGAAAACGCGGACAATTCACCGAGGAACCGCACCCGCACCTCGTTCTTGTGCAACTCGTCGATTTCCTTGTCGAGTGCCTTCAGGAACAGGTCCATCAGCGCGCCCACCTCGGCGTCCGGGCGCTTCCAGTTCTCCGACGAGAACGCGAACAGCGTCAGCACGTCGACGCGATTGCGCAGGCAGTACTCGACAACCGTCCGCACGGCCTTCTGGCCGGCGCGGTGGCCGAGGCTGCGCGGCTGCGCGCGACGCCGCGCCCAGCGGCCATTGCCGTCCATCACGATCGCGATGTGGCGCGGGGTCTTGGCGCGGACGGCGCTCTGGTGGGCAATCACCTTGCGGGAGGTCATCCGGTGTGCTCCCGCAGGCAACACCGCTCCACGGCGGTTGTCGGCGTGTCGTGCATGCGATACCCCTTCGATTCCGGGCCGTGGACTGGTCGACCGCTGCTCAGAGTGCCAGCAGTTCCTGTTCCTTGGCCTGCACCGTCGCGTCGACCTCACGGATGAAGCGGTCGGTGATCGCCTGCACCTCGTCCTGGGTCCGGCGGTCGTCGTCCTCGCTGATCTGCTTGTCCTTGAGCAGGTTCTTGAGCTGCTGCAGGGCGTCGCGGCGGATGTTGCGCACCGCGACCTTGGTATTTTCGCCCGCGTGGCCCACATGTTTCGCGAGATCCTTGCGGCGTTCCTCCGTGAGCGGCGGCATGTTGAGGCGGATCACGGTACCCGCGGTGGTGGGCGTCACGCCGAGGTCGGACCCCATGATGGCCTTCTCGACCGCCGCGACCATTTGTTTCTCGTAGGGCGTGATCGTCAGCGAGCGCGCATCGGATACCGCCACGGTGGCGACCTGGTTGATCGGCACGTCCGAGCCGTAATAGGAAACCTTGATGCCTTCCACCAGTGCGGTGCTCGCGCGGCCGGTGCGGAGGTGCGACAGCTCGTGGCGCAGCGCCTCGACGCTCTTGCCCATGCGGGTCTGGGTGTCGCGCTTGATGTCATCGAGCATGGCGTGCCTCGCGCTGGAATCAGCGGACAAGTATAGCGGGAGGCAACATCGGGGCGGATACCGTTGCTTTGACCGGTGTGTGCAGAACAGGCCGGTTCGCCACGGCCGGCCGGGTGAAGCGGCTGTCGCGGAAATCGGGCCATGGGAGGCCGTTCTGGTGTCTGTCTTCGCTGGCGTGAATCCGGGAATGCCGTCGGGGAGCGGCGATCAGGGACGATCGCGCGAATCAATGCTGACCAGCGTTCCGATGGATTCGCCCTTGAGGATCCGCATCAGGTTGCCGGCACAGGTCATGTCGTAGATGCGGAGCGGCACGCCATGGTCGCGGCACAGCGCGATCGCGGCGGTGTCCATCACCTTGAGGTTGCGCGCGATCACCTCTTCGTAACTGACATGCCCGTAGCGTTGCGCGTCCTTCTTCTTCTTCGGATCGTCGCTGTACACGCCATCCACCTTGGTGGCCTTCAGCAGCAGGTCGGCGCCGACCTCGATCGCCCGCAGCGCGGCGGCCGAATCGGTGGTGAAGAACGGATTGCCGGTGCCGCCGGCGAACAGCACGATGCGGCCCTTTTCCAGGTGCCGGACGGCGCGGCGCCGGATGAAGTCCTCGCACACGTCGTGGATCTGGATCGCGCTCATCACCCGTGCGAAACCGCCGCGTTTTTCCAGCGCGTCCTGCATCGCCAGCGCGTTCATCACGGTCGCCAGCATGCCCATGTGGTCGCCGGTGACGCGGTCCATGCCCGCTTCGGCGAGCCCCGCGCCACGGAAGATGTTGCCGCCGCCGATCACGACGCCGATCTCGACCCCTGTGGCGCGCGCGGCGAGGATCTCCTCGGCAATCCGCCCGATCACCGCCGGATCGATGCCGTAGTCGGCCGATCCCATCAAGGCCTCGCCGGACAGCTTCAACAGGATGCGCTGGTACTTCGGCTTCGCAGCCATGCGGCGGACTCCGGGGATGGGCAAACGGGCGAATTGTACTTGGGGAATGTGGGGTAGGTAGTAGGGCGCCGGGCACACGTTGGGCTTCTCCCGGAGCAACTCCGGGATCAACCCGACCTACCAATCCGGCGGTGCATCGGGCGCTTGCAGTGTCGAGTCACTGCAAGCGCGCGCCCCCGCTACCCATCCCAAATTCCGGCTTCAAGCCAACAAAAAAGCCGCGATCGCTCGCGGCTTCTTCGTTCACGCGACAGCCGCTGCACTCAGGCCAACCCGGCCTGCTTCATCACTTCGGCGTGGAAGTCTTCTTCCTTCTTCTCGATGCCTTCGCCGACCGCGATGCGGTGGAACGACAGCACCTTGGCCTTGGCTGCGGCCAGCGCTTCGCCGACGGTGAGGTTGGTGTCCAGCACGAACGGCTGGCCCGTGAGCGAGATCTCGTTCAGGGTCTTCCTGATCTTGCCGGAAATCATCTTTTCCTGGATCTCGGCCGGCTTCTGCTTGTCCTTGTCGCTCATTTGGGCGAGAGAGATTTCCTTTTCCTTCGCCACGAACTCGGCGGGCACGTTGTCCGGGGTGACGTACTGGGGGTTCATCGCGGCGACGTGCATCGCGATGCTGCGCGCGAGTTCGGCGTCGCCGCCTTCCAGCGACACCAGAACGCCGATGCGGCCACCGTGCACGTAGGCGCCGAGGTTGGAGGCGCCGTCGACGCGCACGACCCGGCGCACCTGTACGTTCTCGCCGACCTTGGCGACCAGCGCCTGGCGGGCTTCCTCGACGGTCTGGCCGCCCGGGGCCTTGGCGTTCTTCAAGGCATCGGCGTCGGCGACGTTGTTGTCGAGCGCGGTCTGCGCGGTTTCGTCGGCGAACTTCAGGAAGCTCTCGTCCTTGGCGACGAAGTCCGTTTCGGAGTTGACCTCGACCAGCACGCCGCTGTTGTCGCCCCTGGCCAGCACGATGGTGCCTTCGGCGGCGACGCGGCCGGCCTTCTTGTCGGCCTTGGCGAGCCCCTGCTTGCGCAGCCACTCGGCCGCGGCATCGACGTTGCCGTCGTTCTGGGTGAGCGCCTTCTTGCACTCCATCATGCCGGCGCCGGAGCGCTCGCGCAGTTCCTTGACCATCGCGGCGGTGATTTGCATGTCGATACCTCTGAAATGATTTATGCCGCAAGATCGCGGCTTGAACCCCTCTCCCGTCGGGAGAGGCGGGCGCAGCCCGAGCGTGTGGCGCCGGGGTGAGGGTTCGGAGGAGGGTGCAAGAGATGGGGTCTTGCTTGATCGATTCAACGCGGAAACCGAACCCTCATCCGGGGCTTCGCGCCACCTTCTCCCGGAGGGGGAAGGTGGCGCTGACGCGACGCGGCGCTTATTCCGCGGTGCCTTCGTCGGCCTGGTTGCCGCCGACTTCGGCCTCGACGCTTTCGGTGCCCGAGGTTTCGGCTTTGCCGGGTGCCGGTTCTTCGGCGACGCGCGGCGCGGGCTTCGGCGCCGTCTTCTTGCTCGCAGGCCGGCGGGCCGACTTCCGGTCGTCGTCGGTGCGGGCCACCGGATTGCCCTCGGCATCCAGTTCGACGAATTCGCTGTCGTCGCCGCGGGCCTGGATCGGCGCCGCGGCCTTGCCCTCCAGCACCGCGTCGGCGGCGGCACGCGCGTACAACTGCACCGCGCGGATCGCGTCGTCATTGCCGGGGATCGCGTATTCGACCAGCGACGGGTCGTAGTTGGTGTCGACCACCGCGACCACCGGGATGCCGAGCTTGCGGGCTTCCTGCACCGCGATGTTCTCGTGGCCGATGTCGATCACGAACAGCGCGTCGGGCAGGTTCTTCATGTCCTTGATGCCGCCCAGCGACTTCTCCAGCTTTTCACGCTCGCGGCGCAGGCTGAGCACTTCGTGCTTGACCAGCTTGTCGAAGGTGCCGTCGGTTTCGGCGGCTTCGAGTTCCTTGAGCCGCGCCACCGACTGCTTGACCGTGCGGAAGTTGGTCAGCATGCCGCCCAGCCAGCGGGCGTTGACGTAGGGCATGCCGCAGCGCTGGGCTTCCTCGCCGATCGCCTCGCGCGCCGAGCGCTTGGTGCCGACGAACAGGATCGTGCGGCGCTTCTGCGCGAGGCCCGACAGGTAATTCATCGC
>DASSOQ010000015.1:0-4749 GCA_035700365.1 Rhodanobacteraceae bacterium | reverse complement strand
AGATCAGCAGCAGCGCGAGCACCACGCCGACGGCCACGGCGATGCCGTTCTCCCGGATCCACTTGCGGACGGCTTCGCCCTGCTCGTATTCGTCGTAGTCTTCGAAAGCCATGGTTCATCCACGCACAGCGAAACCCCGCCCTGCGCGGGGAAACGGCCAAGGATACAGCAGAACGGGTCGTCAGTACCGGTTGTTTTCGGTGGCGCCGGCGGTCTCGCCGAACACATCGAAGCGCGCGACGTTGGCGCGCCGGTACGGTGCCAGTGCAAACGGCTGGCCGTCGCGGGTGACGCTGACGCCGTCGGCATTGCCCACGGTCACGTGCAGCACGCCCGCCGAATGCCAGGTGCGGGCGTCGCCCGGGTGCAGCAGGCCCGAATCCACCTTGTTGCCGCCGGCGTCGACGATCTCGAACCAGCAGTCGGAGTTCGCGGCGATCGTCAGCGTGTGCCGGCCGCCGGCCACCGCGGCGGGAACCGGCGCCGGCGCGACCGGCGTGCGGTTGGCCGCGCCGGTCGACGTCGCGTCGTCGGTGAGACCGATGGCGGCGAATGGCGTCATCGAGGCGCGGAACGGCGTGGCATCCGGCGAACCTGCGAGAGTATCCGGTGACGACGGCGAAGACTTCGACGCCGCGGCCCGGGACGATGCCGCGGGCGCCTGGTCCAGCGAAACGATCCGGGCCGCCGGCCGCTCGAGTCCGCCGCGCACGCCGAGCAGCACGAGCGGCACGGCAATGGTCGCGGTCAGCACGATGTAGGTCGCGGCCGTGCCGTAGCGCTGGAGCAGCCAGCGGGCCGTCGACGTGCGCGTGACCGACACCAGCGCAGGCTGCTCCGGCGGCGCCACCGCGCGCAAGGTGGCATCGCAACTGCCGGACGGCAGCCCCAGCAACCTGGCGTAGCCGGACAGCGCCCCGCGCAGGAACACGAAATGCTCGGCCTCGCCGAACTCGTTGCGTTCGAGCCTTTCCAGCACCTTGATGGGCAGGCGCAATTCGTTCGCGCAGTCGGCGAGGGATCGCCCCTGCGCCTCGCGCGCGGCGCGCAGCCGCTCGCCGAGGGTTCCTTCCGCCGGCGGGCCTTGCTCCATCGGCGCGGCGGGTGTCGCCTCGCGCGATGGGACGTCGGAGAACAGGTCGGGGCTGTCTTCGCGATCGATCATTGGCTGGAACCGTTCAACGTTTGCGCCTGCGTCGAATTCGGGAACTGATCCTGCAGGCGGTTGGCGTAATTGGTGGCGGTCTCCTTGTCACCAAGGCGGGTGGCGATCCGGTAGCCGAGCAGCAGCGAGTCGGGGGTGGCGCGTCCTGCGGCTTCGAAGCGTTGCAGGTAACCACGCGCGGCGAAGGCGTCGCCCTTGCGGTAGTCCAGCTCGGTCATCGCGAGCAAGGCCGCGCCGTACGTGGAATCGATGGACAGCGCCTTGTGGAGGTACGGCTCGGCGCCGGCGTAGTCGTTGCCTTCCAGGAGGCACATGCCGGCGTTGGCGTTCGCCACCGCCGGGGTCTTGTAGAACGGGTCGGTGAGCGCGCGCTTGAAGTACTGCATGGCCTCCTCGCGCTTGCCCGTCTCGCACAGGAACTTGCCGTAGTTGTTGTTGGTGTCGCCATTCGAGGGATCCAGCGCGATCGCGGCGCGGAATTCCTTGTCGGCGTCCTGCAGCCGGTTGATGCGCCAATCGAGGATGGCGAGCATCGTGTGCGCGGGAATGTACTTGCTGTCGAAGCCGATCGCCTTGTGCAGGGCGGTCTCGGCCTCCTTCAGGTTGTTCTGGCCCATGTACGCCGCGGCGAGCTGGGTGTGGGTCTGGGCGGCCGACTGCTTGTCCTGTTGCGCCGATTCGCTGGGCGCGTTCTCGAGGTTGGACATCGGGGTCGGATACTTGATGATCCCCGGATCGTGCTTGCACGCCGCCAGCCCGAGCGCGAGCAGCGTGACCCCCAACATACTGCAAGACCTAAGCCGCATGCGTCTGGACCTCGGTTCGGGCCGCGAGGCGGCGCTGGAATTCGGCGTGGCGGCGGGTACGGTCGGCCACCCTGCCCTTGAGCTGGCCGCAGGCTGCGTCGATGTCTTCGCCGCGGGTGCGACGAACCATCGTCTGCACGCCGGCGTCCAGCAGGATCGTCTGGAATGCCCGGATGGTGTCCTCGTCCGAACGTTCGTAGCGGGTCCCCGGGAATGGATTGAAGGGAATCAGGTTCACCTTGCCGGGCAACCGCCGCATCCGCTTGACCAGCTGCCTCGCCAGCGCCGGCGTGTCGTTGACGCCCTTCATCAAGGTGTATTCGAAGGTGATCGTGGTGCGTGGGCGGCGCGCCGCGTAGCGCGCGCAGGCATCGAGCAGTTCGTCGATGCCCCAGCGCTTGTTGAGCGGCACCAGTTGCGTGCGCAGTTCGTCGTTCGGCGCGTGCAGCGATACCGCCAGCGACACGTCGGCGACTTCGCCCAGCCTGTCGATCATCGGCACCACGCCGGCCGTCGAAAGCGTCACGCGCTTGGATGCGAGGCCGAACCCGAGGTCGTCGCGCATCAGGCTCATCGCGCGAACAACATTGTCGAAGTTCAGCAGCGGCTCGCCCATCCCCATCATCACCACGTTGGTGATGCGGCGCTGCTGGTGGGTGACGTTGCCGAGTTGCTTCGCGGCGTGCCACACCTGCCCGATGATCTCGGAGGTTGCGAGGTTGCGGTTGAAGCCCTGGGTGCCCGTGGAGCAGAAGGTGCAGTTGAGGCCGCAGCCGATCTGCGAAGACACGCACAGCGTGCCGCGGGTGGGCTCCGGGATGTACACGGTCTCGACCGCATTGCCCGCGTCCATGCCGAGCAGCCATTTGCGGGTGCCGTCCCGGGAAGCGTTGTCCAGCAAGGCCCGCGGTGGCGCGATCACGGCCACCTCGGGAAGCTTTTCGCGCAGCGGCTTGCCGAGATCGGTCATTGCCCCGAAATCGCTTTCGAGGCGGTGGTAGATCCACTTCATCACCTGATCGGCGCGCCAGGGCTTCTCGCCCAGTCCGGCGAAGAAGTTGCGCAGTCCGTCGCGATCGAAATCCAGCAGATTGGCCCTGGGCCCGGTTGCTGTCATGGAACTGCTCTTGTGAAAAGTCAGGCCATGGATGGCCGCTCTTGATCTCGCATCAAGGATGAACGCTGTGGATTTCCGTCGCGGCGAAAAAGTAGCCGATCTCGAAACGCGCGGTGTCCGGGCCGTCCGAGCCGTGCACGGCATTCGCGTCGATGCTTTGTGCGAAATCCGCGCGGATGGTTCCGGGTGCCGCTTCCTTCGGGTTGGTCGCCCCCATCAATTCGCGATTCCTGGCGATCGCGCCCTCGCCTTCGAGCACCTGGATCATCACCGGCCCCGACAGCATGAAATCGACCAGCGGCTTGAAGAACGGGCGCTCGCGGTGCACCGCGTAGAAGCCCTCGGCTTCCGCACGCGAGAGCTGCTTCATTTTCGCGGCGACGATCCTGAGCCCCGCCTCCTCGAAACGCGCGTAGATCCGGCCGATCACGTTCTTCGCGACCGCATCGGGTTTGATGATGGAAAGGGTGCGCTCCAGCGCCATGGGTTCCTCGACTGTTGAACGAAGGGCAGGAAAATGCACGCGATGCCCTTCGGCGTCCGAGCATAGTCCGAAAAACCCGCGCAAATGCGGGGTTAGCTCACAAAAGGATGACGAATTCTAGCTCAAAGCGGCCGTTCTGGCCATGCGTGGGCAGCCCGGATTGACCCCTGCGGCGGCGGGACATAGACTTCAAACGATTGTTTGAAAATCGGAGCAGGGGCACGGCATGCACGGCACTCCGCCATTCTCCACCCGGCAGCGGATCCTCGGCGCCGCCGAGGAATTGTTTGCCGAACGCGGCTTCGCCGGTGCTTCGCTCCGCCAGGTCACGGCCGCGGCCAACGTCAACCTGGCCGCGGTCAACTACCACTTCGGGTCCAAGGACAACCTCATCGAGGAAGTCTTCCGCCGCCGCCTGGACGAGTTGAGCCGGCGGCGCCTCGAGCGGCTGGCCGCCATCGAAGCCGCCGGCACGCCCACGCTCGAAGCGGTGCTGCACGCGTTCATCACCCCCGCCCTCGAGCTGTCGCTGGATCGCCGTGGCGGCTCGGTCTTCATGCGCGTGCTGGCGCGCGCCTTCGCGGAACACAACAGCAATCTGCGCACGTTCCTTTCCGACAATTACGGCTACGTGCTCAAGGATTTCGCTGCGGCGTTCGCGCGCCTGCTGCCGCAGCTCGACAAACAGGAACTGTACTGGCGGCTGGACATCGCGGTCGGGGCGCTCACCTACGCGATGGCCGATTTCGGGATGATCCAGCGCCGCACCGGCGAGAGCGAGCGCGAACACCGCGAGCAGACCGCGAGGCATCTCATCCACTTCACCGCCGCCGGCTTGCGGGCATAGTGGTGCGATCGTCCATGATCGTTGCGTCGCCGATCGACGAGTCGCACACACGGTCGTTCGAATCGGCGAGACCAGAACGGCCATCCGTGGCCTGACTTCCCGCAACAGCCGCTTCGAATACACGTTTCCGCAACCGCTGCTGATTGACGCCGGGCTGTTGCGCCCCCACTACCACCCACGTCCCGCTCTTTTTCAGCCCTACCTCGACATCCGGAGATTCCATGCCATCCGAAGCTCTTCGCATCCGCAAAGCCGCCGTGCTCGGCGCCGGCGTGATGGGCGCGCAGATCGCCGCGCACCTCGCCAACGCCGGCATCGAGACCGTATTGT
>DASSOQ010000014.1:0-4267 GCA_035700365.1 Rhodanobacteraceae bacterium | reverse complement strand
TCGCGCGTCGACGTGCTGGTGCTGCCGACCACGCCGCAGGGCGCGTTTCCGGTCGATGCGCCGGTGCCCGCCTCCCAGGCCGACCTTACTGCATTCGCGAGCCTGTCCGCGTGTCCCGCTGTCAGCATCCCGATGGGCACGCTGCCCGACGGCATGCCGATCGGCATGCAGTTCGTGGGGCGGCCGGGATCCGACCTTCGCCTGCTGGAACTCGCCGAGGTGTGCGCGGCAGCGCTGGATGCCGCGCCGGCGTATCCGGTGGAAGCGATCACGGAGACCGCCGGCAACTGACCCGCTCGATGCCGTTGTCAAAAGCCCTCCCCTTCAAGGGGAGGGTTCGGGTGGGGATGGGTTGAACCGGCACACCATCCCCATCCCGACCTTCTCCTTGAAGGAGAAGGAGGACGGCCGCGGAATCTTCCTCAGGCCGCCTTCTTCCACTGCCCCAGAGCGGCGAGGCCGTTGTCGCGGGCGCGTTCGACCACGATCTTCTGGGCGGCGCCGAAGTTGCCCTCCATGTCCTGGGCCCACAGATGCAGCGCGGCCTGCTGCATCGCGCGGCCATAGGAGAACGACAACGGCCAGGGATGCGGGCCGAGACGGTTCATCGCGTTGAGGTGCGCGGTGGCGTCGGCGTCGCTTTGCCCGCCGGACAGGAACACGATGCCGGGCAGCACCGCGGGCACCGAGGACTTCAGGCACAGGATCGTGGATTCGGCGACTTCCTCGGTGTCGGCCTGCTCGGGGCAGTCCTTGCCGGACAACACCATGCTGGCCTTCAGGATCGTGCCTTCCAGCATCACGTTGTGTTCGTACAGCGCCGCGAACAGCGAACGCAGCGTCGCTTCGGTGACCTCGTAGCAGGTTTCGATGTCGTGGTCGCCGTCCATCAACACTTCGGGTTCGACCATCGGCACGAGGCCGGCTTCCTGGCAGAGCGCCGCGTAGCGCGCCAGCGCGTGGGTATTGGTGTCGATGCAGGTCGAACTCGGCATGTCGTCACCGATCGTGATCACCGCGCGCCACTTGGCGAACTGGGCACCCAGTTCCACGTATTCGTTGAGGCGCGCGCGCAGGCCGTCCAGGCCTTCGGTGACGAGCTCGCCGGGAAAACCGGCCAGCGGCTTGGCGCCGAGATCCACCTTGATGCCGGGAATGATGCCGGCGTCCTTCATGACCTGGGTGAACGGCACGCCCGCCTTGGTGGACTGGCGTATCGTTTCGTCATAGAGGATTGCGCCGGAGATGTGTTCGGAGAGGCCGGGCGCCGTCAGCAGCATTTCGCGGTAGGCGCGGCGGTGCTCCTCGCTGTCGGAAATCCCGACCGCATCGAAGCGCTTCTTGATGGTGCCCGAGGATTCGTCGATCGCGATGATGCCCTTGCCTGGCGCAACCATCGCCTGCGCGACGGCTTCCATTTGATCGATGCTCATGACGGTGTTCCGCTGCTGTCGGTGGACTCCCAAGTATAGGCGAGCGGGCGGATTTTTGTGTTTCCCGCCGCCTCCGCGAGAAAGTGTCCGAACGGGGATGGGGGCCGGATTCGCAGCGTCGCGGCGCGGGGCGCGGACCCCCGTGGGGCCGGGAACCGCACCGGACGCCGTCCGCCGGCTCGAGCGGTTGTCGGCTCAGCGATATCCCTGCGGAAAATCGTCGAGGATGCAGGCGTCGGTGATCCGTTTGCGCGCGGCCGGATCGGTCGGCAGGTTGAAAGGGATGATGATGTAGGTGAACACCGGTTGGCGTTCGGCATTGATTGCGCCGGGCACGTATTGCATGTCCTTCACGGCGCTCTTCGCGACCACGTCGAGGTCGCCGGCGGGAACGGTCTTCACCACCACGATGTCACGCGTCACGCCGTCGGAACCGATCATGTAGGTGACCGCCGAGCAGGTGGGCTTGTCCAGGTTCACGCCGCTGTTGGGGACATCGACGCTCAACGAGGTGTTGGTCATCACCCAGTAGTTGCCGATATCCCCGGGCTGCACCGCGCGGACGTTGGGTCCAACGGCGGCGAAGCTCGCGACGCTGGTAGTCAGGAGAGCGGCGACAACGGCGGATCGGATCATGGGTGCTGCACCACAAATGACTGAAATCGGATTGCAGGTTCGATCGACGGTGAGCGTCGATCCGCCCGGATTGGCGAGAGGAGCTCTATTGCTTTCCCGGATCCCGAGTCGCGGGTCGCCGGGGTCCCGGACGCGGCGCCATCACAAATCCCGCAGGCTCTCCGCGATCCCGTCTTCGCCGACGCTGAGCAGCTTCATGGTGTTGGTGGCGCCGCCTTGTCCGGTGTGGTCGCCATGGGTCAGCAGAACCCGGTCGCCGACCGCGAGGTCGCCGCTCTCGAACAACTGGCGCACGGCCTCGCGCACCACCAGCGCGGGGTAGGCGCCCTCGCCGTCGAATGCCATCGGCTTGACGTCGCGCAACAGCAGCATCCGGCAGCGCGTTTGCGAACTGGGGGTCAGGGCGTAGATCGGCACCGAGGTGCGGTAGCGTGACAGCCATTGCGCGGTGGTGCCCGATTCGGTCAGCGCGACGATCGCGCGGATCGGCAACTGGGTGGCGAGGAAGGTCGCGGCCATCGCGATCGCCTGGTCGGTGCGGTCGAGGCGATGCGTGAGCACCGAAATGTCGTCGGCGGGCTCGAACTGGCGTTCGGCACCCAGGCAGATCCGGCTCATCGCGGCGACCGCGGCGGCCGGGTGCTTGCCGGCCGCGGATTCCTGCGACAGCATCACGGCGTCGGTGCCGTCGATCACGGCGTTGGCGACGTCCAGCACCTCGGCACGCGTCGGGATCGGTGATTCGACCATCGACTGAAGCATTTGCGTTGCGGTGATCACCACCCGGTTGCGCGCCAGCGACTCGCGGATGATCTTCTTCTGCAGGCCCGGCAACTCGGCGTCGCCGATTTCGACGCCGAGATCGCCGCGGGCGACCATCACGGCGTCCGAGGCGTCGATGATTTCCTCCAGTGCGGCGAGGGCTTCGGCACGCTCGATTTTGGCGACCAGCCAGGCATTGCCGCCGGCTTCGCGCAGCAGCTTGCGCGCTTCATGGATGTCCGCCGCCGAGCGCACGAACGAAACGGCGAGGAAGTCCGCCTTCAGTTCCGCCGCCAGCTTGATATCGGCACGGTCCTTGTCGGACAGCGCATCCAGCGAAAGGCCGCCGCCCCTCCGGTTCAGGCCCTTGCGATCGGACAGCCTGCCGCCGACCACCACCCTGCAGTGGATCTGGGAGCCTTCCACATTGATCACTTCGAGCTCGATCAGCCCGTCGTCCAGCAGCAGGTGGTCGCCCTCGTGCACGTCGTCGGGGAGCCCGGCATAGCTGACGCCCACCCGCGATTCATCGCCTGCGGGCGCGTCCGGCCGGCAGTCGAGCGTGAAGGCGGCGCCAGGACTCAATTGCACCGGACCTTCGGCGAAGCGCTCGACACGGATCTTGGGGCCTTGCAAATCGGCCAGCACCGCGACTTCGCGGCCGAGCCTGGCCGCCGCGGCCAGCGCTTCGCGGGCGCGCCGAAGATGGTCTTCCGGCTTGCCGTGCGAAAGGTTGAGGCGGATGACGTCGACGCCTTCGCCGAGCGTGCGCTCCAGCGCGCCGGGGGCGTCGGTGGCGGGGCCGAGGGTGGCGACGATGCGCGTGCGGCGGGAAACGCTCATTTCCTTACGCTAGCACAGACCCGCGCCTAGAAGTTCGGCTTCTCGGGTGCCTGCCGGTAACGCTCCACCGCCGCGCGGATCTCCTCGCGCGCGGCCGTGGCATCGGCCCAGCCGGCCACCTTCACCCACTTGCCCGCCTCGAGGTCCTTGTAGTGCTCGAAGAAGTAGGCGATGCGCTCGCGCCAGTGCGGCGGCACGTCGTCGATGTCGCGGATATGGGCATAGCCGGCGAACACCTTTTCGCCGGGCGCGACCACCAGTTTGGTGTCGACTCCGGCTTCGTCGTCCATGTTGAGCAAGCCCACGGCCCGGCAGCGGATCACAGAACCCGGCGTCAGCGGCATCGGCAGCAGCACCAGCGCGTCGGCGGGATCGCCGTCCCCCGACAGCGTGTTCGGGATGTAGCCGTAGTTGCACGGATAGCGCATGGGCGTCGTGAGCACGCGATCCACGAAGATCGCGCCGGAGGCCTTGTCCACCTCGTACTTGACGGGTTCGGCGTCCTTGGGGATTTCGATGACGACGTTGATGTCGTCCGGCACGTCGCGGCCGGCGGGGACGAGATCCAGGCCCATGGGAGTGTCCTTGCGAAA
>DASSOQ010000013.1:0-25545 GCA_035700365.1 Rhodanobacteraceae bacterium | reverse complement strand
CCCAGCACGCCGAGGCGCTTGAAATCCTTGCGCTGCAGGTCGATCTGCTGCGCCGCGTAATCGCGGCAATGCTGGCGGAAGGTTTCCGCGTCGATCTTGTGGCCGACCTTGCCGTACTTCTTCTCGACCGCGATCTCGATCGGCAGCCCATGGCAATCCCAGCCCGGCACGTACGGCGAGCGGAAGCCCGCCATCAGCTTCGAGCGCACCACGATGTCCTTCAGGATCTTGTTGACCGCGTGGCCCAGGTGGATCTTGCCATTCGCATAGGGCGGGCCGTCGTGCAGGATGTAGGCGCGTTCGCGCTTGCCGGTGCGGTCCTGCAGCTCGGCGTAACGCTGCGTGCCTTCCCAATCGGCCAGCATCGCAGGCTCGCGCCGGGCGAGGTCGGCCTTCATCGCGAAGGCGGTGCGCGGAAGATTGATGGTCTGCTTGTAATCGCGGCTCACGCAAGAGCTCCGGAAACGGTGGATGTGTCGGCAAGGATGCGCCGCGCTTCGGCGGCGTCGCGGTCCATCTGCGCCCGCAGCGCATCCAGGTCGGCGAATTTTTCCTCGTCGCGCAGCTTGGCGACGAACTCCACTTCGATGCGCTGGCCATACAGGTCGGCGTCGAAATCGAACAGGTGCGCTTCCAGCAGCGGCTCGCCGCCGCCGGCGATCGTGGGACGCACGCCGAGGCTCGCGACGCCCGGCCACCAGCGGTCGCCGACGCGCACGCGCACCGCGAAGATGCCGGACACCGGCGACACACGTTTGCCCAGCCGGATGTTCGCGGTCGGATAACCGAGACCACGGCCCATGCCTTGGCCGCGCGCCACCCGTCCGCCCATCGTGAAGGGGCGCCCCAGCAAGGCCGCGGCGTGCGCGAAATCCCCGAAGGCCAGCGCGCCGCGTACCCGCGAGGCCGACACGCGTTCGCCGTCGCCCGTCGAGATCGCGTCCAGCACACGCACCTCGTAGGGACCTTCGCCCTGCATCGCTTCGAGCAGCGCCACGTCGCCCACGCGGTTGTGGCCGAAGCGGAAATCGGCGCCCACCCAGATTTCGCGAGCCCCCATCCGCGCGACCAGCACCCGGCGCACGAAATCGTCCGCGCGCATCGCCACCAGTTCGGCATTGAAGCGGAGCAGCAGCGTTTGGTCGATGCCCGCCTCCGCGAACCCGCACAGCTTTTCGCGTACCGAGGACAGGCGCTTGATCGGCGCGGGCGAGAAATAACTGCGCGGCAGCGGCTCGAAACTCACGGCCCCCGCGGCGAGCCCGCGTTTCGTCGCGCGTTCCCGTACCTTCGCCAGTAACGCGGCATGCCCGCGGTGCAGGCCATCGAACGCGCCGATCGTAAGCACGCAGCCGCCGGGGGCCAGACATGACCCTGCGATGTCGCGATGGACCTTGAGCATCGAAAAAGTATATTGGAGCGGGGTTTACTCGTGCGATCGTCCCTGCTCCGCTTCATTGAACACCCGCTCCAACGAAATCGGCCAGGCACCATCGGCACCGGAACGGACTTGCATGGCCGGACGTTTCACGACGACCGCTTCGGCCGAGACTCAATCTGCGATCGGAATACATCCGGCGGGATCGACGCGCGCCAGCAGGTCACGCACGCGCCCACGCCCCGGCACGTCGAGTCCGGGCGCGACGTCCGCCAGGGGCAGCAGCACGAAGGCGCGCTCGTGCAGGCGCGGGTGTGGGAGCGTGAGCCCTGCTTCGCACAGCTCGAGATCGCCATGCAGCAGCAGGTCGAGGTCGAGGGTGCGGGGTCCGTTGCGGGCGCCACGCACCCGCCCCGCACCGGCTTCGATCGCGAGCAACGCCTCGAGCAGCTCGCGTGGCGCGAGCGACGTTTCGAGCGCGGCCACCGCATTGACGAACGAAGGCTGGTCGACGACGCCCCACGGGGGGGTGCGATACAGGCGCGAGCGCGCGCGCAGCCGCGTGCCGGGCAACGCCGCCAGCGCGGCGAACCCGCGTTCGACCTGCGCCGCGGGATCGTCCAGGTTGCTGCCCAGTGCCACGTAAGCGGCAGACGGCCCCGGCATGCTTCAGTCCTGCGAGGTCGGCCGCGCTTCCCCCGCGGGGCGGCGCCTGCCGCCGCGCCGCCGCCGGCGCTTGGGCTTGGCGGCCGGCTCGCCGGCGTGACCCGCGGCCGACTTGGGGCCGAGCGACGCGGAAAGTTCGTCGGCCGAAAGTTCCTGCGCGCGTGTCCACCATTCGCCCGATTCGCGCAGCTCCGCGGATTCGTCCGCGCGCATCAACAGGAAATCGTAGGCGGCACGGAACCGCGGATGCGCCATCAGCCTGAAGACGCGCTTGCGCGTGCGCTCGGCGAAGCGCGGCTGCAGCGCCCAGATTTCCTCGATCGCATACGCGAAGCGGCGGGGGATCGCCACCCGCGCGCCCTGTTCGGCCATGACGCGGTGGGCCGCCCGCTGCCAGGCGAGCGAACGCACCGTGCCCTCCGCCTGCAGCCGCGCGGCGAGCTGCGCGACCTCGCCCCACAACAGGACCGCGAAAAGGAAAGCCGGCGTGACCGGACGCCGCTCGGCGACGCGGGCATCGGTGCCGCCGAGGCCGCGCTCGATCATCGCGCGCAAGCCGCCCGATTCATCGTGCGCCAACGCGCGGGCCGTGCCCGGGAACAGGTGTTCCAGCAGGCCGTACTGCACCAGTGTCCGGAAACTCGCGAGACCGTAACCGGCGAGGAACATCTTCTGGCACTCGTCGAACAGCCGGGCCGGCGGCGCATCGCACAGCAGGTGTCCGAGGCTTGCGAACGGAGCGGCTGCTTGCGGATCGATCACGAATCCGAGCTTGGCCGCGAGCCGCGCCGCGCGCAGCATCCGCACCGGATCCTCGTGGTAGCGCGTGGCCGGATCGCCGATCAGGCGCAGCCGCTTCTGTTCGAGGTCTTCCATCCCTCCGACGAAGTCGATCACGCTGAAGTCGGCGATGTCGTAGTACAGCGCGTTGACGCGGAAATCCCGGCGCAGCGCGTCCTCCTCGATCGTGCCCCACACGTTGTCGCGAAGGATCCGGCCGTTCACCACGTGGCGGTCGCCGTTGCCGGTCCCGTCGCCGGTGCCGCGGAAGGTCGCGACCTCCACGATCTCCGGGCCGAACACCACGTGCGCCAGGCGAAACCGGCGACCGATCAGCCGGCAGTTGCGGAACAGTTTCCGGACGTCTTCCGGCGTGGCGTCGGTGGCGACGTCGAAATCCTTGGGCTGGCGTTCCAGCAGGAGGTCGCGCACCGCACCGCCCACGAGGCAGGCGCGGAAACCGGCGTCCTTCAGCCCGTACAACACGCGCAGCGCGCCGCGACTGATCTGCTTCCGGGAAACGTTGTGCCGGTCACGCGGAATCACGCGCGGACCGGACGGGATGGGGTCGGATGCTGTCGAATCGGAACTCAAACGGGGACGTCCATGCGAAATCGTGGCCGGATCCGGACACGAAGTCCGCTATACTACCGCGCTCCGCTGCCCGACGCTCCCTTCGTCTAGTGGCCCAGGACATCGCCCTCTCACGGCGGTAACGCGGGTTCGAGTCCCGCAGGGAGCGCCATTGGTTTGTGTGATCATCCCTGATCACGGCCTCGTTCCGCCGCGGCGCGACGACAAGCGGGATCGCTGTCTGCAACTCCAGAACGGGCTTCCTGCCCTGACTTTTCACAACAGCCGCTTCGGGCGAAGCATTCACCGCCGCTTCGATTGAGGCTGCATGTGTGCGATGATGTTGGGTGATCACATACCCTCTCCCGTCTCCCGTCTCCCGTCTCCCGTCTCCCGTCTCCCGTCTCCCAAACATGACCTTCGTCGTCACCGACAACTGCGTGAAGTGCAAATACACCGACTGCGTGGAGGTGTGTCCGGTCGATTGCTTCCATGAAGGACCGAACTTCCTCGCGATCGATCCGGACGAGTGCATCGACTGCACGCTCTGCGAGCCCGAATGCCCGGCGAACGCGATCTTTCCCGAGGACGACGTGCCGGCTGGCCAGGAACACTACATCGCCCTGAATGCGGAACTTGCGAAGGGCTGGCCGGTACTCACCGAGCGCAAGGATCCGCCGCCCGATGCCAAGGAGTGGGACGGCAAGCCGGGCAAGTTGCCGCTGCTGGAGCGGTAAGCGACCAGCGCGCCGGACGTCGCCCGTCCGTCCCGGTCTCAGGCGGCGGTCGGTGCCGCCCTGCGATCGCGGGAATGTCAGCGCTTCGCGGCGAATCGGGACGGTCGCTTCGCTACTTCAAACGTTGCTTCAGCAGCGCGATGACCTGCGCCGCCGCATCCGGGCTGCCGACCGCCTCCACGAGGCTGCCGTTGCCCTGCGGGGCGACGGTGACGGTGACGTTGCCCGTCACGCTTTCGCTCTTGCTGCGGTGGAACAGGCGGTGGAAGAAGCCGCCCTCCTCCTTCTTGGTCACGGTAGTGTTGATCGCGACCTGGTAGGTGTGCGCTGCGTCGTCATGCGCGGTCACCTGCCCCACTTCGCCACGCTCCAGCGCCAGGCCCACCCGGTGGTAGGCGCTGTCGGGCGTATCCGCGAGCGTCATGCTGGTGCTGCCTTCGGCGCCCGGGGCAGCGGTTGCGACGCCCGCGGGTGGCGGCGCCATGGAGGTCATCGGCGGCGCGCCCGCCGCCGGCGTTGCGGCCCCGGCACCGGTTTCCCCACCCGGGATCGCGAGCGCCTCGCTGGTCGCCGGCTGGTCCATGCCCGGCGGAACTTCCAGCGGCTGCTCCTGTTGCGCGGATTTGTAGGCCGGTTCCTTGTGCCTGAACGGATTGTGGGCCTTGATGGTCTGGCACCCGGCCAGGGCGACCGACGCGAGCAGGAAAAGCAGCAGTGGGAGTCGTTTCATGGGCGCATTGTGCATGATCAGGGCGCGGCGGCGCCAGCGAGGGTCACCAGCACGTCGCGCAAGCGGGTGCGTTCCCGTCCCGGCGGCAGTTCGACCAGCGGCAGTCGCAGCGCGGCGCCGCACAGCCCGAGCTCCGCGAGCCCGGCCTTGACCGGAATCGGATTCGGCGCGCATTCGAGTGCATCGAGCAGCGGCTTGATCCCCGACGCGTGTCGCTGCGTGGCCGCGCGATCGCCACCGCGCGCGGCATCGCACAGCGCGCGGAACAGCTTCGGAACCAGGTTGTTCACCACCGACACCACGCCTCCCGCGCCGGCCAGCATCGCCTCGGCCGCACTGCCGTCGTCTCCGGACAGGTAGACGAAACCGGGGCGCTGCAGTTGCGCGATCGCGCGGATCCGCCCGGACGTCCCCACGGCTTCCTTGATCCCGGCGATGCCGGCGGCATCGCGCAACGCCGCGACGGTCTCGGGTTGCATGTCGCAGCCGGTGCGCGAAGGCACGTTGTACATCACGACCGGTATGTCGCAGCGGGCGGCGACCTCGCCGAAATGGCGGCGCAGGCCCTCCTGGGTCGGACGCACGTAATACGGCGTCACCACCAGCGCGGCGTCGGCGCCGAGCGACCGGGCCCGGCGGGTCAGTGCAACGGTTTTCGCGGTGGCCGCCTCGCCCGTGCCCGCGATCACCGGCACCCGGCGCGCCACGCGGTCGATCGCGAACGCCAGCAGGCGCTCGTATTCGCCCTCGTCGAGCATGTGCGCCTCGCCTGTGGAGCCGGCGACGACGATGCCCTGGGTGCCCCCGTCGAGTTGATGGTCGACCAGACGGGCGAATGCGTCCAGGTCGAGCGCGCCGTCCGCGTCGAAAGGCGTCGCGATGGCGCACAGGCTGCCGGCAATGTCCACGGAGTGCTCCATTTCATCCAGACGGCGCATCATAGGACATCGAATCGGCGGATTCTCCGCCACGCGGAGGTGGTGGACAGTCCGCCGTCCGGCCTCGGCGGGAAACCGCTGCGCGGGTTCGGCCCTGCCGTTGCCTGCACGCC
The DNA here is from genome assembly GCA_035700365.1 of Rhodanobacteraceae bacterium. Taxonomy (GTDB): domain Bacteria; phylum Pseudomonadota; class Gammaproteobacteria; order Xanthomonadales; family Rhodanobacteraceae; genus 66-474. The sequence goes on along the minus strand of DASSOQ010000013.1, from coordinate 19,630 downwards.
GCAGCATGCACTTCGACGCCGACGCCACTATGCTGGCACGCGTGACCGTCAAACCCGTCACCACCTTGAACCGCTCCAGCCCACGCCCCGCCCCCGGTCACCAGTTGCTGATCCAGGCCGCCGCACCGGCACGCCAATCGCCGCTGCTGGTGCTGTCCCGGCGGATTGCGGATGCCGGCTGCAACCTGGTCGAATCGCGGGTGGCGACGGTCGGCGCCGACGTGTCGGTGCTGCTGCTGGCGAGGGGCGCCTGGGACGCCATCGCGAAACTGGAGACCGCGCTCGCGCGGATTGGGCGCGACGAGAACCTGCACCTGCTCAGCTACCGCACCGAGGCACGCGACGAGCAAAGCCGCCTGCTGCCGTACATGGTCGAAGTCGTCGCGGCCGACAAGGCCGGGGTGCTGGTCGAGTTGATCGATTTCTTCAACCGCCGCAAGATCAGCATCGAGCAGATGTCCTCGATGCGCTACCAGGCCATGCAGACCGGTGCCGACATGTTCCAGGCCCAACTCACGGTCGGCATACCGTCCGACACGCGGATCGCGGAACTGCGCGACGAGTTCATGGAGCTGTGCGACGGCCTCAACCTCGACGCGATCATGGATCCCGTGAAGTTTTAAAGTGCAACCTTCCTTCAATCGTCATCCCGGCGCAAGCCGGGATCCATCTTGATGACCAAGATCGGCAACAAGGTTCCCAGGCTCTCCGGCACCCTCCATTCGGGCGACGCGCTCTCGTTCGCAGACCTGCGGGGCCAGTGGGTCGTGCTGTACTTCTATCCGAAGGACAACACCTCCGGCTGCACCCGCGAAGCCGGCGATTTTCGCGACCTGTACACCAGGTTCAAGCGCCGCGGCGCGACGATCGTCGGCGTGTCCCGCGACAGCGCCCGTTCCCACTCCGGTTTCAAGGAGAAGCTGGGGCTGCCGTTCGCCCTGGTCGCCGACACCGACGAGAGCTGGTGCAAGGCTTTCGACGTGATCCGCAAGAAGAAGCTCTATGGCCGCGAATACCTCGGCGTCGACCGCAGCACCTTCCTGATCGATCCCGAGGGGCGGTTGGTGCAGGAGTGGCGGGGCGTGAAGGTGCCGGGCCACGCCCAGGCAGTCCTGGATGCCCTGCCGGCGTAGCGGCCTGCCCGTCCCCGAATCCTTGACGCGGATCAGCGCGGATGGTCACTGATGGAGCTCCACCCGCCTTGATCTGCGTCGATCCGCGCCAACTCCCTTTTTCGATACTTCCCGAGGCTGCCGGCTGATGGCCAAACAGGTCAGGGGCAAGCGCACCTATGCGCTCGACACCAACGTCTTGCTGCACGATCCGACCGCGCTGTTCCGGTTCGAGGAACACGACGTATTCATACCGATGACCGTGCTGGAGGAACTGGACGAGAAGAAGCAGGGCATTTCGGAAGTCGCGCGCAATGCGCGCCAGGCCAGCCGCTTCCTCAACGAGCTGATCGAGCGCAACAACAGCCACGGCATCGCCGACGGTGTGCCGCTGGCGCAGCCCGATGGCGTCCGGTTGAAAAGTGGCGGCGCGAATGGACGCCTTTACTTCCAGACCCGCAGCGGCAACGGCCAGGGCAAGGCCGACAACCGGATCCTCGCCGCGATCCTGGACTTCCATGAGCACCGCCCGGACGCCGCGGTGGCACTGGTATCCAAGGACATCAACCTGCGGATCAAGGCGACCATCTTCGGAATCGCCGCCGAGGACTACGAGAACGACCGCGCGCTGGACGACTTCTCGCTGCTCTACACCGGCTCGCTGGAACTGCCCGCGGATTTCTGGGACCGCCACCCGGAACTGCGCTCATGGAGCGAACGCGGACACACCTTCTACGAGCTGAAGCCGGGCGAGGACGAGGCCTGGCAGCCCAACGAATGCCTGTACCTGCCGGGCGAGAACAGCGTCGAGCTGCGCGTGCTCGAGTCCTCCCGGGACAAGGCGAAGCTGGCGCTGCTCGGCGACTACACCGGCAGCGCGCACGGCGTGTGGGGCATCACCGCGCGCAACCGCGAACAGAACTTCGCCCTCAACATGCTGATGGACCCCGACATCGATTTCGTCACCCTGCTCGGCACCGCCGGCACCGGCAAGACCCTGCTGGCGCTCGCCGCGGGCCTCGCCCAGGTGATGGACCAGCAGCGCTACCGCGAGATCATCACCACCCGCGCGACGGTGTCGGTCGGCGAGGACATCGGCTTCCTGCCGGGCACGGAAGAAGAAAAGATGACGCCGTGGATGGGCGCGCTCACCGACAACCTGGAGGTGCTGGCCAATCCCGAGGAAGGCGGTTCGTGGGGCCGGCAGGCGACCAACGACCTGCTGGCGTCGCGCATCAAGATCCGCTCGCTGAACTTCATGCGCGGGCGTACCTTCCTGTCCCGTTACCTCATCATCGACGAGGCCCAGAACCTGACCCCCAAGCAGATGAAGACCCTCGTCACCCGCGCCGGCCCCGGCACCAAGATCGTGTGCCTCGGCAATGTCGAGCAGATCGACACGCCGTACCTGACGGAGACCACCTCGGGCCTCACCTACGCGGTGGACCGCTTCAAGAGCTGGCCGCACGCCGCGCACATCACGCTGCGCCGCGGCGAGCGCTCGCGGCTGGCGGATTTTGCCTCGGAAGCCTTGTAGGTGCGATCGTCCGTGATCGCCGCTTCGCCGAGCCAGTCCGCGAGCATGAAGAATGCCGCCCATGCCCGACCAGAACGGCCTTCCCCGGCCTGACTCTTCACAACCGCCGCCCTGGGGGATAGGGGCGTAGCCCCGAGACAACATGATGGCTGCACCTCGCCCAGAGCCCCGAGTCCCGAGTCCCGCTTGCTGCCTCACCATTGCCGGCTCGGACTCGGGCGGGGGCGCCGGCATCCAGGCGGATCTCAAGACCTTTGCCGCGCTCGGCGTGCACGGCGCGAGCGCGATCACCGCGCTGACGGCGCAGAACACCCGCCGCGTTGCGGCGGTGCACCCGGTGCCGGCGAAGCACCTGCGCGCGGAACTCGACGCGGTGTTCGACGACTTCGCGATCGCGGCGGTGAAGACCGGCATGCTGGGCGACGCGAAAACCGTCCGCTGTGTCGCACGCGAACTCGCAAGGCGCAAGCCCCGCTGGCTCGTCGTCGATCCCGTCATGATCGCGACTTCAGGTGCCCGGCTGCTGGACCGGAACGCCGTACGCGTGTTGATCGAGGACCTGATCCCGCTCGCCGACGTGCTGACCCCCAACCTGCCCGAAGCCGAGGCTCTGGCCGGCCTCGCCATCCGCCGCGGGCGTGACCGCGAGCGCGTGGCCGAGCAACTGCTGGCCCACGGAGCGAAGGCCGTGCTCCTGAAAGGCGGCCACGGCCGCGGGCGCGAAGCGATCGACCGCTGGGTGGACGCGCGCGGCGTGCAGGAGTTTCGCCATCCGCGCCTGCCGGGACAATTCCACGGCACCGGCTGCACCCTGTCTTCGGCCCTCGCCGCGGAACTCGCGAAAGGCGCCACCCCCCGCATGGCCGCACGCCGCGCCATCGCCTTCGTGCAGCGCGCCATGCGCGCGGCGTTTCGCCCCGGCGACGGCGAGCTCGCGGTCCTGCGGGTGTGACGACGCGCTAAAATTGGCGCGTCTCCGGGACCTCCGCGCCATGCTGCTCGCCATCCGCCTCGCCATCCTCGCCCTGATCGCGCTGTTCCTGCTCAGCGCCCTGGCCGTGCACTTCCGCAGCAGGGTCCGGCTGAGGCTGCGCAAGCAGCTCGCCAGCCACGCCACCGTGTTCGCGCCGTACAACCTGCTGATGTACGCGTTTTCCGCGGTCCCGGGGATTGCGTTCCCCGACCGCCGTGGCTTTCCGGACGTGGACCTGCTGCGCGACAACTGGAAAACCATCCGCGACGAGGCGGCGGGTCTTTCCGACCAGGGCCACATCCGCGCCGCGCTCAACGACGACGACGCCAGCTTCAGCTCGTTCATCAAGGTGGGCTGGAAGCGCTTCTACGTGAAATGGTACGGCGAGCCGCTGCCGTCGGCGCAGAAGCTTTGTCCGAAGACGGTGGAACTGGTGAACCGCATCCCCCGCGTGAAGGCCGCGATGTTCGCGCTGCTGCCGCCCGGCGCCACCCTCAACCCGCATCGCGATCCGTTCGCAGGATCCCTGCGTTACCACATGGGCCTGATGACGCCGAACTCCGACGCCTGCCACATCGTGGTGGACGGCCAGGACTATTCCTGGCGGGACGGCGAGGACGTGGTCTTCGACGAGACCTGCGTGCACTGGGTGGAGAACAAGACCGATACCCCGCGCGTGATCCTGATGTGCGACCTCGAGCGGCCGCTGCGCTCTCGGCTGATGGCGGCGATCAACCACCATGTCAGCAACTTCATGGGCGCGATCACCGCGTCGCCGAACCAGGCCAGCGAACCGACGGGCGCGATCAACCGCCTGTTTTCGGCACTCCGCCAGCGCCGCGAGAAGAGCCGCGGCTTCAAGCAGCGCCATCGGACGCTGTTCAAGACCATGAAATTCGTGGGCAGCGTGGCGCTGCTGTGGGTGCTGCTGCTGGCCCCCTGGCCGATCATTTGATTGCGATCATCCCTGATCGCCGCTTCGGCAATTGGTTTGGCGCCGCCAGCTCCTCGCCATTTGCCAGACCAGAACGGCCTTCCATGGCCTGACTTTTCACAACAGCCGCTTCGCCCCCGCGCTTCATGCGGCAAGCACGTGCCCCAGCGATCGCGTCAGCGAACGGTGCCGGTTCCGTCGCTACGCCCCTGGAAGGGCCCATCGACATGATTCCGTAGGACGGCTCGCGGCCGAAGCCGGCGCAAGCGGCGGCGTCCCGCGCGGTCAGGCGCTCACGCGCTCCCGGATCGCATCGGCGAATTCGGCGGTGGTGCCGTTGCCACCCAGGTCCGGGGTGACGCGGTCGTGGGCTTGCAGCGTGGCGCGGATGGCACCGCGGATGCGCGTGGCCTTCGCGGTCATGTCCAGGTGGTCGAGCATCTCGGCCGCGGCCAGCAGCAGCGCGCAGGGATCGGCGATGTTCCTGCCTGCAATGTCCGGGGCCGAACCGTGCACCGCCTCGAAGATCGCGACGTCCTTGCCGATGTTGGCGCCGGGCGCGAGGCCGAGTCCCCCGACCAGCCCGGCGCACAGGTCCGAAATGATGTCGCCGAACAGGTTGGTGGTGACGATCACGTCGAACTGCCACGGGTTCATCACGAGTTGCATGCAGGTGTTGTCGACGATCATCTCGTTGAACGCGATCTGCGGGTACTCCTTCGCGATCCCGCGCGCGACGTCCAGGAACAGGCCCGAGGCGGTCTTGATGATGTTGGCCTTGTGCACGGCCGTGACTTTCTTCCGGCCCTTGCGCACCGCCAGCTCGAAGGCGTGGCGCACGATGCGGGTGGCCCCGGTGCGGGTGTTGCGCACCAGCGACTGGGCGACCTCGCCATCGTCGGAGAGCGTCTGGCCCTCGGCGAGATACGCGCCTTCGGTGTTCTCGCGCACCGTGATGATGTCGATGTCCTCGTAGCGCGCCCGGGTGCCCGGAAAGCTGATCGCGGGGCGTACGTTGGCGTACAGGTCGAAGTGCCGGCGCAATGCCACGTTCAGCGAGCTGTAGCCGCCGCCGATCGGGGTCGTCAGCGGCCCTTTCAGCGCGACCCGGTGCCCGGCAATCGCGTCCAGCGTGGCCTGCGGCAGCAACTCGCCGTGCTTTTCCAGCGCAGCCATGCCGGCCTCGCTGAACTCGTAGTCGAGGCCGCAGTCCAGCGCATCGAGGACCTTCAGGGTGGCGTCCATGATCTCCGGGCCGATGCCGTCGCCACGGATCACCACAATCGTTTTGCTCATCCAGCAGCTCCTATGTTTTTGCGATCGTCCCTGGCCGCTGCTTCGCCGATGCTTCTTGCGCGTGCAGAGGACCCGGGCCATGACAGTCCGGAACGGCCTTCCATGGACCGGTGCACGACGGACGCTCCGCCAGACGCGCTTGCACGCCACGAAGCGAACGAACAAAAGCGGAATTATCGCCGATCGTGCAAGCGGAAACCATGCAAGGCGATGCCGGTGAGCGGCAACGGTTGCTCCGCCCGCACTTGTCTCGCCTGGATGCCGGGCTACGAGTGGGGGCGGTGGACCACTGCAGCCGTCAACCGGCGGCCTGGAGCAGCTCGTTCAGCTTGCCGCTGCGATCGGCCGCAGCCAGCTGGTCGAACCCGCCGACCAGGGTGCCGTTGATGAAGATCTGCGGGACCGTGCGCGCACCCCCGGTGCGTTCGGCCATCGTCTTGCGGGCCTCGGGATCCAGGTCGATCCGCAGCTCGCGCCATTCCAGCCCCTTCGACCTCAGGAGGCTCTTGGCGGCATTGCAGTAGGGGCAGATGGCGGTGGAGTAGATTTCGATGTCGGCCATGGGACGAAGGATGGTTGGATTCCGGGGCGATTCTAGGGCGGCGGAGGCGCTGCCGCTGCGACTGGCTTCGCGAACGCGCACCTTTTATCTTGGGACGGCAGCGCGGCGAACCAACCGCGACGTTCCCGGTCCAATGTCAGACTCCGCACACGCGCGCTCCATGCCACCTTCTTTTCGCCCCCGAGCCCTGCTGTCCCTTGCCGCGACGCTCGCGTTCGCGTTGCCGGCTGGCGCCCAGCAGGCCGACGTGCGTCTGCCGAGCCTGGGCAGTTCCGCCGACTCCGTGATCTCGCCTCAGGAAGCCGAACAGTACGGCGCCGAGTTCCTGCGCGAACTGCGCGCGGCGAACCTGGTGCTGGACGATCCGCAGGTGGACCAGTACCTGCAGACCCTCGGCTACCGGCTCGCCTCGGCGAGCGCCGATCCCGGCCAGCACTACACGTTCACCTTGATCAATGTCCCGGAGATCAACTCGTTCGCGACCTTCGGCGGCTACATCTTCATCTTCTCGGGCATGGTCACCGCCACCCAGTCGCAGGACGAACTGGCGGCGGTGATGGCGCACGAGCTCGCGCACGTCAGCCAGCAACATCTGCAGCGCGCGGTGGAGGACCAGAAGAAGTCGCTGCCGCTGTACGTGCTCGGCACCCTCGCGGCGGCGCTCGCCGCGTCCCGCGCGGATGACTCCCGCCCCGTGTCGACCGCGCCGTATGGTTACGGCTACGGCAACAACTCGCCCTATGACGGCGGCGTCGATCCGGTGCAGGGGGTCATCGCCGCGGGCATGGGGCTGATGGCCCAGCACCAGATCGAATTCACCCGCAAGGACGAGGAGGAAGCCGACCACGTGGGCATCGAGACGCTGGCCAAGGCCGGCTTCGATCCCGAGGGCATGGCCGATGTGTTCGCGCACATGCAGGCGCTGATGCGCCCCGGCGGCGACGGCGGGATGGCGGCAGGCAACGCCCCGGATTTCCTCCAGGACCACCCGGTCAGCAGCGTGCGCATCGCGGACGCGCGGGCCCGCGCGCGGGTGCTGGACCAGCAGATGAAATCGCGCAAGGCCGGAGCCGCCGGCGACCCGCCGGGTCCGGGCATCGTGCCGTTGCCGTTCGTGAACGGGGGCGCCGTGGTACTCGGCGACCCGACCCAGGGCCCGAGCGAACTCGAGTACCAGTTGATGCGCGAACGCATCCGGGTGCTGTCCTCCACCGATCCGCGCGGCACGCTGGATTATTACCGGCGCAGCATGGCCGGCAGCCAGAAGTTCGCGGCCAACGTCGCCAACCGTTATGGATACGCCCTGGCACTGGTGCAACTGGGCGATGCCGGCAAGGCGGTCCCGGTGCTGCAGTCGCTGGTCGAGGCACGCCCGCACGACCTCACGCTCGCCCTCGGCCTGGCCGATGCCGAGCGTCGCGCCGGACAGCGCGACCAGGCGCTGCAACGCTACGCCTCGCTGAACGCGATGTGGCCGAGCGATTCGGCGATCGTGCTCGATTACAGCCGCGCGCTGCTCAGCGACGGCAGCAAGGCCAGCGCGAAGACCGCGCAGGGCCTGCTGAAACCGTTGCTCGACGACGACTCCGAGCCGTCGCTGTACGAAACCTACGGCCATGCCTGCCACGTCGCGGGCGACGACGTGCATGCCGGCATCGCCTACGCCGACGCCACCTTCCTGTCCGGGCGCGCCGCCGACGCGCTCGACCAGTTGCACCGCCTGCTAGATCGCAAGGATCTCGACTACTACACCCGCGCGCAGATCGACGCCCGGATCGCCCAGGTGACACCCATCGTGCTGGAGATCCGGCGCCGCCACCTCGAGCGCGGCGACAATGCTGGCAACCAGTTGCAGGGCGGCGAGTTGCGAACGGGATTCCGTTTCGGCGCCTGCGCCGGCAGCGAATGCCTGCAGCGTTGAGCCGGCGCATGATCCATCGACGCGGCGCGGCTCGCGTAAAATGCCGCCGACACCGGATCGTGCCCCGCCCATGAAAGACCGCCGACATCCATTCCGCTGGTTGCTGCCCGCCGCTTTCGCACTGGCGTTGCCGACGCTTGCTCCCGCCGCGCCACCGGCTTCGGCCGCCTCCACGGCCGCACCCGCTGGGCCCGTGCACCCGCAGGTGGAACTCGAGACCTCGATGGGCGACATCGTGATCGAGTTGTTCCCCGACAAGGCGCCGAAGACGGTCGCCAACTTCCTGCAGTACGTGAAAGACGGCTTCTACGCGGGCACCGTATTTCACCGGGTGATTCCGGGATTCCTTGTGCAGGGCGGGCTGTACACCCGCGAACTGCGGCCCAAGCGCACCCTGCCGCCGATTCCCGACGAAGCCGACAACGGACTCTCCAACCTGCGCGGGACCGTGGCCGCGGCGCGCGGTCCCGATCCGGATTCCGCGACCGCGCAGTTCTTCATCAACGTGGTCGACAATCCGCGCCTCGACTACGTCGGCAACCAGAGCGGCATGACCTGGGGCTACGCGGTGTTCGGCAAGGTGGTCAAGGGCATGGACGTGGTCGACAAGATCGACAACCTGCCGACCGGCCCGCAGGGGCCGTTCATCGGTGACGTGCCGCGGCCGCTGGTGGTGATCGAGGGCGCCAAGCTGATCGGCGAAGCGGCGAACCCGATACCCGAACCCGTCTCGCCGGTGACAGGCCAGGCGCCGGCGTCGGCGCCCGCCCCGAAGAAGCCCGCCAAGCACTGACGCAGTGGCGACCCTCTTCGTCTCCGACCTGCACCTCGATGACGCTCGTCCCCGGATCGTGAAGCAGTTCGAGCGATTCTGCGCCGCCGAGGCCCGCGCTGCGGATGCGCTGTACGTGCTCGGCGACCTGTTCGAGACCTATGTGGGCGACGACGACGATGCGGCGGTGAACGCGCGCGTCGCTGACGCGTTGCGCGGCGTCGCGGACGCCGGCGTGCCGGTCCGCTACATCGCCGGCAACCGCGATTTCCTGCTGGGCGGGGATTACGCGCGGCGTTGCGGCATGGACATCCTTGCCGACGGAACCGTGGTCGACCTCGATGGGGTGGCGACGCTGCTGCTGCACGGCGATGTCCTGTGTACCGACGATGCCGCGTACCAGGCATTCCGCGCCCAGGTACGCGACCCGGCATGGCAGGCCGCATTCCTGGCGCGCCCGCTGGCCGAGCGCCGCGCGTTCGCGGCGCAGGCGCGCGACGCCAGCCGCGCCCACACGTCCACCACCGACACGGCGATCATGGACGTGAATCCGCAAGCGGTGGAAACCGCGCTCCGCGAAGCCGGGGTCGCGCGCATGATCCACGGCCATACCCATCGGCCCGCGATCCACGACTTCACCCTGGACGGCAAACCCGCCCAACGCATCGTGCTGGGCGACTGGTACGAGCAGGGTTCGGCATTGCGCGTGGACGCGGAGGGCGCGACGCTGCAACGGCTGCCTCCGCGGGATCCCGCCACCGGAGCACGGCCATGAACGTGCTGCTGGAGGAACTCACGGCCGGCCTGTCCGATGGCACCGAACTGTTGCGGGTGCTGATCCGGCTGCTCGGCGCCATGCTGGCAGGCGCGGTGCTGGGATTGCAGCGCGAACGCGCGGACAAGCCTGCAGGCTGGCGCACCCACATCCTGGTCGCGCTCGGCGCCGCCCTCTTCGTGGTGGTGCCTTCGCAGCTCGGGATGGACCACGCCGGCCTGTCGCGCGTGGTCCAGGGCGTCGCCACCGGCATCGGTTTCCTCGGCGGCGGCGTGATCCTGAAGCTCGCGTCCGAACGCAGGATCGAGGGGCTGACCACGGCGGCGGACATCTGGGCCACCGCGGCGATCGGCGTCGCCATCGGCCTGGGCGCGCTCGGCATCGGCCTGATCGCCACCGCGTTCGCTTGGATCGTACTAAGCGTCCTCTATCGGGTCGAGGTGCGCGGGGGAAATCCGCGCTAGCGCACGGGCCGCCGCCTGGCTCAGGCCCCGGCAGCTTCGATCGCGTCGCGCAGGCGCTCCACGCCGACGACCTCGAGATCGCCGATGTGCGCGGACTTCTTCGGTGCGTTGGCCTTTGGAACGATCGCGCGGCGAAACCCATGATGCGCGGCTTCCTTCAGGCGTTCCTCGCCATTCGGCACCGGCCGCACTTCGCCGGACAAGCCCACTTCGCCGAACGCCACGGTTTTCTCGGGCAACGCGCGATCGCGGAAACTCGACAGCACCGCCAGCAGCACCGGCAGGTCCGCCGCGGTTTCCTGCACGCGGATGCCGCCGACCACGTTGACGAACACGTCCTGGTCGAACACCGCGGCGCCGCCATGCCGATGCAGCACCGCGAGCAGCATCGCCAGCCGGTTCTGTTCCAGCCCCAGCGCCACCCGGCGCGGGTTGCCGAGGTTCGACTGGTCGACCAGCGCCTGGACTTCGACCAGCAACGGCCGGGTGCCTTCACGCGTGACCATCACGGCGCTCCCGGGCGTCGCGCCCTGGTGGCCGGTGAGGAAGATCGACGACGGATTCGGCACCTCGCGCAGGCCCTTGTCACCCATCGCGAACACACCGAGTTCGTTGACCGCGCCGAAGCGGTTCTTGAACGCGCGCAGCACCCGGAAGCGGGAACCCGTTTCGCCCTCGAAGTAGAGCACCGCATCGACCATGTGTTCGAGCACGCGCGGGCCTGCGATGCCGCCTTCCTTGGTGACGTGCCCGACCAGGAACACGCTGGTGCCGGTTTCCTTGGCGAAACGGACGAGGCGCGCGGCCGATTCCCTCACCTGCGACACCGACCCCGGCGCCGCGGGCAGGGCTTCGGTCCATATGGTCTGGATCGAGTCGATCACCAGCACGCGCGGCTTTTCGGAGAGCGCGTGTTCGAGGATCCGTTCGATGCAGGTTTCCGCGAGGGCGCGCAACGGGGCGAGTTCCAGACCGAGCCGGTGGCCCCGCGCCGCGATCTGCGCCAGCGATTCCTCACCGCTGACGTACAAGCCCGCGAGCCGGTCGCCCAGCGCCGCCAGCGCCTGCAGCAACAGCGTGGACTTGCCGATGCCGGGGTCGCCCCCGACCAGCACCACCGAACCTTCGACCAGTCCGCCCCCCAGCACCCGGTCCAGCTCGCCGATCCGGATCAGGTGGCGCTTCTCGACCTCGCCCGCCACTTCCCCGAGCGGCTTGACCCGCGATGCATCCGCGCCGGCATAGCCGGCCCTGCGCACCGCGGGCGCATCGCCTTTCGCCGCAGGCTGCACCACGAACGCGGACAGTGTGTTCCACGCGCCGCAGGCCTCGCACTGGCCCTGCCACTTCGGATATTCCGCGCCGCAGTCGGAGCACACGTAGGCGGTTTTCGCCTTGGCCATCAGGTGCCGTCCTCGGCGAACAGCACGCGGCGGGTCACGCCGCAGGTGAGTTCGTAGGAGATGGTGCCGGCGTGCCGCGCGATGCTCTCGACCGGCAGCTTCGGACCCCACAACGTCACGACGTCTCCGACTTTCGCAGCGGGGGCGCTGCGCAAGTCAAGCGTCAGCAAGTCCATCGATACACGGCCGATCACCGCGACGGGCGCGTCGCCCACCAGCACCGGCGTGCCGGGGCGCGCGCTGCGCGGATAGCCGTCGCCATAGCCGATCGCGGCGACGCCGACCTTCATGTCTTCCGGGCATTCCCAGGTGGCGCCATAGCCGATGCGTTCGCCGCGCGCGATGCAATGGACGGCGACGAGGCGCGTGGCAAGCGTCATCGCAGGTGCGAAACCGAAATCCGCGCCGGTCCTGCCCTCGACGACCGACAAGCCATACAGCAGGCCACCCACGCGCACCCAGTCGCCGCGGGCGTCCGGCCAGCCGAGCAGGCCAGCGGAATTCGAGAGTGCGCGTTCGCCGGGCAGGTCCCTGGTGGCATCGAAGAACCGCTGCGTCTGGCGGGCGGTGAGGTCGTTGTCGAATTCATCCGAAGACGCGAAATGCGTCATCGACACGATGTCGGGGTCGACCGCCGGAAGCGCGCGCAGGCGCGCGTGCAGCTCGCGCGCGCGTTCGGGCGGAAATCCGAGTCGATGCATGCCGGTGTCGAGCTTCAGCCACACCTTGAGCGGTGCGCCATCATGCTCGGATTCCAGCACCGCGAGCTGCGATTCGTGGTGGATCACGGCCTCGAGCCGCAGCCGGCGCATCTCGGCAAGATCGCTGGCGGCATCGGGACCGGACAACACCACGATTCGCTGGCGGTGTCCCGCCGCGCGCAGGCGCAACCCGTCGGCGATCGATGCGACGCCGAAGGCGTCCGCGCCCGTCAATGCGCGCGCGCAACGTTCCAGTCCGTGGCCATAGGCGTCGGCCTTCACGACCGCCATCACCTTCGCGGCGCCCGCGAGCGAGCGAACACGCACGAGATTGCCCCGCAAGGCGTCGAGATGGATCGTCGCGGTGGCGCTTCGCGTCACGACAGCAGCGAAAATGGTGTCAGGGACAATTTTCCAGCGGCGCTTGCACCAAGCCCCGGATCCCTCGCAAAAATTGTCCCTGACACCATTTTCATTTTCACTCGAGGCTCCCGACGTACGCCTCGGGCGCGTAGTTCTCGAACTTGGTGTACTGGCCGAGGAAGGTCAGCTTGACGGTGTCGATGGGGCCGTTGCGCTGCTTGCCGATGATGATCTCGGCGATGCCCTTGTGGTTGGATTCCTTGTTGTAGACCTCGTCGCGGTAGATGAACAGGATCAGGTCGGCATCCTGTTCGATCGCGCCCGATTCGCGCAGGTCGCTCATCACCGGGCGCTTGTCGTTGCGCTGCTCGAGCGCGCGGTTCAACTGCGACAGCGCGATCACCGGCACGTTGAGTTCCTTGGCCATCGCCTTCAGGTTGCGCGAGATTTCGGAAATCTCGGTCGCGCGGTTTTCCTTGTTGCCGGGCACCTGCATCAGTTGCAGGTAGTCGATCACGACCAAACCGAGGCCGTGCTCGCGCATCATCCGGCGCGCGCGCGAACGCAGCTCGCCAGGCGACAGCGCCGGAGTGTCGTCGATGAAGATCTTCGACTCCGACAGCAGCGAGGCCGCCTGCGTGACGCGGGGCCATTCCTCTTCGGCGAGTTCCCCCGAACGCAATTCCTTCTGGTTGATGCGGCCCAGCGAGGAAATCAGGCGGAACGCCAGTTGCGACGCCGACATTTCCATCGAAAACACCAGCACCGGCTGCTTGGCGCGCATCGCCACGGCTTCGGCGATGTTGAGCGCGAACGCGGTCTTGCCCATCGACGGACGGCCCGCGACGATCACCAGGTCCTGCTCCTGCAGGCCGGAGGTCAGGTCGTCGAGGTCCTTGAAGCCGGTGGTCAGTCCGTTCAACTGGCCGCGGTTGGCGTAGCGCTTGGCCAGCAATTCCACCGCTTCCTTGACCGACTGGCGCACCGATACCGCCTGCTTGCGTCCGCGGGCGCCGGCCTCGGCGATCTTGAACACGAGTTGTTCGGCGCTTTCGAGGATTTCCGGGGTATTGCGGCCTTCGGGATTGAAGCCGTCGCCGGCGATCCGCGTGCCGGCGTCGATCAGCTTGCGCAACACCGACTTGTCGCGAACGATGTCCGCGTAGGCCTTGATGTTGGCAGCGCTGGGCGTGTTGTTGGCGAGTTCGGCGAGGTACGCCGCGCCGCCGATCGTGGCGGTCTCGCCGTTGCGTTCGAACCACTCGCCCAGCGTCACCGCGTCGCAGGGCTTGCCGCCCATCGCGAGTTCGCCGATCGCGCGGAAGATCAGGCGGTGCTCGCGGCGGTAGAAGTCCTCCTCCACCACGCGGTCGGCGACCTGGTCCCAGGCCTCGCCGACCAGCATCAGCCCGCCCAGCACCGACTGCTCGGCCTCGATCGAATGCGGCGGCACCCGCAACACGTCGACGCGCGGCGCGGACTTGGGTTCGGGGAAGACGGCACTCATCGGTGCGCGACGGTCAGCGGCTTCGACATGCCGGCGATGATACGCGCGCAGGTCTCAAACGCTAAGACAACAAGTCTGTGGAAATCTTGTGCAGAATTATTTGTGCGATCGTCGGTGATCGCTGCGCAATGGAGCCACTGGCGTTCACCCCATCAGGTCGCGCCAAGGGTCATCACAACGGCCACCCTGGCCTGACTTTCCACAACAGCCGCTTTGAATGGCAGGCACCGAAAAAGCTCGGTACCCGCCCCCGCATTTGTCACAACCCGAAGCGTGCCGGCGCATAGGGAAGCGGATCGAGCATTGGCGCCTCGCCGGCGACCATCGAGGCGACGAGTTCCGCGGTGGCCGCGCTCATGCTCACGCCCAACATCCCGTGGCCGGTGGCGAGCAGCAGGTTGTTCCAGCGCGCGACCGGTCCGATCAGCGGTATCTCATCGACCGACATCGGCCGCCATCCCCACCATTCCTCGTGCAGTTCGGTTCCCAGCGGAGTACGCAGGTAGGCGCGCGCGCCGCGGCGCAGCGCCTCCAGCCGGGTACGGTTCAAGCGTTCGTCGTACCCGGAGAATTCCATGGTGCTGCCGAGTCGGAAACCGGAACCCCAGGCGGTGACGCAGACACTCGCCTCGCGCAGCACCAGCGCGCGTCGCGGACAGGGCTCCGGCCGCGACATCGTGATCGAATAGCCCTTGCCCGGCTGGAGGGGCAGCGGCAAGTCGAGCCGCGCGGCAATCCCGGGCGTCCATGCGCCGAGCGCCAGCACCACGCGATCCGCCGAAAAATCACCACGTGAGGTGTGCACGCGCTCGACCCGCGAACCCGCGCTCGCGAATCCGTCGATCGTGGTGTGCATCTCGAGCGTGCCACCGCGCTCGCGGACCCTTCGCGCCAGCCCGTCGACCAGCTTGTCGGGTCGCAACTGCGCGTCGTCCGCATGCAGGATGCCGCCGACTACCCCCGGCAGCAGCGCCGGTTCCATGGCCTCGACCTCGCTGCCCCGCAGCGCCGCGGCCGCGATTCCCAGCCGGTGCAGCCATGCGATTTCCTTGCGGTCGGCGAGCAGTGTCCCGGGATCCCGGTACACCATCAGGTTCCCGGCGGGCGCGTATTCGCAGTCGATGTTTTCCTCGACCAGCACGCGCGGCAGCAACGACCAGGAGCGCTGCAGGATCGCCGCGCGGGCGACCGCCGCGCGTTCGGCGAACCCGAGGTTGCAGCGCCGGGCGAAACCGACCAGCCAGCGCCAGCGCGCCCAGTCCGGGCGCGGATTGACGTACAGCGGGGCGTCCCGGCGCAGCATCCAGTGCAGGGCCTTCCATGGCATGCCCGGGACGGTCAGGGGAATCGCGTGGCTGGGCGTCAAGGTGCCGCAGTTGCCGTGCGAGGCGCCGCAACCGGGCGCGCCGCGTTCCAGCACCCGCACCGACGCTCCGCGGCGCAAAAGGGCCAGTGCACAGGACAAACCGATCACCCCGCCGCCGAGGACCAGTACGTCGCTGTGTGTCGCATCCATCCGGATCATTCTAGCGTCGGGGCGGCTGCGGGGGCAGCCATGCAACCGCCATCCGGCGGCCGCGCATCTGCCCGAGTGCGTCACTTTCGGCCGCTCCCATGGCGGATCGCGCGTGCCGCCGACCCGGATCCCGTGGCCATCCACGGCAGCCGGGGGGCGCCGCCGGCCTGGCTTGTATGCCGTTTGGCATCATTCCTGCTTGGTATCCCGTGAACAGAGGGAATCCAAATGAACACCAACACCGACACGGCTTTCTGCAGCGTTCCGGAAATCCTGCTCATGCTCCGCGCGCCCGGCGCCGGCTGGCTCGCGACCTTGCTGTCCGCGCTGGACGAAGCCAGCCGCGACCCGGATTTCAACGCCTACCATCGCGCCATCCTCGCGCGTTACCTGGACGAACAGACGGTGCCGGCTGCAGTCGCGGAAACCGCGCGGCAGCGGACGGCGCAGTTCGAGCAAACGCTGACGGCGCAGACGCGCCCCGCCGACCTGCTGCCCGAGCGCATCGCGGCCTGCTGAGCCGATCCCCCGCGGGCGCTGGACGCCGCCCGCGCCATGGGTTACCGTCTGGGCCGACCTTGCGGGAGAGCCCTCGTCCACCCGATGCCTGCACGCGCCTGCCAAGACCCGGGCCGTTCCATGCGGTTCGCGTGGAGCGCCGCCCGTTGATGGCCGCGTGGCGTCGGGGCCGTGTGCTGGCCGGCCTGCTCGCGGCATTGCTGCTGGGCGCCTGTGCGACGGTCGGGCCCGCGCCGAATCCGCCGCGGGTGCCCGCGACCGTCGCGAACAACGTGTTGTTCCGCGCGATCAGCCTGGTCGGAACGCCGTACCACTGGGGCGGCAATACGCCGGAAACCGGCTTCGACTGCTCGGGCCTGGTCGCCTACGTATTTCGCACCGAGGCCGGCATCGCGCTGCCACGCACCTCGCGCGCCATGGCCGCGCTGGACGCCCCGACCATCGCGCGGAAGGACCTCGAGCCCGGCGACCTGCTGTTCTTCGGCCGCC
Organism: Rhodanobacteraceae bacterium; assembly: GCA_035700365.1. Classification (GTDB taxonomy): domain Bacteria; phylum Pseudomonadota; class Gammaproteobacteria; order Xanthomonadales; family Rhodanobacteraceae; genus 66-474. The sequence goes on along the minus strand of DASSOQ010000013.1, from coordinate 2,786 downwards.
GCCACCACGTCAACCATGTCGCCATCTATGTCGGCCAGGGCCGCTTCGTGAACGCCCCGGACCGTGGCGGCACGGTGCGGCTCGACGAGCTTGCCGGCTACTACTGGCGCGACCATTACCTGTTTGCCAAGCGGGTGCTCACGCCGCGTGTCCGCGCGGCACTCGCGGCGGATTGATCCGCGCCCGGACGCGTGCATTGCGCGGGCAACCGTGCGGGCGCAAAACCACGGGATCCACGATGCAGAACTTCACTTTGCTGATCGGCCGACTCGGACTTGCATTGATCTTCATCCTGTCCGGCATCGGCAAGCTCGAGGCCTACGAGGCCACGGCCAAGCTGCTCGTGGCGCATGCGCTGCCGCCGGGATTGCTGCCGCTGGTGATCTTCGCGGAACTGGGCGGCGGGCTGGCGGTGCTGTGCGGGCTGCTGACGCGCTGGGCGGCGGTTGGACTGTTCGTCTACACCCTGCTCGCCGCCGTGCTGTTCCACAACAACTTCGCCGACCACGGCCAGTGGATCAATTTCATGAAGAACCTGGCGATCGCCGGTGGCTTCCTGATCCTGGCGGCGCACGGGCCGGGCGGCCTGTCGATCGACGCCTGGCGCAAGCGCCGCAAGCAGCGCCAGAAGATCTTTTTCTGAAAGGCACTTTCTTGCGGTCGTCGCTGATCGCCGTCTCGCCGACGTTGATCCCGGGCTCCGCCCGGGAGAAGCCCGACGGCGCAGTCCCGTGGCGATGCCGGGTTGCGGAGATGTAAAAGCCCGCCACGCCCGCCACCAGGGGAACGCGACGCGGGCCGCGCTGCCGAACAACCCGACATGCAGGTTGGGTCGATCCCGCGCTCAGCCCGGGAGAAGCACGACGTTGCAGCCACGCGCCGATGTCGGGCTTCCTCCGGATGGATCCGGAATCAAACCAACCTGCACAAAGGTCAATGCGAATGCCCGTCACCGGCATGCGCGTGCCCGTGCTGGAGTTCCTCCGGCGCGGCGGCGCGCACGCCGGTGATCTCGATGTCGAAATGCAGGGTCTTGCCGGCCAGCGGGTGGTTGTGGTCGACGTCGATGGAACTCATGCCGACCTTGTGCACGGTGACCATGCGCCGGCCGCCCTCGCGGGTCTGCAGGACAGTGGTCATGCCGGGCTTCAACTTCTGGACATCCTGGAAATACTTCTTGGGCACCCGTTGCAGCAAGCCCTCCTGGTATTCGCCGTAGGCGTCGGCGGGCGGGATGTCCACCTCGAACTTGTCGCCGGCTTCGCGGCCGGTCAGTGCCTTCTCGACGCCCGGCACCAGTTGGCCATGGCCCAGCAACGCCATCATCGGCTCGCCGCGCTTGCTCGAATCGTCGAGCGGCTCGGATGCCGCATCCGCCGCGTCGCGGACGCTGTAATGGAAACTGACCACGGAATCTTTTTCGGCGCGCATGACAATCTCGGGATGAAGGACGTTGGAGCTCCGCCGCATCCGGTCGGGGCTGCCCCCGCAGGGCGCGGGCGGAGTGGTGGAAGGATGACGCCTAGTCCGCGACGGCGGAGGAACCGCGCATGGTAGCGCCGCGCGGTTCCTGCGTCACCCCGAAACGCGCGCCGCGCGACTCCGGACCGAACCAGGTCAGGAACGCCAGCAGCACCGCCACCACCGCGATCCACACCGATTGCACGAGCGCGTAGTTGCCGCCGTGCGCGTGGGCGATCGCCGCCATCGCGAACGCCGTCCACGACACCAGCAGGTTGCCGAGCTGGTACGCGAAACCCGGCAAGGTGCCGCGCACGTCGTCGGGCGAAAGTTCGTTCAGGTAACCCGGCACCACGCCCCAGGCGCCCTGCACCGCCACCTGGATCCAGAACGCGCCGATCGCCAGCAGCAACACCGAACCGCCGTAGCTCCACAACGGGATCGCGGGCAACGCCAGCACGCAGGCGATCGACATCGCGCGGCGGCGGCCGATGCTTTCCGACCATTGGCCGAACACCAGGCCGCCGGCGAGCGCCCCGAGGTTGAGAATGATCGTCAGCAGGCTGGTGGTGTGGGTGTCGAAATGCATCTGCAGCTTCAGGAAGGTGGGATACACGTCCTGCGAGCCGTGGCTGAAGGCGTTGAACACGGCCATCGTCACGACCATGTACGCGAGCAGCTTCCAACGTCCGCGCATGGTTTCCAGCAGGCCGCGCCGCACGCCGGCCTGCGTGCGCTGCTCGAACACCGGCGACTCCGGCACGCTGCGGCGCAGGTACAGCACCAGCAGCGCCGGCAGGATGCCCAGCGCGAACATGCCGCGCCAGCCAATGCTGTCGAACAGCAGCCCGTAGGCCAGCGCGCACAGGAGGTAGCCGCACGGATACCCCGATTGCAGGATGCCCGAGACGATGCCGCGCGAGCGCGGGGGGATCGATTCCATCGCCAGCGACGCGCCGGTGCCCCACTCGCCGCCCATCGCGATCCCGAACAGCGAGCGCAGCACCAGCAACGCGAGCAGCGAGGGCGCGAATGCGCAGGCAAGGCCCAGCACGGAGTACAACGTGACATCGATCATCAGGATCCGCCGACGCCCGTATCGATCGGCCAGCCGTCCGAAGATCAGCGCGCCCAAGGGCCGGAATGCCAGCGTCAGCAACAGCGCGAACGCGACTTCCGGCACGTCGACGCCGAACGACTTCGCCACCGCCGGCATCACCATCACCAGCAGGAAGTAATCGAAGGCATCCAGGGTCCAGCCGAGGAACGTGGCCGCGACGGTATGGCGCTGGGTGCGGTCGAGCACGCGCAGGGCGGCGAGTGCG
>DASSOQ010000012.1:0-26061 GCA_035700365.1 Rhodanobacteraceae bacterium | reverse complement strand
GCCTGCCGGCCCGGCTGCATGCGTCGCGACGGCGCGCGCCGGACCGGCGGGAATCGGGTCGATTCTACCGCCGCTGCCGACAGGCGGTCACCCGGATCCCGTCGCCTCGTCGAGCGGTTGCGCAGCGGATCGCCGGCTAGGTGTGTAAACCCAGCACGTTGTTCAGTGCCGAAGGAACGCGGCTAATCGGAGGCTGGTAACTCAGGCTGGCATGGACACGGTGCCAGTTGTAGTGGTGCAACCAATGCAGCAGGTGCGCTGCGCGCTGATCCGAGGTTTGGTAGCTGCGGGCATATGCCCATTCGCGCAAGGCGGTCTGGATGAAGCGCTCGGCCTTGCCGTTGGTGCGCGGTGTGTAGGGCCGCGTGTAGCGGTGCTCGAGGCCAAGACGCCTGAGCAAGCGACCGAACCGGCGCGATTGGTAACAGGCGCCGTTGTCGGTCAGAACCTTGCTGAAGCGGATGCCAAGGCCGCGGTAATAGCGCACCGCCTTGAGCAACGCCCGGCTGGCGCTGGCGCCGGTCTCGTCGCGCTCAATGCTGCTGAAGGCCACTCGCGAATGGTCGTCGATGGCAACGTGGACATAGTCCCAACCGGCACCCCGTGAATCGATCCTGCGATCGCCGGTGACCCGATGGCCCGGTTGCCGGAATCGGCCGAGCTTCTTGATGTCCAGGTGCAACAGATCGCCAGGTGCAGCGTGTTCATAGCGGTGGATCGGTGCCGCCGGCTCCAACGCGGCCAACCAGTTAAGGCCGGCCCGTTGCAGTACCCGCCCCACCGTACTCGGCGCCATCCCCAACGCCTGGGCAATCGTCCGATAGGTCTGCCGGGCCCGCCGCCGCTCGATCACCTGGGCCACCCGCAAGCCGGATGCGGCGTGGGGACATGCGCGCGGCCGGGAGGAACGATTCTCCAATCCACGGATGCCTTGCTCGCGAAAGCGGCGCAGCCATTTGTAGGCTGTGCGCACGCTGACGCCGGCAGCCTGCGCTGCCTCCTCCACCCGCAAGCCGTGCTCGATGATCCGCTTCACAAGAAGGGCTCGACTATAGGGCGACAACCGGGCACTTTTATGCATGTTCATCCGGGGCTCCTGAAGGATTGATGGGTTCGCACCTCCAGTCTTTCGGGTTCGCCTCGGATGAACAACCTACTGAGAGATCACAGTTAGCGCCTACGGGTGAGTACTTGCAATCACACTACATTGTAGTTATGATTGCCACATGGACGAACTTCGCTTCGAGTGGGATCCCGCCAAGGCTGCCGCGAACCTCAAGAAGCACGGCATAGACTTCGTCGAGGCAAAGTCGGTCTTTGCAGACGAAAGAGCAAAGATCATCCCCGACCCGGACCATTCGGATGATGAAGATCGGTTCATCCTCCTCGGCCTCAGTCTCAACCTGAGACTGCTCGTGGTATGCCATTGCTACCGCGAAAAAAGCAACACTATCCGTATCATCTCCGCCAGGAAGGCCACGAAACCTGAGGCTCGTCATTACTGACAGGTGCACCATGCGCAAGCAATACGATTTCTCCAAAGCAAAGAAGAGTCCCTACGCGTCGCAGCTCAAGAGGCAAATCACCATCCGGCTCGATGGCGACGCCATCGACTACTTCAAGTCGATCTCCGAGGATGTTGGCATCCCGTATCAGAGCTTGATCAACCTTTACCTCCGTGATTGCGCTGCAGAGCATCGCACGCTCAACTTGTCGTGGCAGTAGGCGCTAACAACTCGGTCAATCGGACGCAAATCCCGCTACGCGGTCTTTGCGCAGGTTACCGCGGACGTTAGCCAGCAGGTTCAGCCTCGTCGCAACCGTGTTGACAAGACTATTTTGTGTAGCTACAGTTAGTCCATGCGGATCACCTGCGACCCTGCAAAACGCCAATGGACGCTGCAGGAACGCGGTCTCGACATGCGCAGAGCAAAGGAAGTCTTTGCCGGGCCGCACTTCACTCGCGCAGATGATCGGCAAGACTACGGCGAGCCTCGCTATATCACAGCAGGCTGGCTCGATTCTCGGCTCGTCGTGTTCGCATGGACGCCGCGCGGCGTCGCACGACGCATCATCAGCATGAGGCATTGCCATGAGCGCGAAGCGAAAAAACTCCAACCCTATCTCGCATGACGCCGAGACCCCGCCGGAGATCACGGATGCTTGGATTTCCGAGGCCGACTTGTATCACGGTGAAAAGCTGGTGCGTCGCGGGCGTCCCAAGCTTGCCAACCCACGTCAGCTTCTGTCTCTGCGCTTGCCACCCAAGGTCATTGCACGCTGGCGGTCTACGGGGCCGGGCTGGCAAACCCGCATGGTCGAGGTTCTTGAAAAGTCAGCGCCCAAGTCACGGCGGGCTGTTGGCTAACAACTCGGTCAAGCGGACTGCCGTCCCGCTGCGCGGGTCGTCGGCCGCTTACCTCGGGCGTTAGCCCCCGCAATCAACACGCCGCGTCACGAAACGCCTTCAATACTGCGTTCATCCGTGTCTGCCAGCCTGCACCTTGGCCGCGGTACCACTCTAAAACATCCTTATCCACGCGCAAGGCAATCTGTTCTTTCCGTTCTTCCGGTGGCTTGGCTGGGCGGCCGCGCTTTGCACGCAGTTCTGCTACGCCTTGGTGTGCGGTAGCTCCTTTCCAATATTTCAGCGTCGCCGCTTTGCTCTTGCGGTCGTAGGGCACGTCAGATTTGGGGGTACGCTTGGTAGTACGCTTCACGTTCATAGGGTTCTGCCTCACGGCGCGAAATCAGTCGGGGGCCGTCTTCGCGGTCGGTCCACACCAGCACAACCACGCGGCCGTGCGCCCAGCCCAAGCTCACCAATCGTTGCTCGCCGTAATCTTTCCGGTCGTCCTCGCGAGCGAGCATCGGGCCATCAAACGCTTCCATGCAACCGGCCAGGTGCACGCCGTGCTTGCGCAGGTTCTTGCGGCGCTTGGCGGGGTCGTGGCTCGCGTGCAATTAGCGTATATGCACAAATGTTGGGTTGCAAGCGGGCCGCCAGCCCGCTTACCTCGGGCGCTGGGCGTCATAGTTGCAGGCGTCATACTCTGGTAGTATGATTCGGGTATGAAAGTCGCCGTCTCTGTACCCGATCCGATTTTCGACGCTGCCGAACGTTTGGCAAAAGAGCGGCGCGTGCCCCGCAGCCAGGTTTTCTCGGAGGCACTCGAAGAATACGTGGCCAAACATGATGCCTCGGCTGTAACTGCCAAACTCAACGCGGTCTACGACCGCGAGGCATCGGCAGTCGACCCTGCGCTTTCGGCTGCACAGTACGCGGCGTTGAGCCATGAAGCGTGGTGAGGTTTGGTGGGCGGCATTGCCAGAGCCAACCGGTTCTGGCCCCGGGTTTCGTCGCCCGGTTCTCGTCGTTCAGTCAAACTCGTTCAACCAAAGCCGCATCAGCACGGTTGTTGTCGCGGTCATCACGTCAAACGTTGCGCTGGCGGAGGCTCCGGGCAATGTGCGTTTGGCAAAGTCCGAGGCTGGCCTGCCGCGGGCGTCGGTCGTAAACGTTTCGCAGCTGCTTACAATCGACAGGTCGTTGCTCACTTTGCGAGTCAAGGCGTTGCCAAGCCAAGCGATCGCCCGGGTTGATGAGGGGCTGCGATTGGTGATGGGGTTATGACGCCCAACTACTCGGTCAACCGGCCGCAAATCCCGCTACGCGGGTTGCGCCGCTTACCTCAGGCGTTGGCTTGCTCGGGGGGGGATTCGATGGATGAGAAGGCAAGGCGGCAGTATTCCTATTTGGTAGCCGCTCTCCCATTCACAATCGCGGGCTTGCAGGTGCTGCTCGACTCTGCGCCACTCGGCATGCTCGCGTTCGGAGTGGCCATGAGCGTGGTCGCGTTCGTAATGTTTCGCTTTCTTTCCGGCGTTCGCGTTTTCGCGCCCGGTCGGTCGCGGCTCGGCGATGTTCGCGCGTTTCGCCCATGGCAGGCACCTGCGTTGTGGGTACCTGTTGTTGTAACCGTTGGCGCGGTGGTTTTCGTCTGGCTTGTCGGCTAGCACGTGCCAGCGCACCTAACCACATAGGGACGCGCTACGCGCGCCGCTAAATTCAGGCGTTGGACCTGCAAATGGCATCGTTGAGAAACCCAGGGAAGCGGCCGCCTCGTACGGTCGTGTTTTCGGTCGCAATCCACGCAGCAAGTCTAGTGGCGGGGTGTGTCTATTACGCGGCTTCAGGTCAGTTCCCGCGTTCAATGTCTGGCTGGGCCGCATGGGTCATCGTTGCATGCATTCTTTTTTTATACCTTCGCGCAATCTACCTTGGGTACAACTGGGCAAGGTGGTTGTCCGTTGCGCTAGTTGTCATTGGTTTGGCAATTCTTTGGTGGGCTCTGCCAACTTTGCACACGCACACAGACCGGGTCATCTATCTCGTGCAGCAGTTCATCGACATCACGGCTGCAGTCCTCCTGTTTGTTCCTGGATCAGCTGGATGGTATAGGTCCAACTATTCGGTCAAGCAGACGCTTCCCGGTTTGCGATGGCCAGCACCCGTTAGCTCTGTCGTAAGGGGGCAATCATGGACGAGGCGCGCACAAACGATCGAAGCGCCTCTGGATTGCGGACATCATTAACATTCTCGTTTGCCTCATGGCCATTGGGTTTTTTTGTTCCTTGAAACATCTGCGCGAGTCCCCGCTGAGCCGCGTCCTAGCGGTGTCGCGGCCGCTCTAGCAGCCTGCGCTCCCAGTTTTCTCGTTGTCGCTTCCGTCATTGCGCTGTTCGGCAAGCGTACGGGCGCTACCTGATGCTGCTGGCCGCGATCATGTTCTACGGCACGGAAGCTGGTTATGTTGCTGTTGTGTTGCTGCAGCACCGTCGGGGGCGTCTGGGACAGCCACACAAAATGATGCTTGCCGGGAGTCCGGTTTCCAGGCAAACACTGCAACGGCTTCTACCTGGAAACAATGGATGGCCGCAAATTCCTGCCTCTTCTGAACTGCGAGCCCTCTTGGGCGCTATGTGGGCGCTAACCTGACGGCCCAGCGAGCGCGCTGCAAACGCTTCCGGGCATCAAGCCATACCGAGAGGACGGTTCCATGCTCACGGGTTCCTGCCATTGCGGCGCAGTCCAGGTCCAGGTTCCGGAAAAGCCCCAGCAGCTTACGAGCGGGAACTGCTCGATCTGCCGCCGCCACGCCGGGCTCTGGGGTTACTACGACCCGAGCGACGTGCAGGTCACCGCCGACGGGGCGGCGATCGACCGCTACGTTTGGGGCGACAAGTGCCTGACGCTATGCCGATGCGCGACGTGTGGCTGCGTCACGCATTGGCGACCCATCGATCCGGACGGCAAGCGGATGGGCGTCAACTTCCGCAACTTCGATCCGGTGGTCATCGAGACGACCCGGATTCGGCGGTTCGATTGCGCGGAGACCTGGGAGTTCCTGGACTGAAAGATGCCTCGCATTTTTCGGCCGACGTGGTATTCGCGGCTTCACGAGGCGTGCCTGGCTTCGTCTGCGTTGCCCGAAGCGGGTCGGATTCCGGTGGATAGCCGCTTTTGCCGCCCGGTTGCCACGCCGGGCCGGGCCGCGTGTATCTTGGCAACCGCGGCCGAACCCAAGCGATTCCGGAGCAGACCCGATGAAACGCGTGACCGGCATTGGCGGCATCTTCTTCAAGTCGTCGGACCCGAAAGCACTCGCCGCGTGGTATCGCGACCACCTGGGTCTGGACGTCACCGACTGGGGCGGTTCGGTGTTCCAGTGGGGCGGCCCGGACAGCCCGCCCGGCATGACGATCTGGAGTCCGTTCGCGCAGGACACGAACTACATGGAACCCGGTCGCGCCTCGTTCATGGTCAATTTCCGCGTCGCCGACCTGGACGCGTTGCTCGCGGCGTTGCGCAGCGAGGGTTGCAATGTCGTCGACAAGACGGATGCTTCTGAGCAGGGCAAGTTCGGCTGGGTCCTCGATCCCGAGGGCAACAAGATCGAGCTCTGGGAGCCGCCCGCCGGCCAGTGACGGCGCGACCGGTTCGTTTCGCGCCCAAGCAGGAGTCGAGCCATGGCAACGGAGGCGTTCCAATCGGTGTTGGCGAGCCGCCACAAGGGTGGTGCGGCCGAAGTGCCGTTCGACCCGGGCGCGTGCTGGTCGGTTTCGGCGCGTCCGCTTCGGCGAGGCCGACGCGGGTTTCCGGTCCGGGCGACCTTGAATGGCCACGCCTTCGAGAGTGCGATCGTCGCACGATCGCGCAAGTTCTGGCTGCTGGTGCCGGCGGCGGTTTCCGAACAGGCGGGGATCCGGGTGGGCGAATCGGGTTTGTTCTCGGTGAGGCCGGCCGCTTCGCCGCGATCGGCGCGCCGAACAGCCTGAGGTTGCGGGCGGCTCGCATCGCCGCAGGCCGATCAGCCGCCCGTTGTCATTGTTCGAGCCGCTTCAGGAACACCCGCATTTCCTTCGCCGCCTGCACGTCGCCGGCGGCGTCGGCGACGGTGATGCCCTGCCGCCAGGCGTCGGCTGCGGACCCGGTGTCGCCGTCGGCGAGGCAGGCCTTGCCGAGCAGTTTCCACGCCGCCGAGTAGTTCGCGTCGTATTCGAGGGCCGCGTGCAATTGGGTTGCCGCTTCGACGGCGTCGCCGTGGTCGAGCAGGGCGGTCCCGAGCGAATAGCGCAACAGCGCCCCGTCGCGCGGACCGCCGAGTTGCGCGCGCAGGGCCTGGATGCGCGCAGATGGGAGATTCATGGTAGTCGGCTTTTGCGAAACGTCAGGACACGGATGGCCGTTCTGGACTGACCAGGCCGCGAGACGACTTCGAGCCGGGGTTTGGCCCGAAGCGGCGATCATGGATGTTCGGGCTCAGTGTATGCGCGAATAGCGCCAGTAGTCGGGCGCCGGCAGCAGCACCGTCGGGGCGGCCGGTTCGGGCGGTTGCTGGCCGCGTCGCAGGGCGGCGAGGATCGGGGCGTCCCAGATCACCATCCAGCTTCCGCGATACGGCTGCACCAGGCGCGCGTAGCGCAGGTCGGCCGGGGAAAGGCGGCTGGGGTATTCGATCACGATGCCGCGGGGATGTCGTGCAGCCCAGTCCTGCAGCATTTGCCCGCCGTACAACCGCTCGATGGGACGCGTCATGCGGCCCATGAATTCGAACTGGCCGTCGTAGATGCCGAGGTTGCCGATCGCGCGGCCGTCGGCCTCCGCGCGCGCAAGCATGCGCGACGAGGGGCGCATGTCGAAGGCGGGGTACTCCGCGGCCGTGAACAGGATGTAGGCGGCGGCGCTGGCGATGAGGCTGGCCGCGGCGATCCGGCGGAGCTTGCCGCGCCCCGGCAACAGCATCAGCACGCCGAGCAGCAGGTACAGCACGCCGAACGGCGCGCTGCCGGAAGCGAAGTCGCGCAGCCAGTGGTCGTGCAACCAGCCGGCGCGCGCCAGCAGCGGCAGGGCGAACAGCAGCCCCGCGAACGCGAACGATCCGAGCGCCAGCAGCCACGCGCCCAGCCAGGCGCTGCTGGCGGCCCAGCCGCCGCGCGCCCGCAGGTCCGCGAGCGCCGCCGCCATCACGATCGCCGCGGCCGGCAATTCGGCGATGAGGTAGTAGCTCTGCTTGCCGCTGAACGCGCTGAAGATCACGAATGCCGGCACCAGCCACGCGAGGAGCATCCGCAGGCCGGCCGGGAGCGGCGGTCGGAGCGAGACCACCGCCGCCCACATCCGCGGCCACAGCACGAACGGAAACAGCAGCACCGCGGCCCACGGCAGATACCACCAGAACGGCCGGTCGTGGATGAAGGCGTCGACCACGCGGCCGCTGGTCTGCTTGAACAACAGGTTGTGCGCGTAGGCGTCCGTGCTCGCGGTCACGGCGGGGATCACCCATGCCGCCAGCATGATGCAGCCGGCGATGATCGCGGCGACGCCGAAGCCATACCAGCGCGCCGGATGTTCGCGCGCGTATGGCGACCACCATGGCGCCAGCAGCCACACCGGCGCGACGTGCACCAGCATCACCGGTCCCTTCGTCAGCAAACCGAGCCCGATCGCGATGGCGAAGCCGAGCCAGTTCGGCGCGGTCCGTCGCCGCGACGGGACCAGGCACAGCATCGCCGCCAGCACCCACACGGCCAGCAGGCCGTCGTACATGATCTGCAGGCCGTACAGGAAACCGTAGCTGAGGCCCAGCAGGAGCCATGGCGTGGAGCGCGCCACCCACGCGCGGTCGGGAAAGAGGCGGCGCGCCAGCGCCTGCGCCAGGATGAGTTGCGACGCACCGATCAACACCATCAGCACGCGCGGCCACACGTCGTTGACGCCGAATGCCGCCCAGCCGGCATGGATCATCCAGAACAGCAGCGGCGCCTTCTGCGCATACGGCGCGCCGTTGATGTGCGGGACCAGGAACTGGTGGTGCACCCACATGTCCCACGCCACGGCCAGCGCCCGCGTCGAATGCAGGGGGATCGGCGGCTGCATGAAGATCGCGACCAGCGCGATCAGCAGGTACAGCGGCAGCCACCAGGCAAGGGCGCGCAGGCGTTCGAAGCGGGCGAGGGAAGCGTCGGTCAAGGCAAGGAGTGGCGGGTGCCGCGGCGCGATGCCAGAGTGTAGCCGATGCGATTGGCGTGGCTGCAGGCCCGGCCGTGCGGACCCGGAAAACGGCGCCGTGTTTGGCTATCCTTTGCCCGCCGGGGGTCCATGCATTCCGCACGACGCACGCATGTCTGGATCGACAATGCTCCAACTGTCCCACTCGAGGCCGCTCGCACTGGGACACCAGCGCGCCGTGCACCAGCATCCGCACGACCCGGATCTCGTGGTCAAGACGATGCGGCCCGAATCCGTGGCGAAGCGCTGGGAGGGACGCGGAAACTGGGCGCATCGGCTGCTGCGCACCCGGCATTACAGCGGCTACGTGCGCGAGGTGAAGGAGTACGTGGCCATGCGCGTGCACCCCGGGGCATCGCCGCCGATTGCGCGCATCGTCGGGCTGGTCGACACCGACCTCGGGCTGGGACTGGTGTGCGAGAAGGTGCGCGGGCCGGACGGGGGCATGGCGCCGACCTTGCTGCAGAGCTGGCTCGACCACGGCGGCGAGCCGCCATGGGCCGCTGCGGCGCTGGAGGCATTTCGCGAGGACCTGCTGCGCTGCGACGTGGTCGTGGGCGATTTGAACGCCGCCAATCTCGTTTACGGCAGCGATTCGGCGGGCGGACCGCGGTTGGTGATGATCGACGGCTTCGGGGAAAAGCATGCGATCCCGCTCAGCTCGATGTCGCGCCACTACAACCGCCACATGATCCGGCGCCGCTATCGCCGGCTGTTGCGCGACCTCGCGACGCCGTTGTCGGAGTGGACGGGCGCGCGCACGGCCCCCTGATCCGTCGCCCCGTTCGGCGGGTTCGGCGTCAGCCGTCGTCCTGATCGTCGGGCGCAGGCGCGGTGGCCTCGGGCGTGCAGCCCGGGATCACGGCGTCGGCGCGAAACACCCACCACTCGCGGCGGTTGGCCTTGCCGAGCGGATGCGCCTTGTCCTCGTCCACGCAGGGCTCCATCGCCTTGCCGATGCTGAAGATCCAGCGCGATCCGGGGTCCTTCGACTGCCAGGCGACCGCCGCCGCGAACTGCCGCGGCAGCGGCTCGGTCATGCCGAACTCGACGGTGGGACCTTGCGCCATGAAGAGGTTCTGCTCGCGCGGTCCGACCAGCCCGATTTCGGCGCCCGGGCCGACCCACTCGCGCGCTTCCCGCATCACGCCGGCGGCGGAACTCGAATCGTTGAGCAGCGGATACGCCCACAGGCTCCAGACCACCCACAAGCCGGTGATGCCCGCGAGCAGTCCCCATACGCCGTGGCGCGGGCGGAAGGCGAGCACGGCGAGCGCGAGCAGCGCGCCGATCGTCATGATCATCCAGCACAGGCTTGCGCGTTCGTCCTGCAGGCCGCGCGCCGCGACGTGCTCGTTGAAGCCGGCGACGTCGTGGCCGGTGAGTGCCAACGCGGCGGCGCCCACGATCACCAGCCCGGCCACCAGGCCGATCGCGAACGCGCTCCAGCGCAGCCAGCGTGTGCGCAGCATGTCGGCGATGTACGGCGCCATCGACAGCGCCACCATCGGGATCACCGGCATCACGTACACGTCGCGCTTGCCGGTCGGGATGCTGAAGAACACCAGCACCAGCACCGACCACACCAGCGGCAGCAGCACGCGCGCCTCGCCGGCACGGAGGGATCGCCACCAGCGCGGGACCGCGCCGAAGTAGAGCAGCGACATCGGAAACCAGTTGAACAGCACGATGCCGAGGAAGTACCACGGCGGTTGCGGGTGCGACCATGAGCCCGCGTAGCGCCCCGCCGTCTGGTGGAACAGGATGTCCTGGACGTAGGCGTGGTACTCGGCGCCGCCACGAAAGTGCGCGACCAGCAGCATCGGCACGCCCCAGCCCAGGATCGGCAACAGGAACGCCGGCACACCGAGGAGCCAGCGCGGATCGCGCCAGCCGGGGCGGGCGACGCCTGCGAGGTTGCGCCACGCCGCCCACGCGTACGGCAGCAGCATCAGCAGTGCGAGGAAACCGACCCCCTTGGTGATGACGCCGAGGCCGGCGGCGAAGCAGCCCAGCGTGTAGGCCCGCCAGTTCGGTCCGCGCAGGCAGTGCAGCAACAGGCCCCAGTTCGCGAGCGTGATCCAGAACGTGATCAGCGGATCGATCTGCGCCCGCTTCATCTGGAAGGTGAACTCGAACACGAACAGCACCGTGATCGCGGCGAACAACCCGGCACGATGGCTCCAGAAACGGCGGCCGAGGTCGTAGGTGAGCGCGAGCGTGCCCAGTCCCGACGCCAGCGACGGCAACAGGAACCAGCCACGCCAGCCGTGCGTCAGCCAGTAGGCGCACGCCTGCAACCACATGAACAGGGGTGGCTTGTCGGCATACAGTTCGATGCCGCGATGGGGAAACAGCCAGCGGCCGGTCTCGATCATCTGCCGCGCCACCAGCGCGAAACGCGGTTCGTCGGAAGGCCAGGGGTCGCGCAGGCCCAGCCCCAACCCGAGCAACACCAGCGCGAAGACCAGGAACAGCCACAGCTCGCGCCGTTCTTCGCTGGACAACCGTGGAATCGCGGGCGGTGGCAAGACGCGGTCGAGGTTCATGGGGTGTCCGTGGGCGGGTGCTGGCGGCTACGGGCGTGCGAGGCGCCGTGCCGGGTGCGCCGATGATAAGGTGCAACGCGCGTGGCAGCAGGCGGCGTTTTCGGGGTCCCGCCGCCGTTACTGGCGCGTGGCCAGGCCAGGCGCGCAATTTGGCCTGCTGGTCACGAGTGGTATCCGTGCGCGACCAAGGATTACCTCGGGGGCAGCGCAAGTTCCATGGTGCGCGGGAGACAGACCACCTCCGCGAAAATCCAAGCGGTTTTGATTTCCAGATCGCTCACGGACCAAGCGTGGACTCGCCCCATGGCGCCAGTGCTGTCAAAATGGCTCGTTTTATTGCACGTCGACAAGGGACGGCTCCATGAAAACCGCTTTGATCACCGGCGTCTCCGGCCAGGACGGCGCCTATCTGACGCAGCTATTGCTGGCCAAGGGCTACAAGGTTTACGGCGCCTACCGGCGGACCAGCTCGGTGAACTTCTGGCGGATGGACGAACTGGGAGTCATCACGCATCCGAACCTCGAGCTCGTTGAGTACGACCTCACCGATTCCGGCTGCAGCATGCGACTCATCAAGCGGGTGCAGCCGGACGAGATCTACAACCTTGCGGCGCAAAGCTTCGTCGGCGTTTCCTTCGAACAGCCAACGACCACCGCGCAGATCACCGGCCTCGGAGCGCTGCACCTGCTCGAAGCGATCCGCACGGTCAAGCCCGATGCACGCTTCTACCAGGCATCGACCTCGGAGATGTTCGGCAAGGTGCAGGCGGTGCCGCAAAATGAGCACACCATGTTCTGGCCGCGCAGTCCCTACGGGGTCGCCAAGCTGTTCGCGCATTGGACCACGGTCAATTTTCGTGAATCATTCGGGATTTTCGGCGCGAGCGGGATCCTGTTCAATCATGAGTCCCCGCTGCGCGGGCGTGAGTTCGTGACCCGCAAGATCACCGATGCGGTGGCGCGGATCCAGCTTGCCCGGCAGGAGGTGCTGGAACTCGGCAACCTTGACGCCAAGCGGGACTGGGGCTTTGCGCAGGAATATGTCGAAGGCATGTGGCGGATGCTGCAGGTGGGCGAACCCGACACGTTCGTGCTGGCGACCGGCCGCACCGAGACCGTTCGTGACTTCGCGACGCTGGCGTTCCAGGCCGCCGGTATCGAGATCGTATGGAAGGGCAGCGAGCAGGACGAGACCGGTATCGACGCCAAAACCGGCAAGACACGGGTCCGGGTTAATCCGAAGTTCTATCGGCCGGCCGAGGTGCACATGCTGATTGGCGATGCCGCGCACGCTCGGGAGAAACTCGGCTGGCAAGCGAATACAACGTTGGAAGAACTGTGCCGCATGATGGTCGAGGCCGATCTCAAGAGAATCGAACGTGGCGCTTCGTTCTGAAAAGCCACGCGCGCTGCTGACCGGCTGTCACGGTTTCACGGGTCGTTACGTCATGGCCGAGCTCGAGGCCATCGGCTACGAGGTGATCGGCCTCGCCCACGACGGCGACGCGCCGCGCAAGGGCGTATTGCGCGCCAACCTGCTGGATCACCAGGCCGTGGAGCGCGCCGTTGCTGGGGCGCGCGCCAACGCGGTGGTGCACCTCGCCGCGATTTCCTTCGTCGCCCACGGAGATGCCGACGAGATCTATCGCACCAATATCGTCGGTACTCGCAACCTGCTGAAAGCGCTTGCAGATAGTGACGTGAGGCCTCGCAGCGTGGTGCTTGCCTCGAGCGCGAATATCTACGGCAATGCTGCGACGCTGCCGATCACCGAAGGCACGTCACCCGCACCGGAGAATGATTATGCGGTTTCGAAGGTCGCAATGGAGGCAATGGCGCGGCTGTGGATGGAACGCCTGCCGATCACGCTGGTGCGACCGTTCAACTATACGGGTGTCGGACAATCGGAGAACTTCTTGATTCCGAAGATTGTCGGGCACTTCCGGCGCGGCGAGCGTTCGATCGAACTCGGCAATACCGATGTGGCCCGGGACTTTTCAGACGTGCGGGATATTGCGCGGGCATATGCGACGATCGTCGCCCGGGCGCCGTGGGGCGAAACGATCAACCTGTGCTCGGGCAACGCGCATTCACTGGACGAAGTATTGTCGATCATGGCCGGGATTGCGGGCTACGAAATCGAAGTGCGGGTGAATCCCGCCTTCGTGCGCGCCAACGAAATCAAGCTGCTGGTCGGCTCGAATGCGCGGCTGCGCGAACTGACCGGCTTCGCACCGTCGATTCCGCTCGAAGAAACGCTGCGCTGGATGAACTCGGCACCTTGCAGTTGAGCGATCCGCGACCCGAACGGAGAACGGTCAGCGGCGCATTTCGGCCCCGGCGGGACCAGCGGCTGCGACGCGCCGACGTGCGCCGGGCGCCGGTTACACTGGCCCCGTGTGTCCAGCACGCAACGCCATGCCCGAGCACCCGCGCATTTCGGCCTGCATCATCACCTTGAACGAAGCCGACCGGATCGGCGAGTGCCTGGCGTCGCTCGCGTTCTGCGATGAATGCGTGGTGGTCGATTCGGGTTCGACCGATGCAACCCGGGAGATCGCGGCGGCCGGGGGTGCGCGGGTCATCGAGCATGCGTTCGAAGGGTTCCGTACCCAGAAGGATTTCGCGGTGGGCCAGGCCAGCCATGAGTGGGTGCTTTGCCTGGATGCCGACGAGCGCGTGACGCCGGTGCTCCGGGCCTCCATCGAAGCTGCGCGGAATGCCGGATTCGCCGGCGCTGCGGGCTATCGGTTCGCGCGCGCCACGGAATATTTCGGCGCGTTCCTGCGCCACGGCAACGCCTATCCGGACCGGGTGCTGCGGCTGTTCGATCGCCGCCGCGGCGGCTGGCGCGCCGGCCGCGAGATCCACGAACACGCGGTGGTCGATGGCGCGGTGGTGACGCTTGCGGGCGACCTGGAGCATCGCGCCTACCGTTCGCTGGACGACCAGCTCGCGCGCTATCGCCGCTACGCGGCGATGATGGCGACCCACATGCAGGCGCGGGGGCGACGTGCGCGGCTGCACAATCTCGTCGTCAATCCCGCGTGGCGTTTCCTGCGTGGCTACGTGTTGCGCGCGGGTTTCCGCGACGGCTGGCGCGGTTTCCTTTTCGCGTGCATGGAAGCCGATTACGTGCGCGAGAAGTTCGCGCGGCTGTGGCTGCTGCAGCACATGGAGGACCGCTGATCGTGGGCGCGGGCGCGCCCGGGGCGCCGATGTCGGCCACGCTGCTGGTGATCGCCTACCGGATGCGCGCGACGATCGCCGCGTCGATCGAGTCGGCACTGGCGCAAACGTACCCCTGTGAGATCATCGTCTCGGACGATTGTTCCGGCGACGGCACGTTCGAAGCCGCCCAGGATGCGGTTCGCAGACATGCGCGCGGGCGCGAAGTCGAAGTGCGCCGCACCGCGCGCAACCTCGGCTTGTGCGCGCATTTGAACGACCTGGCGCAACGCGCCAGCGGCGAAATCCTGGTGTTCCTCAGTGGCGACGACGTCGCCTATCCCGAACGCGTCGGCAAGCTGGTCGGGGAATTCACGGCGCATCCGGGGGCGCAAGTGGTCGGCTCCGCGGTGGACGACGTCGATGCGCAGGGAAACCGGCTCGCTTCCGGAGCGCGCGGTCTGCCGCGCGAGATCGACCAGCGATGGCTGCTGCGACGGGGCAAGCTGGTGACGGTGCTGGGCGCATCGATGGCGGTCCGGCGCGATCTCCTGACGGGGTTGCCGCCGCTGGTCGGCACGGTCGAGGACAACATGCTGACGCTGCGCGCCGTGCTGCTCGGCGGGTGCCGGTGCCTTCCCGAGGCGCTGCTGGCATACCGGTTGCACGGCGGCAACCTCAACGACCGGGTGTTCGACCGCAGCGGTTCCGACTACGCGGCGTTCGAACGCAGGCATCGGCGCGTGATCGCGATGTACCGCGACATCGCAGCCGACCAGCGGCGCTGCATTGCCGCGCGGACCAACCTGCCGGGCGAACGGCGGCGGCTGGGACTGGCGCTGGCCGAGATGTACGAGCTGGAAGCGGAGATGCGCGAGGTGATCCTCGAGCAGCCGCGGCGACGCTGGATCGCGCCGTTGTGGCGGGGGCTGCGGCATCCGGGGTTGCGCCGCAAGAGTGCCGAGCGGGCGCTGAAGCTGCTGCTGCCGCGCGGTGTCTTCGGGCGTGGGGCGTGAAGCCGAAACCCTGACGCCTGCGGTCCGATGTTGGGCTTCTCCCGGACTGCGTCCGGGATCAATCGAACCTGCAAAGTGGAGCGGGACGACCTGCCTGCCGTTGCAGGTTGGCGCTGACCCCGCACTTGCTCCGGGGGAAGCCCAACGGTGATCGACGGCCGCGGGTTCCATCCAAACGGGTTCGGCAGCCCGACCTGCATGCTGCAGGCTGCCAGACCATGCCCTTCAGGCCTTCGCGAGTACGGCGTAGTACATGCCGTCGAGTCCGCCTTCACCGGGCAGGATCTGCCAGCCGTCGCCGGCGCGGTGGCCGACGGGGCGATCGAAGGGCTGCGGGTGCGCGTCAGCGTGTCCGGCGAGGAACGCGGTGACCACGGCCTCGTTTTCGGCGCGCAGGACCGAGCAGGTCGCATACACCAGCCGCCCGCCCGGCGCGAGCAAGGGCCAGAGCGCGGAAACGAGGCGCGATTGTTCGCGCGAAAGCT
This sequence comes from Rhodanobacteraceae bacterium, assembly GCA_035700365.1. Taxonomy (GTDB): domain Bacteria; phylum Pseudomonadota; class Gammaproteobacteria; order Xanthomonadales; family Rhodanobacteraceae; genus 66-474. The sequence continues at coordinate 10,271 of DASSOQ010000012.1, read as the reverse complement.
GCCTGATGTCGTCCGCGCGGCGGTGCAACTTGATGTCGGGATGGCGGCGGATCACGCCGGTGGCCGAACAGGGCGCGTCCAGGAGGATCCGGTCGAATGGTTGGCCATCCCACCAGTCTGCCGGGGTGCCGGCGTCGCCGGTTCGCAGTTCGCAGGACAGGCCGAGTCGCTCCATGTTCGCGCGGATCGACGCCGTCCGCCGGGGGTCACGTTCGATCGCGAGCAACTCGACGCGCGCGCGTTCCAGGATGTGGCAGGCCTTGCCGCCGGGTGCGGCGCAGGCATCGAGGACCCGCATGCCGTCACCCAGGTCGAGCGCATCGGCAGCGATTTGCGCGGCGCCGTCCTGTACGGAAAAGTGGCCCTCTTCGAAACCGGGGATCCGGCTTGGATCGGTGCTGGCGGCGAGCGTGATGGCGTCGCGGAGGAACGGATGCGCCTGCGCTTCCCGGCCCGTTCCGGAGAGCGCCGCGATGACCTCGCTGCGCGTTGTGCAATGTGCGTTCACGCGCAGCATCGGCGCGGCCGGCAGGTTGTTCGCGGCGACGATGGCGTCGGCCTCGTCCGGCCAGTCGCGTGTGAGTGCATCGATGAGCCAGCGTGGATGGGCGGTGCGGGTCACAATGTTCTGGTCGAGCCGTGCGCTGCGTGCGGGGCGTTCGCGCAACCAGCGCCGCAGCACCGCGTTCACCAGTTTCGCGAAACCGCCGCGGTCCAGGGCGCGCGTGGCCTCGACCGTGGCCGCGACGGCCGCGTGCGGCGGCAGTTTCAAGATTTCCAGTTGCACGAGGCCCAGCACCAGCAGCGCGTGGAGCGTAGGTTCGCGCTGGCGCAGCGGCCGCTGCAACAGCCCATCCAGGGCCCGGTCGAAGCGCAGCCACCAGCGCGCGCCCTCGTTGACGAGCGCGGTCAGCAGCGCGCGGTCACGCGGATCGGCGAGTTTCGCTTGGGCGGGCTTCAGGCGTTCGCGCAGCGAGGCTCCGCCGCGCGCCACCTCGGCGAGGCACTGCGCGGCGAGGTCGCGGGCGGTAACGGTTCGGCTCATCGCAGTACATCAGGCGCAGGATGAATCAGTCTAGCAACCGCGCGTGTCGTCGCTCGCTTAAAGCGGATGGGAGTATGGTGAGCGGGTCGGCATGTGGACGGCCGGCCGGATCACGATCACGAAAGGAGCTTCGCGAGCGGTCATGGAGGACACGCCGGCAGGCACGGCAATTTACGCAAAGGAATGGCTGGCCTGGGCCTTGGCGGCCATCGCCGGTTTCATCGATGCGGTCGGCTATCGCACGCTGCGGCACCTGTTCACCGCGCACATGAGTGGCAACTCCGCGCGGCTCGGCGTATTCCTCGGCGAAGCGAAGCTGTCCTCCGCCGTGCCGATGGCCGCGGCGGTGCTGCTGTTCGTGTTCGGGATTGCCGCGGGCACCGCGCTTGGGGAGACGGCCAGCCGCCGCGGCGCGCGGTCGGCGATGCCGTGGCTGCTGGGCGCGCAGGTGCTGCTCCTCGCGGCATTCATGGGCTATGGCGCCAGCGTGATCGGCGCGGGTGGCCAGGTGCCCGATCATTCCGGCCGCGGTTTCTATCTGCTCGCGGCACTCGCGATCGTTTCGATCGGGTTCCAGGTGTGCGCCTTGCAGCATGTGGGCGGACAACGCGCGCGCACGACCTACGTTTCCGGAATGCTGACCCGCTTCGCGCAGGAACTGGTCAACTGGGTGTTCTGGTTGCGCGACGGCACGCAGCGGCCGCGCAACAGCTATCTCGGGGAAGTGCTTGGGTCCGGTACGCGAAGCGAGTCGGCGGCGAGGTTGCTGCTGTTCGGCGGCATCTGGTGCTTCTATCTCGCGGGCGCCGTCGCCGGCAGCTTCCTCGACGGCCGGTGGCGGCTGTGGTCGCTGGCCTGTCCGATCGCATTGCTCCTGGCGATCATCGCGCTCGACCAGTGGCGGCCGTTCAGGCCGTGACGGCCTGCTCTTGACAGCACCTTGACGGCGGCCGGAACAAGATCGGCAGGTGCCCGCCGGACCTTTGCTCCGGATCCCTGCATCGAAGGGCGATCCAGCCATTGCCGTGCAATGGGGGGACGGGGACGTGGAAGGGTGGCCGCGTGGGCTGGTGCGGAGGTTCTGCGATCAAGCGGGGCTTCCGTTGCGTTGACGTCCACGGAAGGACCACGATGGCCAAGGACAAAACCGCTTCCGACCTGCTGGTCGAACGCCTGATCGAGTGGGGCATCGATACCGCATTCGGATTGCCGGGTGACGGCATCAATGGCTTCTACGAAGCCCTGCGCACCCACGAGGACAAGATCCGCCTGATCCACGTGCGCCACGAGGAAGCCGCGGCGATGGCCGCGTGCGGGTACGGCAAGTTCACCGGCAAGCCCGCGCTGTGCGTCGCGACCGCGGCGCCCGGGGCGATCCACCTCCTGAACGGGCTGTACGACGCACGTATCGACCAGTCGCCGGTGATCGCCGTCACCGGCATGACCTATCACGACGTCATCGGCACGCATTTCCTGCAGGACATCAACCACGACGACATCCTGCGCGACGCCTGCTGGTACAGCCAGCGGGTGATGGGCGAGGCGCACGTCGTCAACGTCACCGACATGGCGGTCCGTACCGCGATCGCGCGGCGCGGACCCGTGCACCTCGCGATCCCGATCGACATCCAGGCCGGGAAATCGGTCACCGACGATCGCACCGTCAAGAATCCGTTCGCCAAGAGCAGCACGTTTTCGCTGCGCCAGAAAGTGCTGCCGCCGCGCGAGGACCTGCAGCGCGCCGCCGAGGTCCTGAACGGCCGGAAGAAGCCGGTGATCTTCGCCGGTGCCGGCGCGCGCGGCGCCGGCAAGGAACTCGAGGAACTCGCCGAAAAATGGGGCGCGGTGATCGTCAAGCCCCTGCTCGGCAAGGATTGCGTGCCCGACGACAGCCCGTATTGCACCGGCGGCTATGCGCTGGTCGGCACGCGCGCGTCGCAGCTCGCGATGGAGACCTGCGACGCGTTCCTGATCGTCGGTTCGTCCAGCCCCTACAGCGGCTGGATGGCCAAACCGAAGAACGCGGTCGGCGTGCAGATCGACGACTTGCCGGAACGGCTCGGCCTGCGTTATCCGATCCACGCTGCGCTTGCGGGCGATGCGCGACTCACCTTGCGCGAACTGATCCCGCTGATCCGGCGCAACGACGACCGCAGCTTCCTCGAAACCGCGCAGCAGAACGTGCGCGATTGGCGCGAGCTGATGCGCGAGCGCGGCACCACGGTCAGCGACGACGGCCACATGAAGTCGGAAGCGATTTCCTGGCACCTGGGCCACGCGCTCGCCGACAACGCAATCCTGTGCGGCGACTCGGGCACCGTGACCACGCTCGCGGCGCGCACCGAGCTCAAGCGCGGCCAGAACTTCTCGTTCTCGGGAACGATGTGCAGCATGGCCGCGGCGCTGCCCTATGCGATCGGCGCACAGGCTGCGTATCCGGATCGGCAGGTGGTCGCGCTGACCGGCGATGGCAGCCTCAGCATGATGATGGGCGATCTCGTCACCTGCGTGCAGCACAACCTGCCGGTGAAGATCATCGTGGTGAAGAACAACGTGCTGGGGCTCATCAAGTGGGAACAGATGGCCTACCTCGGCAACCCGCAGTACGGCGTGGAACTCGCGCCGATCGATTTCGTGAAGGTGGCCGAGGCCTGCGGCTTCAAGGCGTTCCATCTTGAAACGCCGGACGATTGCGAGCGGCGCCTGAAGGAGGCGCTGAACACGCCGGGGCCGGTGCTGGTCGAGGCGGTGGTGGACCCGAACGAGATGCCGTTGACGCCGGTCATCAAGAAGCAGCACGCGAAGAACCTCGCCAAGGGCCTGGCGCGCGGCGAACCCAACCGCGAACGCATCGCGCTCACGATGTCGCGCGCGTTGGCGCGCGAGATGACCTACGCGGCGAGCCCGGCCGGGGTGATCGGCCGCGCCGAAAAGAAGCTGAAGGGAAAATCGTGACGCGCGGCGATCGCCATGAATGACGCTCGCACGCTGGCCGCGGAGCGCTTTCCCGCGGGTGCGCGCGAGGTGGACGCGCGGGGATTGGCCGCGGCGATCGCGCGCGAGATCGAGGGCGAAGTCCGCTTCGGCGTGGGAGATCGCGCGCTGTACGCCAACGACGCCTCGGTGTACCGGCAGGTTCCGATCGGCGTGGTGGTTCCGAAAAGCGTGGACGACGTGATCGCGACGGTCGCGCAGTGCTGCGCCCATGGCGCGCCGATCTTCGCGCGCGGTTGCGGCACCGGACTCGCCGGCCAGAGCGTCAACGCGGCGGTGCTGATCGACTTCAGCAAGTACCTGAACCGGATCCTCGAACTCGATCCGGGCGGTCGCTGCGCGTGGGTGGAACCCGGCGTGATCCTGGACACCCTGCGCGAGCAGGCCGAGCAGCATTACCTGACGTTCGGCCCCGACCCCGCGACCCACACCCGCTGCACGCTCGGCGGCATGATCGGCAACAACTCCTGCGGCGTGCATTCGATCCTGTCCGGAGTCACCGCCGACAACATCGAGGCGCTGGACGTGCTGCTCTACGACGGCACGCGCATGACCGTGGCCTCCGAAACCCGGCCCGAGGAACTGGACGCGATCATCCGCGCCGGCGGCCGCCGCGGCGAGATCCATGGCAGGCTGAAGGCCTTGGCCGAGCGCTACGGCGACCTGATCCGCACGCGTTATCCGCAGATCCCGCGGCGCATTTCCGGCTACAACCTCGACCGCCTGCTGCCGGAAAACCATTTCAACGTGGCCGGTGCGCTGGTGGGCACCGAGGCGACCTGCGCGCTCACCTTGCGCGCGCGCTGCAAGTTGATCCCGAGCCCGCAATGCCGGGTACTGGTGATGATCGGCTACGGGGACGGCTACACCGCCGCCGATCATGCCGCGGCGCTGCAGCGCTACCAGCCGATCGGCCTCGAAATGTTCGACCGGCGCCTGGTGCAGCACGAGTTGGAGAAGGGCTTCGAGCGCCATGTGGAACTGCTGCCCGAAGGTGACGGTTGGCTGCTGGTCGAGTTCGGCGCCGCGAGCAAGGACGAAGCGATCACGCAGGCGCAGCGGATGATCGATGACCTCAAGGGCGGCGACCAGCGTGAAATCAAGTGCTACGCCGGCCCCGAAAATCAAAAGGAAATCTGGGAACTGCGGGAAGGCGGCGTCGGCCACTCCAAGATTCCGGGCGATCATCCCGGCTGGCCATCCTTCGAGGATGCCGCGGTCGCGCCGGAGCGGATCGGCGATTTCCTGCGCGACTTCGAGTGCCTGATCAACGACCACGGCCGGCGCATCGCCGCGCTGTTCGGGCACGTCGGCGCCGGTTGCGTCCATACCCGGATCGACTGGGACCTGCGCACGCCGGAGGGCATCGCCAACTACCGCCGCACCATGGAAGCGGCGGCGGACCTCGTGGTACGTTACGGCGGCTCGCTGTCGGGCGAGCACGGTGATGGCCAGGCACGCGGCGAGCTGCTGGAGCGCATGTTCGGGCCCGAGCTGATCGGCGCGTTCCGCGAGTTCAAGGCGATCTGGGATCCGGATGGGCGCATGAATCCCGGCAAGGTGTCCGATCCGTATCCGCTCGACACCAACCTGCGGATGCCGCTGGCGAACCGCATCCCGCCGCTGAAAACGCATTTCCAGTTTCCGGACGACGGCGGCAGCTTCGCGATGGCGGCGCAGCGTTGCTTCGGGGTCGGCAAGTGCCGCAGGCTCGGCGGCGAAGGCACCATGTGCCCGAGCTTCATGGCGACCCGCGAGGAAAAGTATTCGACGCGCGGGCGCGCGCGGCTGCTGTTCGAAATGCTGCACGGCGAGACGATCACCGACGGCTGGCGCAGCGAAGAAGTCAAGGACGCGCTGGACCTGTGCCTCGCCTGCAAGGGGTGCAAGGGCGACTGCCCGGTGCGGGTCGACATGGCGAGCTACAAGGCCGAGTTCCTGTCGCACTATTACCGTGGGCGATTGCGTCCGGTATCCGCATACCTGTTCGGACTGATCCCGTGGGGCGCGCGCGTTGCCTCCTTCGTGCCGGCCATGGCCAACAAGCTCACGGCTTCACGCGCCTTCAAAAGGGTTGCCGGCATCGAGCCGGAGCGCGAGCTGCCGGGATTCGCCGAACACACGTTCAAGCACTGGTTCCATCACCGGCGCCCGCGACCGCAACAAGGCCGGCGCGTGTTGCTGTGGCCCGACACCTTCACCAATCATTTCGAGCCGGAAGTCGGCATCGCCGCGGTCGAGGCGCTGGAAGCCATGGGCTGCGAGGTCGCGCTGCCGCGCGGCGCGCTGTGTTGCGGACGGCCGCTGTACGACTACGGCATGCTGGACCTCGCGCGCCACAAGTTGCGCCAGATCCTTTCCAGGCTGCGCGACGACATCCGCGCCGGCGTGCCGGTGATCGGCCTGGAACCCAGTTGCACCGCGGTGTTCCGCGACGAGCTGCCGAACCTGTTTCCGGCCGATCCGGACGCGCGCAAGCTCGCGGGGCAAACCTTCACCCTCGCGGAATTCCTGACCCGCCATGCGGAGGGCAAGCTGCCCCGGCTGGGTGGCAAGGCCGTGGTGCACGCGCACTGCCACCACAAGTCGCTGATCGGAACCGATGACGTGTGCGGGTTGCTGGACCGGCTCGGCATCGAATACGACATGCCGGATTCCGGTTGTTGCGGCATGGCCGGCGGTTTCGGGTACGAAGCCGGCGCGCATTACGACGTTTCGCTCAAGGCCGGCGAACGCGTGCTGCTGCCGGCGGTACGCGCGGCGCCCAAGGACACGCTGATCATCGCCGACGGGTTCTCCTGCCGCACCCAGATCGCATCGCTCACGGATCGACGAGCGCTGCATCCGGCGCAGGTGATCCAGATCGCGTTGCGCGACGCGCGCCTCGCCGCGCGCGATTATCCCGAGCAGGATCGGTTCGAGACGCGCCCCAACCGCTTCGGTCCGCGCGAAAAGACGGCAGTGGTTGCGGGCGCAGCCATTGCGGGCGCGCTGGCGGCATGGGCCATCCGTCGTCGCCGTTCGTAGGGCGGAATCGGTGCGGCCGCTTCCGCTGGATCCGGCCGAAACCGCTTGGCGGGTTCCGCCTACGCCGTCTTCAATTCCGGACGGACGTTGAGGTAATCGGCGGCCGAAATCGCGCGTCCGCCGGCGCGTTGCAGCTTCAGGATACGCAGCACGCCTTCGCCGCAGGCGATGTCGATGCCGTGTTTCGAAGCGGCGACGATGGAGCCCGGCTTCCTGGCCCCGGCCTGCGGTATCCGCGCCCCTGCTTTTGCCTGCCACACCCGCACCCGCTCAGCGGCGATTTCCGCTTCCGCCACGGGCCAGGGATCGAACGCGCGCACCTTGCGTTCCAGTTCGGGCGCGGGCCGCGTGAAATCGAGCTTTGCCTCGGACTTGTCCAGCTTGTGGGCGTAGGTGGCGTGTTCGCTGGATTGCGGCGTCGGGGCGAGCATTGCACCTTGCGCGACCCGCTGCAATCCTTCGGCCAGGACCTGCGCGCCGAGGGCGGCCAGGCGGTCATGCAGCGAACCGCCGGTGTCGTCCGGCGCGATCGGCGTGCGTGCCGAAAGCAGCACGGGGCCGGTATCGAGGCCCGCCTCCATCTGCATCAGGCACACCCCGGCCTCGGCATCGCCCGCGAGGATCGCGCGCTGGATCGGCGCCGCGCCGCGCCAGCGCGGCAGCAGCGAGGCATGCACGTTCCAGCAACCGAGGCCCGGGATCGCGAGTACCGCTTTCGGCAGGATCAAGCCGTAGGCGATCACCACCAGGAGATCGGGCGCGTATTCACGCAGTCGCTGCTGCGCTTCGGCGGTTTTCAGAGAGGCCGGCTGCTCGACCGGAATGCCCGCGGCGAGGGCGGCCTGCTTGACCGGACCCGCGGCGAGCCTGCGCCCTCGCCCCGACGGGCGATCGGGCTGCGTATAAACCGCCGCGACCTCGGCGCCGCTGGCGATGCACGCGCGCAGCCCGGGCACCGCGAAATCCGGGGTGCCGGCGAACACCAGCCTCATGCGGCTCGCCGGCGGCGTCACGTCAGCTTGCTTTGCGCCGCTGCTTCTCGAGCTTGCGCAGCAGCAGGGAGCGCTTCAGCGGCGACAGGTAATCGACGAAAACCTTGCCGACCAGGTGATCCATCTCGTGCTGGATGCAGACCGCGAGCAGGCCGTCGGTCTCGATTTCGAACGACTTGCCGGTGGCATCCTGCGCCTTCACGCGCACCCATTCGCAGCGCTCGACTTCGGCATACAGCCCCGGGAAGGACAGGCAACCTTCCTGGCACACCTCGGTGCCGCGGGAATCCAGCAGCTCCGGATTGACCAGCACCAACGGCGAGTCGTGGTCTTCGGAGACGTCGATCACCAGCAGCCGCTTCTGTTCGCCGACCTGGGTCGCGGCCAGGCCGATGCCGGGCGCCTCGTACATCGTCTCCAGCATGTCGTCGGCGAGCTGCCGGAGCCTGGCGTCGAACACCTCGACCGGCTTGGCCTCCAGCCGCAGGCGCGGGTCGGGGAATTCCAGGATGTCGAGTTTGGCCATGGCGGATCGGGGTGGAAAGCGGGTGACAGGCAGGAAAATGGGGGCGCAAAGCGCGATTTCACGTGCCGGATAGCGTAACAGGACGGCGCGCGGCACCGGTTCCGATCAGTGCGTCACCAAATGTGAAATTTGTGCTTGCCGCGGTGGGCCATTCGGGTACACTCGGCCAAACTGCTGGGGGATCGGGGGATTGCCGGTCATGCTTAAGAAATTGCTTGCGCTCACCGCGGGCTTGGCTGTCACGTTCGGCGCCTATGCCGCGGGCGCCCAGTTGCGCGCCGATCACCCGCACACCTACACGGTGAAGAAGGGCGACACGCTGTGGAGCATTTCCGCCCGGTTCCTCAAGAAACCGTGGCTGTGGCCCGAGATCTGGGACGTCAACCAGCAGGTCTACAACCCCCACCGGATCTACCCGGGCGACGTGCTCGACCTCGACGTCGACAAGCTGCGGGTGGTCAAGCGCCCGGCGGTCGAAGCCAATCCGATCCCCACCGTGCCGCTCTCGGCGATCAAGCCGTTTCTCAAGGACTTCCGGGTACTTACGGCGGAACAACTGAGGCGGACCCCGTACGTGGTGGCGGTCGAGGAGAACGAGCCGCGCGCCACCGAAGGCATGAACCTGTACGTGCGCCAGCTCCGCGGCGCGGTCGACGGACAGCGTTACGCGATCGTTCGGCCGACCCACGTGTACCGCGAGTTCAATGACGACGGCCGGATCGACGACATCGGCCATCTTGTAAACAACAACGTGGACCTGGCGCCCGGGCCGTGGCAGGAGGATTTCCGCAACGATGGCCACTTCGGTCGCGGCCAGGAGATCGCCACCGAAGTGCGGGTGATCGGCACCGCACGCGTGCTGAAGGTCGGGGATCCGGCCACCCTGCTGCTCACCAACGCCAGGATGGAGATCCGCGCCGGCGACCGCCTGATGCCCGTCGACGACACGCCGTACGACTTCACCTTCTACCCGCACGCCGCGCGCAACGTGCCGGGCAACGCCCAGGTCATGGCGCTGTCCAACGACTACGACGGCATTTCGGTGGAGGGGCCGATGGATGTGATCGCCCTGAACGTCGGCAGCGCCGATGGCGTCGACAATGGCGCGACGTTCGCGATCTACCAGCCTGGCGACACCGTCACCGACCTGGTGAAGGGCAGCACCACCCGCCGCGATTTCGGGCCGAAGGTCCAGCTGCCGAACGAGTTCGTGGGGCACGTGATGGTGTTTCGCACCTTCGACCACATCAGCTACGGGCTGGTGATGGACGGCATCCGCCCGGTGCGGGTGCGCGATCCGATCGAAGCGCCAAGGTAGCGGGTACGAAAATCCTGACACGACGGCGCGGCTTGGTCCGCGCCGTTTTCGTTGGCGACGGCCCTACACTGGCCGGATGGAAACCGACGAGGAACTGCGGGCCTGGTTGACCCTGGTGCGCGCGCCCGGGCTGGGCGGCGCCGGGATCCGGGCGCTGGTGCGGCAGGCCGGTTCGGCGCGGTCGGCCTGCGTCGGCATCCGCGAGTACCGGGAGGGTGTCGCGGCGGCGGCGCTGGAATGGATCGGACATCCGGACCAGGCGCGCCTCGATGCCGACCTCGCGTGGCTCGCGGAACCCGGGCATCGCCTGCTGCTGTTCGAAGACGCCGACTTCCCGCCGCAGCTCGAAACCATCGCCCAGCCGCCGGC
>DASSOQ010000011.1:0-8000 GCA_035700365.1 Rhodanobacteraceae bacterium | reverse complement strand
CACAATGAAACGCATGTTGATCAACGCGACTCAGCGTGAGGAGTTGCGCGTGGCCATCGTCGATGGCCAATCCCTCTACGATCTCGACCTCGAGATCCCCTCCCGCGAACAGAAGAAGTCCAACATCTACAAGGCCCGGATCACCCGGGTCGAGCCTTCGCTCGAAGCCTGTTTCGTCGACTACGGCGCCGACCGCCACGGCTTCCTGCCCCTGAAGGAAATCGCCCGCGAGTACTTCGCGCCCGGCGCCAGTCCGGGCAAGGCCGGCATCCGCGAGTTGCTGCAGGAAGGCCAGCAACTGATCGTCCAGGTCGAGAAGGAGGAACGCGGCAACAAGGGCGCCGCCCTCACCACCTACATCTCGCTGGCCGGGCGTTACATGGTGCTGATGCCCAACAGCCCGAACGCCGGCGGCGTGTCGCGGCGCATCGAGGGCGACGACCGCCAGGCGCTCAAGGAGGCGCTGCAGCACATCGCGGTTCCCGATGAAATGGGCCTGATTGTGCGCACCGCGGGCGTGGGCCGCGACGCCGAGGAACTCCAGTGGGACCTCGACTACCTGTTGCAACTGTGGAAGGCGATCACCGAGGCCGCCGCCGCGAAGTCCGCGCCGTTCCTGATCTACCAGGAATCGAAGCTGTTCATCCGCGCGCTGCGCGATTACCTGCGCCCCGACATCGGCGAGATCCTGATCGACGAGCCCGCACTCTACGAGGACGCCAGGCAATTCATGCAGCAGGTGATGCCGAACAGCCTGCGCAAGCTCAAGCTGTACGACGATCCCACCCCGCTGTTCACCCGCTTCCAGATCGAGACCCAGATCGAGAGCGCCTACGACCGCTACGTGCGGCTGCCGTCCGGCGGTTCGATCGTGATCGACCAGACCGAAGCGCTGACCGCGATCGACATCAACTCCTCGCGGGCGACCAAGGGCAGCGACATCGAGGACACCGCGTTCCACACCAACTGCGAAGCCGCGATCGAGGTTGCCCGGCAACTGCGAATCCGTGACCTCGGCGGCCTGGTGGTGATCGACTTCATCGACATGGAAAGCTCGCGCCACCAGCGCGAGGTGGAGGACAAGCTGCGCGATGCGCTGAAGGTCGACCGCGCCCGCGTGCAGCTCGGGCGCATATCGCGCTTCGGGCTGATGGAACTGTCCCGCCAGCGGCTGCGCCCCAGCCTGGAAGAATCCACCCAGATCGTGTGCCCGCGCTGCGACGGCCACGGCCGGATCCGCGGCGTCGAATCGCTGTCCCTGTCCGCCCTTCGTCTGATCGAAGAACACGCGATGAAGGAAAACACCGGGCAGGTGCTGGTCCAGGCGCCAACCCGGGTCGCGAACTTCCTGTTGAACGAGAAGCGCGCCGGCGTGGTCGAGATCGAACTGCGCCACAAGGTGCACGTGGTGATCGTGGCCGACACCAACCTCGAGACGCCGCGCCTCGAAATCACCCGCATCCGCGAAAGCGAGATGGGTGAGCACGCCAAGCCGAGCTACGAGCGGATGACCGAGATCATCGCCGCACCGCAGCCACGCATGGGTGTGGTCATCCACGGTGAGGAGCCCGCGGTCAGCGGCGTCCAGCGCGCGACGCCGATGCCGCAACGCCCAGAACCGGTCTCGGCGGCCGAAGCGGCCAGCGCCGTTCCCGCGGCCGCACCGGCGGCCGCCACGGGCGGCCTGCTGGGCCGACTGTTCGGCTGGTTCCGCAGCGCGCCCGAGCCGGAATCCGCGGCACTGGAGTCGCCCGGCCCGGGGCGCACGTCCCAAGCCAGCGACTCGACGGGCGGTCGCCGCGACCGTTCATCCGAGCGTGGCAAGGACTCGGCCTCGCAGCACGGTGGAGGGCGCCGCGGCGGCCGTGACAATGGCGGCCAGCGCAGCCGCCCTTCGCAGCAACGTTCCACGCAGGCGAAATCGTCGAGGTCGCGCGACGATTCATCGCGGCAGGCGCAGCAGAAGCCGGCCGCGCAGGCTTCCTCCCATGGCGGCAACAATGAGCCGCCGCCGCGCGCGAGCGCGCGCAGGCCCGCGCGCAAGGAGACGCCGCCACCGGAATCGAAAGAGGCCCTGCCAACCGACGCGGCAACAGCCCCCGCCGCCGATGCAACGGCCGCCGCCGGTGCAAATCCTGCCGTGGCGTCAGCCGGCTCCGCCACGAGCGGCGGAGCGGCCGCAGGCACCGGAGCCAAGCGCCGGCGTGGCCGTCGCGGTGGCCGCCGGCGCAAGCATCCCGCCACGGCCGAAGCGGGTGCCGCGCCGCATGCTCCGCACGACATCGACGACGAGGATGCCGATCGCAGCGCGCGCGCTTCGGGCGTCTCGACACACGCCGCGCAGCCCGAAAAGCCCGAATCCGCGCCGGCGTCCCGCGACGAAGGCCGGCGCCACGCCGCCGCAACGAACGGGCCGGAGCCCACGGGGTCGGGTTCGCCGTCCGCCAAGCCCGCGAACGGCCACGCCGTGGTCGGCTCCAGTCCGGCTGCCACGCCTCCCCCGCCGAAGGCCCCACAGGAATCGGCGAGCCAGGCTGCCGTCAACGGTTCCCGCCCTGATGCCGCGCCACCGGCGCAGCCCGCGCCGCCGAAGACGGCTCCCGCGGGGATCGCCTCGCCGGCCGCGCCGCAGCCGCCCATTGGCGCGGCGTCCCAGTCCGCGCCCGGAAGCACACCAGCGGCTGTCGCGCCGGAGAAGGTTGCCGCACGGGCGGTTCCGAAGCCGGAGCCGATCACGCCATCGTTGTTCGCGGCGCCGCCGGCCACCAACCCGGACCCGCGTCCGCAACCGCGGCACCCGGCGATTCCGATGCCGAGGCCGCTATCCGGGGCGATCCATCCAGTGCTGACACCGCAGGTGCTGCCGACGACGCCGCCCGCCCCCAAGCCGGGCGGGGACACCGCCCCTACGGGCGCGGACAAGCCGCGGGAATAACGCCGCGGAGTTCCGGCGTGTGCCTCCACCGCAGGGCAGACATCGTCCGCCCTGCGTGCAGGCGCGGACCCTGCGCAAAGGGCTTGCTGCTTTTCCTGGCCGCGGCCGAATTGCACGCGCAGCGGCCCACGCGGGCTGCGCCTATATCTGCGCTTGCGGCTCCCCCAGCAGCCCGTGCGCCGACAGCACGTGCGCGAGCGCGATCGTGTGCGCGACGCCGAGCTTCTCGAACAGGCGCTGTTTGTAGGTCGAGATGGTCTTGGCGCTGAGGTGCAGCCGGCTCGCCACCTCGTTGACCGCGAGCCCGCGCGCCAGCATCAACGCCACCTCGAGCTCGCGCGAAGACAGTGATTCCAGCGGCGAACCGTCGCCATCGACTGCCGCGAGCGCCATTTCGCGGGCAACGCTCACGTCGAGGTAGCGCCGCCCCGATGCGACCGCGCGCACCGCCTCGAGCAATTCCTGGGCCGGGCACCCCTTGGTGAGATAGCCGAGCGCACCCGACTGCAGCAGGCGGCGCGGAAACTGCGCGTCCTGGACCACGGTGAGGATCACGATGCGGGTCGGGAGGTCGGCGCGCTGCACGCGCTCGGTCAGTTCGATGCCGCTCATGCCGGGCATGTGCACGTCGATCAGCGCGACATCCGGCTTCGTCGCCCGCACCAGCCGCAAACCGTCTTCGGCATTGCTGGCCTCCCCCACCACTTCGATATCAGCCTGCCCGGCCAGGATCAGGCGCAATCCGGAGCGCACAAGTTCATGGTCGTCCACCAACACCACGCGGATCATGCGCTTCCCCCCTGGGTGTGCCGATGCGGGTTCCCGGCCACCCTAAACCCCATATTCCACGATTGCAACCCTGCACAAACACGGCAAAAGCCGAAAGACCGCGCCCAGCGCGCGCTTTTGCGCGAGCGGTTTCGACACCACGAGCCGATTGCCGAACGTAGATCCACCCCAGCTTCAGCCCCGCTCCGGGCGACCCTTACAATACCGCGATGCACACATGGATCCGGCACGCGATCGCCACGCTCGAGGCCGAGGCCGCGCGCTCGGCCGACACCCATCTGATCCGCCTCGACCTGCCGGCGTTCCCCGGCATTCCGCTGTACTTCAAGGACGAATCGGTGCACCCGACCGGCAGCCTCAAGCATCGGCTCGGGCGTTCCTTGTTCCTGTACGCGATCTGCAACGGCTGGCTCGAACGCGATCGCCCCGTGATCGAAGCCTCCAGCGGGAGCACCGCGATTTCGGAGGCGTACTTCGCGCGCCTGCTGGCGCTGCCGTTCATCGCGGTGATGCCGCGGCACACCTCCAGGCAGAAGATCGCGCAGATCGAATTCTTCGGCGGCATGTGCCACCTGATCGACGGAACCGACGTGTACGGCGCCGCGCAGCAGCTCGCCGAAGAGCGCGGCGGCCATTACATGGACCAGTTCACCCATGCCGAACGCGCGACCGACTGGCGCGGCAACAACAACATCGCCGAGTCGATCTTCCGCCAGATGCAGCTCGAGCCCGATCCCGTGCCACGCTGGATCGTGGTCGGCGCAGGCACCGGCGGGACTTCGGCAACGCTCGGACGCTACATCCGCTACGGCTGCGCGCACCACGAGCAGCGCACGATGCTGGCGGTGGTCGATCCGGAAAATTCGGTGTTCCTCGACTACTACCGGACCGGCGACCCGATGCTCACGCTGGAGCGCGGATCGCGCATCGAAGGCATCGGCCGCCCGCGGGTCGAGCCGTCGTTCCTGCCCCACGTGATCGATCGCATGATCCGCGTCCCCGACGCCGACAGCACGGCGGCGCTCCGGGTGCTGGAAAAACTGCTGGGCCGGCGCTGCGGCGGCTCCACCGGCACCAACTTCGTGGGCGCGCTGCAGCTGATGGCCGAAATGAAGGCCGCCGGCGAAACCGGCCCGGTGGTCACCTTGATCTGCGACGGCGGCGACCGTTACGCAGGTTCGTATTACGACGACGCCTGGCTTGCTTCCCAACGGATCGATATCACGGGGCCGCGCGCGAGGCTCGCGCGCCTGGCGCATACCGGGGGAACCTGACCCTTCATTTCTGCCTGCGTTGCGCACGGCACGCGCAAGAACCGCGTGCCTGCCTTCAGCATCGTCCGCTGGATTCCCGCCTGGGCGGGAATGAAGAGCGAAGCCGCCAGTCGCGCGCCGCCCGGGAATCGTTATTCCCGCCCCCGCATGCGCGCTGCGGAAGTGATCAGCAAGAATCCGGGAGCGACACGCAGGCCTGGTGCCGGCGCGGTCGCGGCTCCGCGTCACAAGCCGGATTCCCCGCCGCGGGCTGCACCACCTGGGCGAGGCTGGGCATGACGGGAAAAAGCCGCCCACCGAGTGACGGTTGGGCTACTTCATCGCCACGGCGTCGGTGGTTGTGGGCAGGCCGACCTTCTTGCAGAACGCGGCGAAACGCGGGTCGTCGCGGTAGCGCAGGATGAAGGGGTCGAAGAGCAGGTACTGGATGCCGGGGTCACGATTGGCCCACGCCCGGTCCAGCCATTCGAACGTCGGGGCCGGATCGCGGCGCAGCGCAAAGACCTCGGCAATCTGGTACGCGGCATCCTGCGCGTGGCTGGCGATCAATTTCTTCAATGCTGCATCGGCCACCGCGCGATCGGAGCCGATCTGCAACGCCAGCGTCAATGCAAGCTCACGAAAGACGCCGGGCGGTTCCTGTTGCGCCGCGGCCAGCGCGGCCCGGGCATCACCACGGAGAATTTCCACGATCCCGAGCGTTTCCTGATAGCCCATCGCACCGGGCTGCAGGACGACCGAGGTCTTCGCGGCCTGGGCGGCCTCATTCAGACGGTCCAGCCCGGTGAGATAAGTCGCCAGCCAGCTATACCAGTTGGCGCGCCGCGGATCGGCCTGCAGCGCCTGCCGGGTGAGGTCCATCGCCCGGCGTGTCTGCCCGAGCGTAGCCAGGGTGCCGGCGACGAAAAACCTGGCGTAGGCGTCGTTCGGTGCCAATTGCAACGCACGCTGCGCCTCGGACTTCCCGCCCGTCCAGTTGAAGTCCGCGGTCAGCAGCAGTTTGGCACGCGCCAAGTGGGCCAGCGCCAGACCGGGGGCGAGTGCCAGTGCCGTATCCGCCGCACTGCGCGCCTTGGCATAAGCCTGCTTCGCCTCCGGGCCTCCGAGGTACTGGCCGCCCAGGCCGGACCACATTCTCGACAACTGCGCGTACGCCGCCGCGTATTTCGGGTCCAGACGGATCGCCTGCTCGAAAGCCGCGATGGCCGCGTGGAGGCTCGATTCTGTGCCAAGGTTGGACTTCCCAATGCCGCGCAGATACGCGGTATAGGCATCCAGATTGCCACTGGGCGGGCGGTCGCTCTGTACCGCCGCACCGGGCGCGGTCAGCAGTTTCGCCTTCAGCGCCGTGGCCACGGATTGCGTGATGGCATCCTGCAGCGCGAACAGATCCTTGTAAGGCTTGTCGTAGCGCTGCGACCAAAGGATGCTGCCGTCGGACGCATTGACCAGCGTCGCGGTGATCCGCACCTCGTCGCCCCCGCGTTGCACCGAACCTTCCAGCAGGTGCGCGACGCCGAGCTTTTGGCCGATGACCTTGCTGCTGTCGCTGCTGTCGCGGAACTGGAACGCCGAATTGCGACTGATGACTTTCAAGCCGGCGAACTGCGACAGCGCCGTGATCAGGTCGTCGGACAAACCGTCGGAGAAAAATTGCTCGTCCTTGTTGCCGCTCTCGTTGGCGAACGGCAACACCGCTACGGACTTGCCGGGAATGTCCTGCGCGACGCCGAAGTCCGGGAGTCCGGATGAAACAGGTCCGGCCGTGGAACTCGGGACGGCGCTGGCCGCTGTCCCCGGATTCCGCTTCGCTGTATCCGGGCTACGCGCTGCGGCGACCGCCTGTCTCGGCGACGCCTGCGGCGTGCGGGCATAGGCCCACAGCCCGCCGCCACCAATGGCCAGGAGCAGGGCGATGATCAGGAGTTCCGTGCCGCCCACCCGCTGCGCGCCGCGATCGCCGTGGTACCACGCCAGCACCAGGGTCACGAAGCAGCCGACCGCCAGCGCGAGGATCACCAGCTTCTCGATCCGGCCCGGCCAGCCGAAGCGCTGCGCCACCACGTCGAGTCCCTGGATGAGCGCGAACGATCCGGCGATGTACGCGGCGGACCACTGCACCAGCTTGCGTTGTTTCAGCCGCAGCCAGAAGCCCTCCACGCGTGCCCCCCACCGTCAGATTCGCCAATGATGCCGCAAATCGCATATCAGGGTACGAAGACCCGCGCTCACAGCTCGAATCAGCATGGCCAAGCACGCGGTCAATCCCGCATCCCGGGCCTGAAGGGGCGATGAAATGCACGCGGCCGTGTCGTTGGTCACGGAACGAAGCGCGCCGTGAGTGGCCACGGCGCTGCCGCCAGCGACCCATCGCCTATACTTGCGGCATGCTGAAAATCGACGTCCATTCGCACATCCTGCCGCCGGAATGGCCGGACCTCGCCGAAAAATACGGCGATCCCCGCTTTCCGGTGATGGTGAACGCGGGCGGCCACCACCGGATCTACAAGGACCGCAAGTTCTTCCGGGAGGTCTGGCAGAACGCCTTCGATCCGGAGTTCCGCAGGGACGAATGCGCGAAGCTCGGCGTTCACGTGCAGGTGATCTCGACCGTGCCCGTGCTGTTTTCGTACTGGGCCAAGCCCAACCAGGCGCGCGAGCTGCACCGCTTCCTCAACGAGGACACCGCCGAAACCTGCCGCCGGTATCCCCGCAACTATGCGGGCATCGGCACCGTGCCCCTGCAGTCGCCGCGCCTCGCGATCGAGGAAATGGAGCATTGCGTCGAGCAGCTCGGCCTACAGGGCGTGCAGATCGGATCACACGTCAACAACTGGAACCTCGACGCACCCGAGCTGTTCCCGTTCTTCGAAGCGGCGGCGGACCTCGGCGCCGCGATCCTGATCCATCCATGGGACATGATGGGCAAGGAAACCATGCCGAAGTACTGGCTGCCCTGGCTCGTCGGGATGCCGGCCGAGCAGTCGCGCGCCGCCTGCTGC
>DASSOQ010000010.1:0-11454 GCA_035700365.1 Rhodanobacteraceae bacterium | reverse complement strand
TCGAGCCGCGCCCCTTCGTGGTCGGCTTCGCCGCCGAGACCGACCAGCTTGCCGAGCACGCGCGCGCCAAGCTCGTCCGCAAGAAGCTGGACATGCTGGCGGCAAACCTCGTCGGCGAACACGTGGGGATCGGCGTCGACGACAATGCCGTCGAGCTTTTCTGGCCGGGCGGCAGCGAGGCATTGCCGCGCACCTCCAAGGTCGAACTCGCGAAAGCGCTGGTGGACCGCATCGCCCGGCGTTTCCACGCGCGGGGGCAGGCATGAGTGCGGGCTTGCCCGGTTGCGAAGTCGCGGTGGACCTCAAGCGCCTCGACGCGAGGCTCGGCGACAGCATTCCGCTGCCGGCGTATGCGACCGACGGCAGTGCCGCGATGGACCTGCGCGCGGCGCCGGATAGCGACATCGTGTTGTCGTCGGGTGACACCGCATTGGTGCCGACCGGGCTCGCGATCCACATCGCCGATCCCGGCTGGTGCGCGCTGATCCTGCCGCGTTCGGGCCTCGGCCACAAAAACGGCCTGGTGCTCGGCAACCTGACCGGATTGATCGACGCCGATTACCAGGGCCCGCTGATGATTTCCTGCTGGAACCGCGGCAAGCTGCCGTTTACCATCCGGCCCGGGGACCGCATTGCCCAGTTGCTGGTGGTGCCGGTGGCGCGGATGGCCTGGCGCGTTGTCGATGAATTCGCTGCGAGTGGACGCGGCGCAGGGGGGTTCGGCTCCACCGGAGTCGCGTGAAGACATGGCAGACGAATCCGCGGTGAGGAAATCTCCCAGCGTGCACGAGGCCGCACACGCGGTGCGTGCGCGCCTCAGCCTGCGCCGCGGGTTGGCGGAAGTCGCGGCCGATATCGCCCTGGCGCTCGGCACCTTGCTGCTGCTGTTCGGCTTGTTCATGGGTTGGCAGACGTGGCAGATCACCCGCCAGGCATCGGCTATGCAGGCGCTGGCGAGCGGCAAGCAGGAAGCCGCTCAGAAGATCACCGCGATCGTCGCGGACAAGCGCGCGGAAGTCGCGCGGGCGCTTGCGCAGCCGGCGGTGGTGGCGGAACTCGCCTCCGGCGCCGGTCCGGCGGCGCTGGCCGCCGCCGCGAAGCAGGTCCAGGCCGCCATCGACGGCGCGCCCAAGGTGACCCTTTACAGCGCGCAATTGAACGAAGTGCTGCACGGCAACCTGCAGGAACTCGGTTATGCGCGCGCGGCGCAACTGATGTCGGCGCTGAGCAACGATGAACTCGGTCCCGCCCAGTCGCCGGTCGCGCGCACCCTGAGCTTTGCCGGCCCCATTGCCGGACCCGACGGCAAGGTGCTGGCGTACGCCACCGTCGATTTCAGCGATTCGCTGATGCGCATCGCGATGAGCACCCCCCGGATCAGCGCAGGCCGGCTGGAGTTGCGCCAGACCGGCAAGTCGGGCGACGTCCTGCTCGACAGCGTCGGCGAGCATGGCCCGTCGTTGAACGACGACGCTGGGGTGCGCGTTCCGCACAGCCTGTTCGTCATCACCTCGGCGCCGCCCGATTACTGGCTGCCCATCACCCGCTCGCTCGTTCCGGCACTCGCGCTCGCCGTGGTCGCGCTGTTTCTGGGTATCGCGTTGCTGTGGTGGCGGCCGCGCCTGCGCGTGCGCCTCGGCGGTGCCGCGTCGGCAGAGGAACCGGCGTTGGCCGACGTCATCGCGGCGGCACCCAGGTCGCCGGCGCCCGCGCCCAGGCGGGTGGCCGAGCCCGCGCAGGCGGCCGCGGCCACGGCGGCGGCGCCGGTCCAGCACGACGATGCGCTGCCCGACCGCGGGATCTTCCGCGCCTACGACATCCGGGGCGTCGTCGGCAAGACGCTGAGTACCGGCGTCGCGCGCCAGCTCGGTCGCGCGATCGGCAGCGCCGTGCGCGACAAGGAACTCGCGGAGATCGTGGTCGGCCGCGATGGCCGCCTGTCCGGACCGGATCTTTCCGACGCGCTGATCGAAGGCCTGCGCGCCGCGGGCGTCGACGTGATCGACATCGGCGCGGTGCCGACGCCGGTCAGTTATTTCGCGGCGTACCAGCTCAACACCGGTTCGTGCGTGTCGGTGACCGGCAGCCACAATCCGCCCGACTACAACGGCTTCAAGGTCGTGATCGGTGGAGAAACGCTGGCCGAGGATGCGATCCAGGATCTGTACCAGCGCATCGTCGAGGGGCGCTTCACCGAGGGCGAGGGCAACCTTCGGCAGTACGACATTGCCCCCGAATACATCGAGCGCATCGCTTCGGACATCCAGACCGGCCGCGCGCTGAAGGTCGTGGTCGACTGCGGCAACGGCATCGCCGGCAACACCGCGCCAGGCGTGGTGCACGCGATCGGCTGCGAACCGGTCCCGCTCTATTGCGAGGTCGACGGGACCTTCCCGAACCACCATCCCGATCCGTCCGAGCCGGCGAACCTTTCCGACCTGATCCTGACGGTCCAGAAGACCGGCGCCGACCTCGGCCTCGCCTTCGACGGCGACGGGGATCGCCTGGGGGTCGTGACCAGGGACGGCGAGATCGTCTATCCCGATCGCGTCCTGATGCTGTTCGCGCAGGACGTCCTGGTGCGCAATCCCGGCGCCACGATCCTGTACGACGTGAAGTGCACCGGGCACCTGCAGCCGCTGATCCTGCAGGCCGGCGGCAGTCCGCTGATGTGGAAGACCGGCCACTCGCTGATCAAGTCCAAGATGAGGGAAACCGGCGCGCAGCTCGCCGGCGAGATGAGCGGGCACTTCTTCTTCCGCGAGCGTTGGTACGGCTTCGACGACGGCGTCTACGCTGCCGCGCGGCTGCTGGAAATCCTCGCCGACGACCCCGAAGGCCGCACGCCGGAGGAGATCTTCGCGACGCTTCCCAAGGGGGTGTCCACGCCCGAGCTGCACATCCAGATGCAGGAAGGCCAGAGCCATCCCTTCATTGCACGCTTCCGCGAAGCCGCGCACTTCGAAGGTGCGCGGCTCACGACGATCGACGGGCTGCGCGCCGACTGGCCGGACGGCTGGGGCCTGGTGCGCGCGTCCAACACCACGCCGGTGCTGGTGCTGCGCTTCGACGCCGACAATCCCGATGCGCTGAAGCGCATCCAGGACGCCTTTCGCGCGCAGATCCTCGCGTGCGACAGCACGCTCACCCTGCCGTTCTGAGACGGAAGACGGAAGACGGGAAGAAGTAGAGACGACGCCCGCTGCGCTCGCTCAAACGAAGAGACGCGACTCAGGCCTCGCTGTCCGTCTCCCCGTCTCTCCGTCTTCCCGTTTTTCCGTCGCCCCGTCTCCCGTCTTTTCCCTCAGGACGACGGCGGCGGCGTCGCGCCAGAGTACCTGGTCGCCTCCGCACCGGTGATCGGCCCGGCAACGTGCGCCTGGTCGCTGATGTAGAGATGGACCGGGCGCTCGAAGGTGAGCGGTCCGTTCACGGTCGCGCCCGGGCCGATCACGATCCGCGGCACGTTGTCGCTGTCGAAGTGGATGCCGAACACACCGTTGTCGTTCGGCTTCTTGACCCGGATGCCGCCATCGACCACGGCCTTGCCGGTGACTTCGATGTCGCCATTGACGGTGGTGATGCCCTGGCCGACGTGCGCGCCGTCCACGGAAATTTGGCTGTTGACGTTGGTCAGCGACCCGTTCACGGCGGATCCCGGCGCGAGGGTGAGCGTGCCGTTGACCGCCTCGACATTTCCCGAAACCGTGGCGCCTTTTTCCATGCTCACCTTGCCGTTGACGGTGGTGACGCTGCCGGCGGTGGCGTTCTCGCCGAGCGTGATGCCGCCGTTGACCGTTGCGGCCTCGCCCACCTGGGCGCCTTCGGCGAGGTGGACCGAACCATTGACCGTGGATGCCTTGTCGGCCTTGGCCTTCGCGCCGACGTTCACCGACCCGTTCACGGTGGTCGCGTCCGAGACGCTGGAGCCGGCGGCGACATCGACCGAGCCGTTCACGCCGCTCACGCAGGCGGCGAGCGCCAGCGGCAGGGCTGCGAAGACGGCGAAAGCGAAGCTACGAAGATGTACGGATCGCATCGGAACCTCCTGCGGCGTGCGCGTAGTCCGGTAGCGATCGTGCCCGACTATTACGGTGTTGACAATAGGGCGCACGTCATGCGTGACTTCCGGGTCATCTGCGCGTGTTCCTTCCCGCGTCCGATGCCCGCATGGCGCGACCCGGGCTCGAAGAACCCATCATCGCGCGCTTCCGGCCGTGGCCGCCCGCTGCCGCGCTTTCGCTAGAATGGGCCGATGTTCCGAATGGGCGATGCCATGCACACCCTCGTGATGATCCGCCATGGCCAGTCGCTGTGGAACCAGGAGAACCGTTTCACCGGTTGGGTCGACATCGACCTCTCCGAGCAGGGCTGGCGCGAAGCCCGCGAAGCCGGCGAACTGTTGAAGCGGGAAGGCTACGCGTTCGACATCGCGCACACCTCGGTGCTGACCCGCGCGGTGCACACCTTGTGGGGCGTCCAGGACGCGATGGACCTTGCCTGGTTGCCGGTGGTCACCGATTGGCGCTTGAACGAGCGCCACTATGGCGCATTGGCCGGACTCAACAAGGCCGAGGTCGCGGCAAGACACGGCGACGAGCAGGTGCACATCTGGCGTCGCAGCTACGACGTGCCGCCGCCGCCGCTCGATCCGTCGGAGAACAGCTTCGCCCACGATCCGCGCTACGCCAAGCTCGACCCCGCGCAGATTCCGCTGACCGAGTGCCTGAAGGACACCGTGGCGCGGGTGCTGCCGTACTGGCACGAGGTGCTGGCACCTGCGATTCGATCCGGGCAGCGGGTGCTGGTGTCCGCGCATGGCAATTCGATGCGGGCACTGGTGAAGTACCTCGACGGCATTTCGGACGCCGACATTCCCGGCCTCAACATCCCGAACGGCGTGCCGCTGGTGTACCGTTTCGACGAGGCGCTGACGCCGGTCGAGCATTTCTACCTCGGCGACGCCGATGCCATCGCGGCCAAGGCCGCGGCGGTCGCCAACCAGGGGCGCGCCGGCGCGCGGTTTTAAATCCACCCTGCGGGGCCGCGGGCCATTACTCCTTGGCGCGACTCCACGGCCAGGCGGCGACGAAGCTCGCCACGCCGATCACCGCGAGCACGATCGGTGGCCAGATCCCGTAGCGGTCGCCCAGCGCGAACACGAGGCCGGCGCCCACGAGCAGCGCGCCGCCGAACGCCGCCGCAAGGATCCGTCGCTGGACCTCGCGCTGCAGCATCCGCAGGTGTTCGAGCTCGCGCTCGCCGAACTGCAGCGGTCCGTTGCCCCGGGCCAGCGCCTCCAGGGCGTCGTGGATCTTCTCCGGAATCAGCGGCGCGATGCGCAGCCACTCGGGGATGCGCTTGCGCATTTCCCGGAGCGCATGCCGGGCGCTGTAACGGTCGGCGAGGATCCGCTCCAGGACCGGTTGCGCCACCGACCAGATGTCGATGCCGGGATCGACCTGGCGGCCAAGCCCTTCCACGTTCAGCAGGGTCTTCTGCAGAAGGATCAGTTGCGGCTGCAGGGTGAGCTCGAACTTGCGCGCCACGCTGAACAGTTTCGCCACCACCTCGGCGAGCGAGATTTCCGAAAGCGGCCGCGTGAAGTAGGGCTCGCAGACCGTGCGGATCGCCGCCTCCAGTTCGTCGACGCGGATCGTGCGCGGCATCCAGCCGGCGGCGATGTGGAGTTCGGCGATCCGGTGGTAGTCGCGCTCGAACATCGCGATGAAATTTTCCGCGAGCCAGTACTGGTCCTCTTCGGGAAGCGATCCCATGATCCCGAAATCGAGCGCGATGAAGCGTGGTTCGCGCGAGCGCGCGGGATCGACCCAGATGTTGCCGGGGTGCGCGTCGGCGTGGAAGAAGTTGTCCCGGAACACCTGCTCGTAGAACAGCCGTATGCCCTTCTCGGCGAGCACCCGGCGATCGATCCCCGCCTTGTCCAGCGCGGCGACGTCGTCGGCGGGAATGCCATAGACGCGCTCCATGGTCAGCACCTTCTCGCAGGTGTGCGACCAGAACACTTCCGGCACGTACAAGTCGTCCGAGCCCTCGAAGTTGCGTCGCAGCAGGCTCGCGTTGGCACCCTCGTTCTGGAGGTTCAGCTCGTTGTGCAGGGTGCGCGCGACTTCGTTGAACATGTCGCGCGGACGGATCTTGTCGGCCTGCGGGTGCCAGCGCTGCACCAGCCACGCCAGCGCGTCAAGCAGTTCGAGGTTCTGCCGGATGTTCTTGCGGATGTTCGGCCGCAGGACCTTGACGATGACTTCGCGGTCGCGCGGAGGCGCCATGCCCGCGCCGGAGGAGCGCAGGGCCGCGGCCGGCGAAGCGTGCAAGCGCGCGGCGTGCACCTGCGCGACCGAGGCCGAGGCGAGCGGCGTCTCGTCGAAGCTCGCGTACAGCTCGCCGATCGGCTTGCCGAGCGACTGCTCGACGATCGCGCGCGCCTCGGCGCCGGGGAACGGCGTGACCCGATCCTGGAGGTGCGCGAGTTCTTCGGCCACGTCCTCCGGGATCAGGTCGCGGCGGGTCGAGAGCACTTGCCCCGCCTTGACCCAGATCGGCCCGAGCTCCGTCAGCGCGGCACGCAGCCGCGCACCACGCGGCAACGCCGCGATCGGCTTGCGCGGGCGCGGCAGGAATACGCGCAGCCAGCGCAGCGGGCGCAAGGCATGTTGTTCGTCGATCAGGTCGTCGACGCGATATCGCACCAGTACCGCGGCGACGTGCACCACGCGCGGCAACAGGCGCAGCGGTGTCATGGCTTGTCTGTCCCGAATCGCGCGATGCGCGCCGCCAGCCGTTCGGTTCGGTCCCGCAAGTCGTCGACGTCGTCGAGGAACGCGTTCATTTCGGGGTGCGGGACCGTGACGCGGGCTTCGTCACGCAACCAGTCGATGGTGTCGTCCCGGAAATGGCGCGCGCCTTCGCCGGCCCATTTCGCGGCATCGCGCAGCGCGCGCGCGATCGTGGTGCCGACCACTTCGCCGAATACCGCCGTGAACGCCGCTTCGAAGTCGGGCCGGTACTCGCGCGCGAGCTTCTGGACCTGGCGCGCGAGTTCCGCGTCGCCCGCGATCTCGACCTTGCCGGGCGGGCGCGCATCGCCGTCGCGGCCCAGCACCATCGCCAGCAGCGAGCCGGGCGTCGCCTTGACTTCGAAATCGCTGGCGCCGCCGTCGCGGCCCGCTTCCGGCGGCGGCTCGATCTGCAGCGTGCTGTTGCGCGCGGCGAGCGCGAAGGCGAGTTCCGGCCCTCGCAGGTAGACGCCGATCCGGCGGCCTTCCAGGCGCCCGATGGCCTCCCGCGTTTCAGGATCCAGCGCCACGAGACGATTGAGAGCGAGGGTGAGGGCGAGACCCCCCAGCTTGCGAAGCGGGTGGGGAATCCAGGCGTTCGGTTCGCGTTCGGGCATCCGGCGATTGTAGCCGCGTCGCTCTGAACAACCCGCGCGTCCTGTGCAGACCGGAATCGGCGCAGCCGCTGCCGCCGCACCCGTCTGTCCACAACAGCGGCTTGCGTTGCCAAGCACCGCTGCAACCGCTAGTCTGCGCGCACTCCGTCGGGGAGTAGCCGCTTCCGGCATGTCGCCGGAAGGCTTGCGTCAACACACTCGGCCGGCAGGCCGTGGCGCAGGCAGTCCGCGAGGCAGGCGAGACCGACAGTCGCGATGGGCGTGTCCGGGCCGGAACGCGCGTCGGGATTGTCGCGCGTCACCGGCCCCGGGAGTTCCGTTTGGAAGCCTTCCTCGTTTCGCTGGGCGCTGTCGCGCTCGCCGAGATCGGCGACAAGACCCAATTGCTGTCGCTGGTGCTGGCAGCCAAGTTCCGCAAGCCGTGGCCGATCTGCGGCGGCATCCTTGTGGCGTCGCTGCTCAGCCACGCGATCGCGGCGGAACTCGGCGCCTGGCTCGCGCACTGGATGACCCCGGAGGTGCAGCGCTGGTTGATCGGGCTCTCGTTCCTGGCGGTCGCGGCGTGGGCACTGCTCCCCGAAAAGGAGGAGCCGGCAGATGCTCCGCCGCGGCGCGGGCACGGGGTGTTCGTCGTATCGGTCATCGCTTTTTTCGTCGCCGAACTCGGCGACCGCACCCAGATCGCGACGGTCGTGCTCGGGGCGCACTACCAGCCCTTGTGGCAGGTCATCGCCGGCAGCACCGCGGGGATGCTCGTCGCCAACGTGCCGGTCGTGTTTCTCGGGGCGCGTTTCGCGCACAAGCTTCCGTTGCGCGCCGCGCGACTTGCAGCTGCCGCCTTGTTCGCCGCGCTCGGCGTGTGGATCCTGTTGCGGTGAGCGTGGCATGCCGCACCCGCGAGGACGCCGTCCGGGGTGCCGGTGGAGGCGGCGCGCATTGGCCGCCCCTGCGCATGGATTGGCGAACGAGCAGCTACTTGCCGCCCGGAAAGCCGAGTTGCCGCCATGCCTCGTACACCGCGATCGCAACCGCATTGGACAGGTTGATGCTGCGGTTGTCCGGCTGCATCGGCAGGCGCAGCCGCAGTGCTTCGGGAATCGTCTGCAGCACCGCTTCCGGCAGTCCGCTGGTCTCACGTCCGAACAGCAGTGCGTCGCCGTCGGAAAAACAGGTGTCGGTGTAGCGGTGCCCCGCGTGGCTGGTGAACGCGAATACCCGCGGTTGCTGCAGCGCCGCCAGGCACGTCGCCAGGTCGTCGTGCGCCATCACGTTCACGAATTCGTGGTAATCGAGCCCGGCGCGGCGCAGCTTGGCGTGGTCGAGTTCGAACCCGAGCGGCCGGATCAGGTGCAGCGACGCGCCCGCGTTCGCGCAAAGGCGGATGGCGTTCCCGGTATTGGGGGGAATCTCGGGCTGGTACAGGATGACGTGCAGCACCCGGGCATTATCGCCGCCCGCGCGCGACCCGAGTGCGCCGCGAACGCATCCGCGAAGTCGGGAAGCTTCCCGGTCGCCGGATCAGTGCAGACCGATCAGGATGATGCCGCACAGGACCGCGAGCGCTGCCATCGCGAACATGCCGCGCATGAGTATCGATTCGACTTTCATGTCCCTGTCCCCTGTCGCAGGAGGGCCCGGCAGAGGATTCGAAGCAATGCCCGTGCCACGGAGGCCGCCGCGCGGCGGCCGATTTGCCGAACAACGGGCGCGGCCGCTCCGGAATGTGATGCAGTTCACACTGCCGGCGGTCGCATGGAAGCCGGACGGGCGCCGGTTACCAGGGCAGCGCTGCGCCGTCGTAGGCCAGGAACTTGCCCGCTTCTTCGGTTCCGGCGCGCTCCGCGAGCCCGAGCAGCGCGTGCGCCGAATCCGCCGGTGAAAGCGTCGCGCCCTTGCCGCCCATCTCGGTCTTCAGCCAGCCTGGATGGACGGCCAGCACCACGATTCCGCGCGGCGTCAGCTCCGCCGCCAGGCGCTTGACCGCCATGTTGAGCGCGGCCTTGCTCATCGCGTAGCTCATGGTGCGAAACCGCGCCGACTGCGCGATCGAGGCGATCTGCGAGGTGACGCAGAGCACGCGCGGCTTGTTGCCGAGCGCCAGCAGCGGCGCCAGCGCCTGGGTGATCAGGAGCGGCGCGCTGGCATTGACCGCGAAACTCTCCGCCAGCGATTCCGCCTTGACGTTGCCGAAGCGCTCGCCCGACACCAGCACCCCGGCGTTGTTCACCAGCAGGTCGATGCGCTGCAGGTGCCTGGCCGCGGCGGCAGGCAGCGCCTCGATCGCCTCCGCATCCGCGACATCGAGCCGGTGGATCACGAGTTCGTCAGCGTGCGCCGCGCGCAGCGCATCGAGCACCTTGGCGTTGGCCGGATCGCGGCAGCAGGCCATGACGCGCGCACCGCGTCCCAGCAGTTCGCTGACGAAGGCCAGTCCGAGTCCACGATTGGCGCCGGTGACGAGGCAGCGTTGCATGGCGGCTTCCCTGGAAATCCCCGGGATCCGCACCTGCCCTCCGCGAGGACGGCTGGCCCGGGAATTGCCTGCTGAACCAGAGTGTAACCCGGCGGCGTCGAACGTGCCCCGCGGCCGATTGCTTTGTGCCATGGCTCCGGCTACGGTTTCGCGACAATCAATGGTCCGGGGAGGACTCCACATGCGCTCGCACTGGTTGGCGTGGTTCGCAGTGCTCGGTTTTTCGCTTCTCGCTGGCGCGGCCCAGGCCGCCGAAGCCGCTCCCAAACTCGACATCGACATCCCATACACCCGCTTCACCCTGCCGAACGGCTTGACGGTGGTGGTCAGCGAAGACCACAAGGCGCCGATCGTCGCGGTGAGCGTGTGGTATCACGTCGGTTCCGGTTACGAACCCGCAGGCAAGACCGGCTTCGCGCACCTGTTCGAGCACCTGATGTTCCAGGGTTCGGAGCACCACAAGGGTGAGTACTTCCAGCCGTTCGAGCTGGTCGGCGCCACCGGCATGAACGGCACGACCTGGCTCGACCGCACCAATTACTTCGAGACCGTGCCGACCACCGCGCTCGACATGGCGCTGTGGATGGAATCCGACCGCATGGGCCACTTGCTCGGCGCAATCGGCAAGCCCGAACTCGACGAGCAGCGCGGCGTCGTGCAGAACGAAAAGCGCCAGGGCGAAAACCAGCCCTACGGCCGCGCCTTCGAGGACATCCAGGCCAACGCCTTCCCGACCAACCATCCCTACCACCACGACACCATCGGCTCGATGGCGGATCTCAATGCCGCTTCGCTCGACACCGTGAAGCAGTGGTTCAAGGACTACTACGGCGCGGCCAACACCACGCTGGTGCTGGTGGGCGACATCACGCCGGCGCAGGCCCGCGAGAAGGCCATGAAGTACTTCGGCGACATCCCGGCCGGTCCGCGCGTGCCGCGGCCGCAGGCATGGGTCACCGCGCGCGACACTTCGACCTCGGGCATGATGACCGACAACGTCGCGCAAACCCGCATTTATCGCGAGTGGAATACGCCGGGCCTCGATGCCGAAGGCCATGACCGGCTGATGCTGGACCTCGCCGCGCAGATTCTCGGCGGCAGCAAGACCTCGCGCCTGTACCAGCGGCTCGTCTACAAGGACAAGTTGGCCGACGATGTGTCCGTGGGCAACATGGGCTTCGAACTCGCCAGCATGACGCTGCTGCAGGTCGACGTGAAGAAGGGCGTCGATCCGAAGAAGGTCGAAGCCGCGATCGCCGACGAGTGGTCGAAGTTCCTGAGGTCCGGCCCGACCGCGGACGAACTGGAGCGCGTCAAGACGACTTACCAGGCGTCGACCATCCGCGGCCTGGAACAGATCGGCGGGTTCCGCGGCAAGGCGGTCACGCTGGCCGAGGGGCAGGTCTACCGCGGCGATCCGGGTGCGTGGAAGAAGGACTACGACATCACGATGGCGGCAACGCCGGCCGCGGTGAAAGCCGCCGCCGACAAGTGGCTGTCGAAGGGCGATTACACCTTGACGGTGGTGCCGGGCAAGGTCGATGCGGCCGACGCCGCAAACATC
>DASSOQ010000009.1:0-15881 GCA_035700365.1 Rhodanobacteraceae bacterium | reverse complement strand
CGACGGTTTGTACAAGAGCATCGTGTTCGGCGGCGTGGTCAGCCTGATCGCGGTGTTCCAGGGTTACACCGCGCCGCCCACCAGCGAGGGCGTCGCGTATTCCACCACCCGCACGGTGGTGTTCTCCTCGATCGTGATCCTCGCATTCGATTTCGTGATGACGGCCTTCATGACCTGACTGCGCAGCATGGTGATCGCATGAACCAAAGACCTTCCTACGCCATCGGCACCGGCCTGTTCATCCTGCTCGGCTTCGCCGCGCTGGCTTACCTTGCCACCCAGACCACCTCGGTGGCCAACGGCATTGCCAGCGGCAATACCTACGCCATCAAGGCGCGTTTCGGCAACATCGGCCAGCTGAAGGAGCGCGCGCCCGTGAAGATCGCGGGCGTGCGGGTCGGCGACGTGCAGTCGATCACGCTGGAACCGCAACGGATGGATGCGCTGGTGGTGATGTCGATCGACAAGCAGTACAGCGACATCCCGGAGGATTCCGCGGCCGCGATATTCACCAGCGGTTTACTGGGCGACCAGTACGTTGGCATCCAGCCGGGCGGCTCGCCGGAGTTCCTGAAGGACGGCGACGAGATGGTGCTGACCCAGTCGGCGATGAGCATCGAGAACCTGATCGGCAAGTTCATGGTCAACGGGGGATCGAGCTCCAGCGGTTCGGGCGCGGCACCCGCGTCCAGCGCCCCGCCCGCATCCGGCAAGCCCTGACAGCCCGCGCTGCGGCCGCGCGCTCCCGAGGAGACATCCATGCTCAAGCGTTCCATCCCGTTCTTCCTGGTTTTCGCGCTCGCCGCGCTCGGTGCGCCCGCGCTGGCGGCGCCGACCGGCCAGGCTCCGCAACAGATCGTCCAGTCCATCGCCGACAAGTTGGCCGATGCGATCCAGGGACGCCAGGCCGAGCTGCGCCAGCACCCCGACGAGGTGATCAAGATCATCGATGGCATCGTGCTGCCGCATTTCGACATGGATTACGCGGCGCTGCTGGTACTCGGCCAGCATGCGCGCGAAGCGACCCCCGCCCAGCGCGTGGCATTCACGCGGGCGTTCTACAAGGCGCTGACCCATCGCTATGCGGAAGGGTTGGTCGCCTACACCCGCGGTGCGGTGAAGGTGTTGCCGGCGCAGGGGCCGCTCGACCAGCGCCGCACGATCGTGCGCACCCAGGTGCAGCTCGCGAGCGGCAAGAACCTGTCGGTGGACTACGCGTTCCGCAAGACATCCTCGGGGGAGTGGAAGGCGTACGACGTGATCATCGAAGGCATTTCCTACATCACCAATTACCGCAACCAGGTGGATGCCGAAATCCAGAAGGAAGGCATCGACGGCCTGATCAAGCGGCTGCAGACGCAGGGCGCGGCCGCGATCAACGAGATGAAGAAGGAAAGCGGCGGGCACTGACGATGGCCCGCTCGTCCGCCCACGCCGACACGGTGGAGATCGATGCCGCGGATCGCGACACGCTCGCGATCCGCGGTGCCCTGACCTTCGCCACCGCCCAGCGCGCCTGCGCCGATGGCGAACGCGCGCTGGCTGCGGGATCGCAGACGAACCTGGATCTCGCGGGTGTCGTGCACGCCGACAGCGCCGGTCTCGCGTGCGTGGTCGCGCTGGCCGCCGCGGCGAATCGCGCGGGACGGCGCCTGCGCGTGGTCGCCTTGCCGGAAGGCCTGCGCGCGCTGGCGGAGGTTTGCGGCGTCGCCGCGCTGCTGGAGCCCGAAGCTCGCCCGGCTGCGTGATTTGCCGGATCAGCCGGCGGAGCCCGCGGACGCGGGCGCGGCGCCGGAGGTTGGCGGAGCGGGCAACCCGGTGCTCGCTGCCGGCACCGGTTGCGCCGACGATCCGCCGGACGCCGGCATCCCGTTCTGGTTCAGGCCGTGCGCCTGCTCGTACGCCTTCTGCTGCTCGAGCAGCTTGTCGAGATCCTCGCCGTTTTCCTGCCCGGGCGCGGTGCCCTGCAGTTGCTCGATCGCCGACAGCGGCGGGTTGCCGTAATAGAGCTGGTACAGGCGGTTCTGGCGATAGGCGTCGCGCACGAACGCGTATGGGTCATACGACGTGTCGATGATCGGATCGAGCGGCAGGGCATTGGCACGCAGCGTCACGAGGTAGGCGAGGTTCGGGAGGTACTGCGCGTTCCAGCGGAAATCGTGGTTGCGCGCGTACCAGCCGAGCGGATCGAAATAGCTGTCCACCGGAAGCCGCCACACGTCGCGCGCGGTGGTGGGGCCGATGAACGGGAGGACGAGGTATGGTCCTTCGGGCACGCCCCAATGCGCGAGCGTGACCGCAAAGTCGGTCGGGTGCGGCGGCAGCTTCATCTCGCTGGCCGGGTCGAACACGCCCAGGAATCCCACGGTGGTGTTGATCAGGAAACGGCCGGTCGACTGCAGCGCGGGTCCCGGGCGACCCTGCAGCACCTCGTTGATGATCGTGATGGGCGTGCGCAGGTTCGAGAAGAAGTTGCCGACCAGGATCCGTTCCTTCGGTCCCGTCACCTTCACGTAGGCCTTCGCGGCCGGCCGGATCGCCACCTTGTCCGCGAACCGGTTGAACGCGAACATCTTGCGGTTGAACGACTGCAGCGGGTCGTCGGTGCGCGGTGGCGCCACCGCGCAGGCGGCCAGCGCGCACGCCAGGCAGGCGATGAAGATGTGTTGCGCGGCGCGGGAGCGGCGGGTGCGTGGCATGCGTCGTGGATGCGGGCGGCGGGCGGGAGTTGCAAGTGCGCGATTGTAGGTGCCTTCGCGCCACCATCGACCGCGCCACGGGATTGCGTGGCTGGCGGCGTTCAGGCAGGTTCGTTGCGGCGGGCCGGGCGCGGCCCCGCCGGATCGACAAACGCCGGCGAGCTGCTACAATCTGGAAGTTTGCAGCATGACCGGAACCCCATATGGCCCGCATCACCGTCGAAGACTGCCTGAAGGTGGTCGACAACCGTTTCGAACTGGTCCTGATGGCGACGCGCCGCGCGCGCCAGCTCGAGAATGGCATCGAAGCCACCGTCGACCCCGAAAACGACAAGCCTACCGTCCTGGCCCTCCGCGAAATTGCGGGCCACACCATCGACATGCCGACGATCGATGAAATCGATCGGGTCGAGCGCGAACGCCGCGACCGTGAAGCCCTCGAATGGGCGGCCGCGGAAGTCGACGAAGACATGGCCAAGGGCGTCGACGAACTCTGACACGCGGATCGCCCCCGCAACGGCGTCCCGTCTGCCGCCGGCCGTGACCGGGATTGACTCGCACGCACGGCATGTCTAGCTTGCGATGATGCGCAAGCGCAAAGCCAAGGCCAACGACCTGCGGGTGCCGGGACGGGACACCGAGCCCGCCGAGGTCAAGGCGATCGACGCGCTCGCCGAACAGCTCGCAGCCTACCTGCCCCCCGAACAGATCGAGCGGGTCCGCGGCGCGTACGCCGTGAGCGCGCATGCCCACGCCAGCCAGCGCCGCAAGAGCGGCGAGCCCTACATCACCCACCCGCTCGCGGTGGCATCGATCCTCGCCGGCCTGCGCCTGGACGCGGAAACCATCATCGCGGCGATCCTGCACGACACCCTCGAGGACACCGGCCTGACCCGGGTGCAGCTCGAGGGCGGGTTCGGCACCACCGTGGCCGAGCTGGTCGACGGCGTCACCAAGCTGGAACGGGTGGACTTCGCGAGCCGCCTGGAAGCCGACGCGGAAAGCTTCCGCAAGATGCTGCTGGCGATGGCGCGCGACTTGCGCGTGATCCTCATCAAGCTGGCCGACCGGCTGCACAACATGCGCACGCTGTCGGCGATGGCGCCCGACGCGCGCCGCAGGATCGCCCGCGAAACCCTCGAGATCTATGCACCTATCGCGGCGCGCCTCGGCATGAACGCGATACGCAGCGAGCTGCAGGATCTCGGTTTCCGCAGCCTGTATCCCGACCGCTAC
Organism: Rhodanobacteraceae bacterium; assembly: GCA_035700365.1. Lineage (GTDB taxonomy): Bacteria > Pseudomonadota > Gammaproteobacteria > Xanthomonadales > Rhodanobacteraceae > 66-474. The sequence goes on along the minus strand of DASSOQ010000009.1, from coordinate 11,946 downwards.
AAGATCATCGCGTCGCGGATCAAGCGCACCATCGGCGATCGCCGCGAATCGATGGCGACCATCGAGAAGGCGCTCGCCGAGCGGCTGGCCGCCGACGGCATCCCGGCGCGGATCATCAGCCGCGTCAAGGCGCCCTACAGCATCTGGTCGAAGATGAAGAGTGAGCACAAGACCTTCGCCGAAGTGATGGATGTGTACGGGGTGCGGGTGGTGACCGACACCGTGGCGCACTGCTACCAGGCGCTCGGCTCGGCGCATTCGCTGTTCAAACCGGTCGAAGGGCGCTTCAAGGACTTCATCGCCATTCCGAAAGCCAACGGCTACCAGTCTCTGCACACCGTATTGTTCGGGCCGTTCGGCGCGCCCATCGAGGTCCAGATCCGTAGCGAGGACATGGATACCGTGGCCGAGCGGGGCGTCGCGGCGCACTGGTCCTACAAGACCGAAGCCACGCCGCCAAACAGCGCCCAGTTGCGGGCGCGGGCCTGGGTCGAGACGCTCGCCGACAGCCAGGCGGCCACGCCTTCGTCGCTGGAGTTCCTGGAAAACGTCAAGGACGACCTGTACCCCGACGAGGTCTACCTGTTCACGCCGGCCGGCGATATCCAGGCATTGCCGAGGAACGCCACCGCGCTAGACCTGGCGTTCGCGGTGCACACCGACGTCGGCATGCACGCGGTCGCGGCGCGCATCGACGGCAAGCTCGCCTCGCTGCGCTCGCATCCGGCGTCCGGGCAAACCGTCGAAGTGATCACCGCGCCATCGGCCGCGCCCAATCCGCAGTGGCTGGATTTCGCAGTCACCGGCAAGGCGCGCGCGGCGATCCGGCAGTACCTCAAGCGGCTGCAGCACGAGGACGCCATCGATTTCGGGCACCGCATGCTGGAAAGTTCGCTCGACGCCAAGGGAACCAGCCTCGATGCGGTTCCGCCGGAGATCCTCGACCGGTTCCTCTCCGAACACAACCTGCGCAGGCTCGAGGAACTGCTTTCCGACATCGCCCTGGGGAACCGCATGCCGGGCCAGGTCGCGGCGAAGCTGACGGAAATGGGCGGCCCGGTCATCGGGGCCGTGCTGCATCGGTCCGAGAAAATCCGCATCAGCGGCGCCGAGCGCGGCATCCTCAGTTTCGGCAACTGCTGCCATCCGCTGCCCGGCGACGACATCGTGGGCTACCTCTCCCCCGGCAAGGGCATCGTCGTGCACCGGGTCGAGTGCCCGAACGTGGTCGAACTGGCCAAGCTCCCCGAACGCCGGGTCGAGATCGGCTGGGACAAGGAGGTGCAAGGCGATTACCGGGCCGAACTGCGGGTCGAGGTCGTCAACCGGCCGGGGGTGCTGGCGACCGTTTCGGCCGCGATCGCCGAAGCCAACTCCAACATCGACGACGTCAAGTACATCGAGCGCGGCATCCAGGCCGCCACCCTGATCTTCGCGATCGAGGTGAAGAACCGCAAGCACCTCGCCGACGTGATGCGGAGGATCCGCAACACCAAGGTCGTCAACGGGGTGTACCGGTATCCGCTGTGACGATGCACTCACCCGTTGTCTTGGAGAACCTGTCCGCGTACCTGTCGGATGTCCTGTTTCCGGCGCGCAAGGCGATGGCGGAGCTTCGCGCGCGCTGGGTGAAGCCCGGCGACAAGGACGGCTGGCGCGACAGCGACTACTTCGATCTCGTCCGCGATCCGGAGGCGTCCTCGTCCATCGACGACAAGACCTGGAACGACCTCGAATATCCGAAGATCTTCGCATCCATGGATTCGACGGTCACTCCTGTCGGAAGCCAGGTGCTGTACCGCCGGATGCGTGAATATGGCGATGTGGCAACGCTCGCGGCGAACTACGCGGTCTGCGCCGAACTGCGCTCGAACGCGGCGTTGCGGGAGGCGCTCCAGCGCAGGCTGCTGCCACTCCAGGACGAATCCAGCAATCGCATCGTCGATTTCGTTTTCGGAAAGTTGCCGCCGGCGCCGCGCCACCAGGGGCTGCTGTGGTCATGGAGCCTGGCCTCGGTCGCGGCGCTGGCCGGCGTGGTCTGGTTGGCGTGGCCGGCGTGGGTGTGGGTGGCCATGCTGTTCGTGAACGCGTTCCTGATCTTTCGCGCGTGCGCCGACTCGGTGCGTGACGCGGAGACGCTGACGCATTGCCTGCAACTGGTGAAGGTGGCCGATGACCTTGCGGCGCTGCACGACGCCCATCGTTCGCTTCCGCAGTTGGCGAGGCTCCACGGGCAAGCGTCGAATCGCCGGGCAGTCCGCAAGGCGCTGCGCTGGCTGGCGCGCTTGAAGCAGCCCGGGAGCGCCTTCGTGTTCGTCTGGCTGAACTTTGCCTTCCTGCTGGAGTTGCTGGCCCACGGACGAGCCATGCGCAGGTTCGCCGTGCTCAGGCACAAGCTGGCCGCGTCGTTCGAACTGGTCGGTGAAGTCGACGCGATGATCGCGGTCGCCTCGTGGCTGGAGTATCGCCCCGACCATTGCCGACCGGCATTCGGCGACCGCGCCATGCTGGATATCGAGGACGGCGGGCATCCATTGCTGGAAGCCGGTGTGCGCAATTCCATCCGGCTGGACCAGCGCTCGGCCCTGGTCACCGGATCGAACATGGCCGGCAAGACCACCTTCATCAAGATGGTGGCTGTCAACGTGCTGCTGGGGCGGACGCTCGGCTTCTGCCTCGCTGCCAGGGCCACGATCCCGCGCGCCTTGGTCATGGCTTCGATCCAGGCCGGGCATTCGGTGGCGTCCGGCAAGAGCCATTACTTTTCCGAGGTCGAGACGATCCGTTCCTTCTTCGCCCGGCAGGCGCACGGCGGCTGCGCCATCTTCGTCATCGACGAATTGTTCAGCGGCACCAACACCGTCGAACGCGTCGCGGTCGCACGCGCAGTGCTGGAATCGCTCAGCGAACGTTCGGTTGTTCTCGCCACGACCCACGACGTGGAACTGCAGGCGCTCCTGGACGAACGCTACGATCTGTACCACTTCCGGGAGAGCCCCGACGTGGACGGATTCTTCGACTACCGCCTGCGAGCGGGCCCTGCCACCGAGCGCAACGCCATCCGCCTGCTCGGCGAGCTGGGATTCCCCGAAAGGATCATCGCGAAGGCGATGGGGTACGCCCGCGAGGAGCTGCGCGCCGGGGAGCGGGGCGCCGATCGCTCCCGCGAGGGCATCCGCACCCAGCGGGCCGATTCGGCCTGATCCCGCGCCGGATCGCGCGGCAAGTGGGTCTGCCGCGGCCGGGCTAAACTGCACGTTTTCCCACCGGGAGCCCACGCATGCCACGCCAACCGATCCACTCCGATTCCGCGCCCAAGGCCATCGGCCCCTATTCGCAAGCCGTGCGCTCGGGCAGCACCCTGTACCTCTCCGGCCAGACGCCGCTCGATCCGGCCACGGGCGAAATGGTTGCGGGCGGCATCGACAAGCAGGCCGAGCGCGTGTTCGAGAATCTGAAGGCCGTGCTGGCCGCCGCGGGTGCGACATTCGACGATGTGGTTCGCGTGGCGATCTACATGACCGACCTCGGCAATTTCTCCGCGGTCAACGAGGTCATGAAGCGCTACTTCAACCAACCGTATCCTGCGCGCTCGACCATCGGCGTGGCCGCGCTGCCGCGCGGCGCGGCGGTCGAGATCGACCTGATCGCGGTCACCGGCGCCTCCGCATAGCGGGCATTCGCCCGCTAATCTTGCGCGGGTGACATCCCCCGCCGATACGCGCATCGAACGCTCGCCCGATCCCGGACTCGCGCCGGCGACGCTGCTGCCGGGCGTCGGCCCGGCGCTCGCCGAAACGCTGCGCAAGCTCGGGATCGAGCGGCTGCAGGACCTGTGGTTCCACCTGCCGCTGCGTTACGAGGATCGCACCCGCATCACCGCGATCCGCGACCTCGTGGCCGGTGAATCCGCACAGGTGGAAGGCGTGGTCGAAGCGGTCGAAACCGGCTTCCGGTACCGCCCGCAACTGCGGGTCGCGATCGGCGATGCCTCGCGGGACACGCTGGTGCTCAGGTTCTTCCATTTCCGCCGTCAGCAGGCGCAACAGTTCGGCCCGGGCACGCGGCTGCGCTGCTACGGCGCGATCCGCCACGGCCAGCACGGCCTCGAGATGGTGCACCCGCAATACCGGGTGCTGCACGGCGAGGCGGCGGTCGAGACGAGCCTCACGCCGGTGTATCCGGTCACGGAGGGACTCGGACAGCAACGCCTGCGCGGGGTGATCGACAAGGCGCTCGCCCGGCTCCCCGACGAGGCGGTGCTCGAGCTGGTGCCCGCGGACATGCTCGCCTCGCTCGGAATGATGCCGCTTCGCGACGCGCTGCTCGGCGTGCACCGTCCGCCGCCGGATGCGGACATCGCGGCGTTGCTCGCCGGCCGCCATCCCGCGCAACGACGGCTCGCGTTCGAGGAACTGCTGGCCCACCACCTGAGCCTGAAGCAACGCCGCGCACGGGTGCGCCGCCAGCGCGCACCCGCGTTGCCCGCCGACCCGGAACTCGAAGCACGCTTCCTTGCAGCCTTGCCCTTTGCGTTGACGCGTGCGCAGCAACGCGTGGCGGGTGAAGTCGGACGCGACCTCGGCAAGCGCGTGCCGATGCTGCGGCTCGTGCAGGGCGATGTCGGTTCCGGCAAGACGGTCGTCGCGGCGCTGGCCGCGCTGCGCGCGATCGCGAACGGCCGGCAGACGGCCTTGATGGCGCCGACCGAGTTGCTCGCCGAGCAACACGTCCGCAGCTTCCGCGAGTGGTTCGAGCCGCTCGGGATCGAGGTGGTGTGGCTGGCCGGCAAGGTGACCGGCCGTGCCCGTACGCGGGCCCTCGCGCAGATCGCCGCCGCCGCGCCGGTGGCGGTGGGAACCCACGCATTGATGCAGGAAGGCGTGGAATTCCCCGCCCTCGCGCTCGCGATCGTTGACGAGCAGCACCGCTTCGGTGTGCAGCAGCGGATGGCCCTGCGCGACAAGGGCCTGGCGGCCGGCGAGGCGCCGCATCAACTGGTGCTGACCGCGACGCCGATCCCGCGCACGCTGGCCATGAGCGCCTACGCCGACCTGGACGTCTCCGCCTTGGACGAGTTGCCGCCGGGGCGCACCCCGGTGCGGACGGTGGCGATCGCCAACACACGTCGCGAGGAAGTCGTCGAACGGATCCATGCGGCGTGCGCGGCCGGCCGCCAGGTCTATTGGGTGTGCACGCTCATCGAAGACAGCGAGCAGCTGCAGGCACAGGCGGCAGAGGTCGCGCACGCGCAACTGTCGGCGGCGCTGCCGGGGGTCGAGGTGGGGCTGGTGCACGGCCGCATGAAGCCGCGGGAGAAACAGGCGGCGATGGATGCCTTCAAGGACGGCCGCTGCGCGGTCCTGGTCGCGACCACCGTGGTCGAGGTGGGCGTGGATGTTCCCAACGCCAGCCTCATGGTGATCGAGAACGCCGAGCGGCTCGGCCTCGCCCAGTTGCACCAGTTGCGCGGCCGGGTGGGGCGCGGCGACGTGGCTTCGAGCTGCGTGCTGCTGTACCAGCCGCCGCTCTCGACGCTGGCGCGGCAGCGGCTTGAAACGCTGCGCGAAACCAACGACGGCTTCGTGATCGCGGAAACCGACCTGCGGCTGCGCGGACCGGGCGAACTGCTTGGCACCCGCCAGACCGGGGACATGGCGTTCCGGATCGCCGACATCGTGCGCGACGCCGCGCTGATGCCCGAGGTGCAGCGGGTCGGCGCCGCGATGCTGCGCTCGCACCCGGCGCTGGCGCGGCGCCTTGCGGACCGCTGGATCGGCGGTGCGGCGCGGTTCGCGGGCGCCTGAGGCCGCACTTGCCCGGCGGATCGCGGGCACGTTACAATTCCGCCCTTGCCTCAAGCCTGCGACAGCAGACGGACACCCCATGAAAGCCGACATCCACCCGAACTACCGGCCGGTGGTCTTCCAGGACGCCGCGTCCGATTTCTCGTTCCTGACGCGCTCGACCATGACCAGCAGCGAGACCATCCGGTGGGAAGATGGCCAGGAGTACCCGCTGGTCAAGATCGACATTTCCTCGGCTTCGCACCCGTTCTACACCGGCAAGCAGAAGGTGATGGACACCGGCGGGCGCATCGACAAGTTCAAGCGCCGCTATACCGCCGGCAAGTAAGTTCAGGATGAACTCATCCCGTGCAGGGCGAGTCGCTGCGCTTGCGAGATGCGCCTAACGCATTTCGCGCAGCGGCGAGCGCCGTAGGCAGGATGCCGAAGGCCGGCCATTTGCCCGAGGCAGGATGCCGAGGCTAATGGTGGATGGCCGATGACACGGGATCCAGCGCTGGATCCAAGTCGTCATCCCGGACAGCACATGGATGTGCGCTGATCCGGGATCCATTTTTCGTTTTTTCGAAAGAATGTCCGACGCCTTCCGCGTCAGCGCGCGGAGGGCGTTTTTGCGTGCGCCGGATCCGCCAAGTTGCGACGCCAGTCCGGTGCCGCGCCTGCGTGCGGAGGCCCGCCGTGCGATAATTGCAGGGTTCCATGCCGTGATCGCGGCAGCGTCGCGACGTACCCAAGGAGTATCCAGTGCCCAACCAGAATGTCACCCTGACCGCCGCCGACCATTCCGTATCCCTGCCACTGGTGGAGGGCAGCCAGGGGCCGAGCTGTGTCGACATTTCATCGCTGTACCGGGAGACCGGCCACTTCACGTTCGACCCGGGGTTCGCCGCGACCGCCTCCTGCAAGAGCGCGATCACCTTCATCGACGGCGAGAAGGGCGTGCTGCTGTACCGCGGCTACCCGATCGAGCAGCTCGCCGAGCGCTCCAGCTTCCTCGAGGTCGCGTACCTGCTGCTGGAAGGCGAACTGCCGACCAAGGCGGAGATGACCAAGTTCGAGCACTCGGTCACGCACCACACGATGATGCACGAGTCGCTCAAGAACTTCCTGCACGGCTTCCACTACGACGCGCATCCGATGGCGATGCTGTGCGCCGCGATCGCCTCGCTGTCGGCGTTCTACCATGACACGCTCGACATCCAGGATCCGGACCAGCGCCGGCTGGCGGCAGTCCGCCTGCTGGCCAAGATGCCGACGATCGCCGCCGCATCGTATCGCTACTCGATCGGCTGGCCGATCCGCTATCCGCGCAACAGCCTGAGGTACGTCGACCGCTTCCTGCACATGATGTTCGAGGTGCCGAGCGAGCCGCTGGAACTCAATCCGGTCGTCGCCGAAGCGCTGGACCTCTTGTTCATCCTGCACGCGGACCACGAGCAGAACGCATCCACCTCGACCGTGCGCCTGGTCGGTTCCACCGGCGCCAATCCGTACGCCTCGGTGGCGGCGGGCATCGCCGCGCTGTGGGGCCCGGCGCACGGCGGCGCCAACGAAGCCGTGCTGAAGATGCTCACCGAAATCGGCGACGAGAAGAACGTCGGCAAGGCGATCGACCGCGCCAAGGACAAGGAGTCCGGATTCCGGCTGATGGGCTTCGGCCATCGCGTCTACAAGAACTTCGATCCGCGCGCCAGGATCATCCGGGCGAAGTGCCACGAAGTGCTCGACAAGCTCGGCGTCCACGATCCGCTGCTGGATGTCGCGATGAAGCTGGAAGAAGCCGCGCTCAAGGACGATTACTTCATCGAGCACAAGCTCTACCCGAACGTGGACTTCTACTCGGGCATCATCTACAAGGCACTGCGGATCCCGACCGAAATGTTCACGGTGATGTTCGCGATCGCCCGCACCGCCGGCTGGATCGCGCACTGGATCGAGCAGCACGAAATGCCCGGCGGCCGGATCGGCCGTCCGCGCCAGGTCTACGTCGGTGCCACGCCGCGCGAGTACGTGGCGGTCGACAAGCGGTAACGCGGAAGACGGGAAAACGAGAAAACGGGGAGACGGCGAGGCCGCCTTCCCGCGATCGTGTCGGGCGCAATCGGCGCAGCCGCTTCCGCCAGAAGCCCTGCAGCTCAGCCGACGCCGTCCAGCATCGTCTCCACCGCGGCCAGCGAAGCCCGCTGCAGCGGGCGCTCGTCGATGCGGTCCAGCGGCGCCTGCCGCAGGGCATCGCGCGGGAAGATCGTGACATCGACGGGCACGCCGTCGGCTTCGAACAGCAGGACGGGGAATTCGCCGCTGCGGGCGCGGTCCAGGCGGACGGTGCGGTCGCGGGTCTCGAAGGCGATGTGGTGGTCCTGGAGAAACCGAGCGACCGCCTCCGGCGTGTCGTCGAACACGTGCAGGCTGACCGGCGAATGGACGTCCGAGGTGCCCTCCAGCACCGAGCCCACCAGGCGCGGTTCGAAACGGGACAGGAACTTCATGGCGTCCCGGGCGGTTTCCAGACGGAACTGCTGGGCGCGCGCTTGCTCGTCGCCGCGAAACAGGCGCTGGTGCTCGCGCAGGGCATCCTCGATCTCGCGGTTGCGCGGCAGGAAGCCCTCGTCGCGCACGCCGATCCGCTGCGCGGCCTTGCGCTTGGCCATCCGGTAATCGCGGATGCCCTGCTCGCTGATCAGGCGCGCAGCCTCGAGCGCGACGCGGCGACGCAACTGGTGGGCACGACCCTCCGCATGGATCCGGTGGAACTCGGCGGTCTTGTGCATGACGGGAACCCCTGTAGCCGCGTTGGCCACGAGTGTCGCAAAAAGCGGGGGCGAAAAGCAAAGGCGGAGACGGGAGACGGGGAGACGGCGCGGCGAGCGTCGTCTTTCTGTTCAGCGAGCGCAGCGAGCGCTCGTCTCCGGTCCGAGCTGGCGCGGCGAGCGGCCGTCTTTCCGTCTGGGCGAGCGCAGCGAGCGGTCGTCTTCCGTCAAAAGATATCGTACGCCGGCGCCTTGTTCTGCTGCGCCTTGGCCTCGGCGCGCAGCCGGTCGAGGTTTTCGACGCGGAAGATTTCGCTCATGGTGTTGGTGTCGCCGGGCGGTGCCGGAAGGCCGGTGCTGCGGTCGATGGTCGCGGTGACGATGCCGGGCGGCATGGGCAGGGCACTCTCGGGTTTGCCTTCGAGCGCGGGCCCCATGAAGGCCATCCAGATCGGCAGCGCGGTCTTGGCGCCGAATTCGCCGTGGCCGAGCGAGCGGTAATCGTCGAAGCCGACCCATACCGTCGCGACCAGGTCGCCGTTGAACCCGCAGAACCAACCGTCGTGGTGGTCGTTGGTGGAGCCGGTCTTGCCCGCGAGGTCGCTGCGCCCGAGCTGCTTCACCGCGTAGCCGGTGCCGTGGTCGATCACGCTGTGCAGCAGCGAGACCGTCAGGAAGTCGTTGCGGGGGTCGATCACGCGCGGCGCGAGCAGCGGGCCGTTCGATTCGCCCGTGGCGAGTGCATTGGCCGTGTCGCCCAGGGCGCCGGGGTCGCCCGCTGCGGAAGCGGGTTGGGCCGGCGCGGCGGTGGTCTTGCCTTCGTCCAGCAGCCGCGCCTCGCAGTTCCGGCAGGCGCGCACGGGATCGGCCTTGTAGATGGCCTTGCCATCGCGGTTGTCGATCTCGGCGATGTAGTACGGGTTGACCAGGAAGCCGCCGTTGGCGAACACCGCATAGGCGCGCGCCATCGCCATCGGGGAAACCGATGCGGTGCCGAGCGCCATCGAAAGGTTGGGCGGTATCGCGTCGAGCGGGAATCCGAAGCGGGAGGCGTATTCGCGCACGTAGCGCACGCCCACCGCATCGAGCAGCCGGATCGCCACGAGGTTCACTGATTGCGCCAGCGCCTCCCGCAGCCGCATCGGTCCGCGGAACTTGCCGTCGTCGTTCTGCGGCGTCCACAGCCCGCCGGGCCTGGCGGGATCCGGCAGCGCGATCGGGGCATCGTTGATGATCGAGGCGGGCGTATAGCCGCGGCTGAAGGCGGCCGAGTAGATGAAGGGCTTGAAACTGGATCCGGGCTGGCGCTGGGTCTGGGTTGCGCGGTTGAACTTGCTGGTGCGGAAGTTGAAGCCCCCGACCAGCGCCTGCACGGCACCGTCGTCGGGCGAGAGCACCACCATCGCGGCCTGCGCGGCCGGAACCTGCTCGAGCGCCCAATGGGATTTGTCGGCAGCCGCATCCTTCGGGTCCTTGCCGCTCGGATCCTTGGCAGCGCCATCCCCGTTCGTGTTGCCCTTGTCCGCCCCGGCCTCGGGGTCGGCAGCTTCGGCCCCGGCCGCGGCGGCGAGCACATCGTTCTCGCCGTGGATGCTCCGCACCCTGATGACGTCGCCGGGCACCAGGATCGATGCCGCGCCCTTGCCGCCGGTTTTCGCCTTGCGCGCGTAGCCGAGCGCCCATTTCATGTCGTCCACGGGCAAGGTGACGGTGCCGATGCCCTGCACGTAGACGGTCGCGGCCTTGGCGTCGCTGGCGGTGACGATCGCGGGCAGCAGGTCGCTGAGGTCGCCGTAGCCGGACAGCGCCTCGGCGAGCGTCGTGGGCGTCGCCGGCTGCGGCAGGTCGACGTGCGCTTCCGGGCCGCGGTAGCCGTGCCGATGGTCGTACTCCTCGAGGCGGCTGCGCAGGGCGTGGTTGGCGAGCGCCTGGAGCCGGCTGTCGAGGGTGGTGTGGATCACGTAGCCGTCCGTGAGCGCCTGGTTGCCGAGCTTCTGCATCGCCTGCTGGCGCACCATCTCGGCGAGGTAGGGCGCATCGACTTCGACCGGCGGTTCGTGCGGCGAAGCGTCGTCCGGTGCCGCGATGGCTTGCTCGTATTGCGCGCGGTCGATGAACCCGTGCGAGAGCATCTGGCCGAGCACCCAGTTGCGGCGTGCGACAAGCCGCTCCTTGTGGTCAAGCGGATTGACCACGGACGGCAACTGGAAGGTCGAGGCGATCGCCGCGCATTCGGCGAGCGTCAACTGGTCGATCTTCTTGCCGTAGTAGTACTGCGCGGCCGCCGCGACGCCATAGGCGCGGTGCCCCAGGAACATCTTGTTGAGGTAGAGCTGCAGGATCTGGTCCTTGCTCAACTCGTTCTCGATCCGGAACGAGGTGAGGATTTCGGTGATCTTGCGGGTGTAGGTCTTCTGCGGGCTCAGGAAGAAGTTGCGGGCGACCTGCTGGGTGATGGTCGAGCCGCCCTGGACCTTTTCGCCCCGATGCAGCGCGACCTCAACGGCGGCTCGGAAGGTGGAGGTCACGTCGATGCCGGAGTGGTGGTAGAAGTCGGCATCCTCGGCCGCCAGCACTGCATTCCGGAGCCTGTCGGGAACGTTCCGGATGTCGACCGGGATCCGCCGTGTCTCGCCGAATTCGGCGATCAGCTTGCCGTCCGCGGAGAGGACCCGCAGCGGGACCTGCATCTGCACGTCCTTGAGCGACGCGACCGACGGCACCCTGGGCTCGATCAGCCAGTAGGCGATGCCGCCTGCGGCGAGGCCCAGCACCACCAGGCACGCGATGCCGATCAGTGCGATCAGCGCCAGTCGTTTCAGGATTCTCATGCGCTTTCCGGTTGCGGCGTGGCCGGCCGCATTTCGCGGTTTACGGCCGGTGTTGCGTGGAATGTCGGCACGAGGTTCGCTGCCCGTGCGGAGCGGACACGAAAGTATAGAGGCTCATGCGCTGCCGGGGTTCCATGCGGGTCACATCGCGCGTGGCCGGTCCGCGGGCGTTCACGGGCCGCTTCGAACGGTTCCCGCGATGGCTCGGCTGGCACGCCGCGTGCACGCGGACCCTTCGGGTCGCGGGCGACCGCCCGCCCGGATCGACGGGTTTCCGACGAGCCGGTCGACGCGCGCAAGTGGGCCGGAAAACGAGGTGACGGATTTGTGACGCATGCACGCCCAAAAGTGACGTTGCAGGGCATCATCTAAGACCGAAAGCTGCGGAAGTTCATGGGCTTGTATGCACTTTGCAAAGTTATTGATATTTCGTTAACTTTCGTATCTAATGCAGGCGCGCAGGGTTTCAGCGCATGCGGGGATGGGGAAGGGGAACTCCAGTGGGAATACTGACAACCAGTGCTGCGCCCCTGATCGGCGTCGACATCAGTTCGACCG
>DASSOQ010000008.1:0-38486 GCA_035700365.1 Rhodanobacteraceae bacterium | reverse complement strand
CAGGTGCAGGTACATCAGCCAGCGTGGCAGCAACTGGCCGCGCTGCTGGTACGCCAGGTTGAGCATGGCACCGCCGCCCGCGGCGACCAGGAACAGGATCAGTGCAATGACTGCCAGCCTGGGCACGCCGAACGCGAAGGTGGCGTACAGGAGCAACGTCAGGCCGGCGGCCGCGGGCAGGCCGTGGAACATCGTCAGCCAGGCGGGCGGGTTGTGCTTCCCGGATTCGCGGATCGCGACCATCGTGAGGCCGAGCACGGCCGTGATGGCGAACAGGATGAAACAGGTCAACAGCATGGTCTGCGGATTCATGGCGGCGCCTCCCTGGAACGGCAATCACCCAGTGGGGGGACAGGAAACAAGGGACCAGCAACGATGAAACGCGTCTCGACCGCGGGGCGTCCTGCGGCCCGGCAAAGCGGTGGCGGTCGGCCGGGATCACGCTAGCGCTGCCGTTCCAGGCGGTCAACGATGGGTGGAAAAAGCCGGCAGCCCTTCGTTGACACGCCGGATCCGGATGGATCCGAGGCAGCGAAGCGCGGCTTCGATGCGCGGCTTCTATGCCAACGCCGTGGCAATTTCCGCAGCTTGCCCGACTCCAGGCGGGTAAACCTTTCCGCCCCACCCCGCGTCTTATGCCACATGAACGATGCCGTGCTCGGCGCTACCTTCTTCGCCATGGATCCGGGCGACCTCGATCACGAAACCGCGCTGGTTGCGCGGGCGCAGGCGCGCGAGGTCAAGGCGTTCGAGGCGTTGTACCGCCTCCACGTCGGGCGCATCCACGCGCTTTGCCGGCGGCTGGCGGGTTCGCACGCGCTCGCCGAGGACTGCACCCAGGAAGCCTTCGTGCAGGCGTGGAAGGCGTTGCCGGGCTTTCGTCGCGACAGCGCCTTCGGTTCCTGGCTGCACCGGATCGCGGTCAACGTGGTCATCGGGCACCAGCGGACCGCCCTGCGGCGTTCGGCGTGGGGGCGCGAAGATGGCGACGATGCGCTCGACTCGTGCGCTGCCCCCGCCGAGCGGCCCGACGTGGCACTGGACCTGGACCGCGCGATCGCGGAACTGCCGCCCGGCGCGCGCACGGTCTTCGTGCTGTACGACATCGACGGCTACAAGCACGAGGAAATCGCGGAGCTGACGGGACTCGCCGTCGGCACCTGCAAGGCACACCTGCACAGGGCCCGCCGGTTGTTGCGGGCGAGGTTGACAGCATGACCCACGAAATCAGGAACAACGAAACCGGCAGCGACGAAATCCGCGACGAAACGCTGCGCAAGGCCGTGGCATCGCTGCCCCGCGACGTGGCCCCGGAACACGATTTGTGGCCCGGCATCGCGGCGCGGATCACGCCGGCCCGCCACCGGTTCCAGGCGTGGTCGATCGCGGCCGGAATCGCCTGCATGGTCGCGGTCGGCGCGATCGTCACCGCACTGTCCCTGCACCGCCAGCAGGCGCCGGCGATCGTCGCCAGCCGTCAACCGGTGACGCAGCCACGGCCGGCGGCCGCCACTCCGCTGCCGAACGCGCGGGCCGAAATGCTCGCCGCCGCGATCCGGCGCAGCACCCGCGAGGACCCGCACACGCGGGCCGTGCTGCTGAAGAACCTCGATCTCGTCGAAACCTCGATCACCCACCTCCAGCAGGCGCTGGATGAAGACCCCGCCAACCCGGGACTGCAGCCCCTGCTTTACCAACAGTACCGCAATGAAGCCACGCTCGTTGCCGCCGCGCAGCGCGTCCAACTTCAAACCGCCACAGGAGCCATCGCGCTATGAACACCCCCACCCTCCCCAACGTGAAACGCTTCGCCCTCCCCTGCGGACTGCTGTTCGCGCTGCTCGCGGCGACGCTGCCCGCGTTCGCCGGCACGCCGGTGGACAAGACCGTCGCCGCCACGCCGAACGGGCACGTGCAGGTATCCAGCGTCGCCGGCAGCCTCAAGGTCACGGCCTGGAACCGCAATGAAGTCCACATCGGCGGCACGCTCAGCCGGAACGCCGAACGGCTCGCGGTGGAGAGCACGTCGGGCGGCGTCAGCATCCGCGTGGTGCTGCCCCGGCACGCCTCCGGCAACATGGAAGGCAGTCAACTGGTCATCCAGGTTCCCGCGGCGAGCGAGCTCGAAGTCCACACCGTCAGCGCCGACATCGACGCCGGCGGGCTGCAGGGTTCGGTGCGGCTGGAAAGCGTGAGCGGCAACGTCGGTCTCGCTTCCAGTTCGCCCAACATCTATGCGAACACGATCAGCGGCGACGTCCACGTAACCGGTTCGGCGCCGGGCGCCCAGATCGACGCCCACAGCATCAGCGGCAAGGTCCTCATCGAAAAGGTGAACGGCAGCCTGCGCGCCGGCAGCACCAGCGGGGACATCGAGCTCACCGGGCAGAACAGCCTGCAAACCGCGAAACTCGACACCACCTCCGGCGACGTGCGCTTCGCCGCGGCCCTGGGTGCGGACGGGGATTACGAATTCCACTCGGTGAGCGGCAATGTCGTGTTGTCGCTGCCGAAGGTCCCGGCCGGCACGTTCGATGTGTCCAGCTTCAGCGGCGACATCGACACCAACTTCGGTCCGCAGCCGAAGCGCAGCAGCGAGTTCGGGCCCGGCAAGGAGTGGCACTACCAGAGCGGTTCGGGCAAGGCCGACATCCGCGTCCGCACCCTGAGCGGCGACGTCCGGATCAACGCCACGACGCACTGAACCGGCACGTCGACGCCGGGCTCGACTTCGGGATCGATTTCCTCGGCAACGCCATTGGCGGGCCGGCCATTCCTTCAATGGGAAATGGCCGGCCCGTTCTGTCCGTAACGCCAGTCGACGTTCACGGTGCCCGCGCGCGGTTGCGCAAGCACATCCTGCCGCTGCCGCTGCACGTCCGCCGTCTGCGTGAGCTGGCACTCCGGAAGGTAGGCGTCGCGCTGGCCATGGATCGCCTGCGTCCACGCGATATCCAACTTCTGCTGGGCCATCGAAATGGCGGCGCCGCTGCCCGTGCCGAAATGATGGACGGGCGTGATGTAGAGCGTGTGCGAGGGACCCTTGTTGCCGGCCTGGCAGAAATAGGAGAAATCCTGCGCGGCCTGGGGCACCCCGGCATTCTTCGCACATGCCTGTGCTGCGGCTGCGGTCTGGAGGAGCGCGCATTGCGCGAGGCGGGGGTTGTACTTGGCCTCACCCGCCGGCGATGCCGGTGGAATCAACAGGAGCGCCGTGACCGGCAATGATGCAAGGATGAATCGATTGCCCGATCGCATGATGCTTCCTCCTTTCGTGGAAACAACACCAAGATCGAGATTGGAGCACGCTAGCACTGCGTTTTTGGGCGGTCAATGTGGCGGAGAACGGGGTCAGGTTCACTTCCTGGACGTGGCCAAGACCCGCCAGCTTCCATGTCCCGCGCCCGGTTCGTCGCACACGCCATTGCCCGGCCGGAAGTGAACCTGACCCCGTTCCCGGGCCTTCTACAATGAATGGGCTGCGCGTCCGGCAGCGCTTCGGTTCCGCCCATGCGCCTCGCCCGCAACCTGATCCTCAATACCGACAGCTACAAGGCCAGTCATTGGCTGCAGTACCCGCCGGGGGTGGACGCGACGTTCTTCTACCTCGAGAGCCGCGGCGGGGCCTATGAGCGAACCCTGTTCTTCGGGCTGCAGTCGATCCTGAAGGAATACCTCGCGAAGCCGGTGACGGCGGCGATGATCGACGAGGCGAAGACGTTCTTCGCCGGGCACGGCGAGCCGTTCAACGAGGCGGGCTGGCGGCACGTCGTCGATGCGCATCGCGGCAGGCTCCCGCTGCGCATCCGCGCGGTGCCGGAAGGCACCGTGGTGCCGACCCACCAGGCGCTGATGACGGTCGAGAGCACCTGTCCGGATTGTTTCTGGGTGCCGTCCTATGTGGAGACGCTGCTGATGCGGGTGTGGTATCCCGTGACGGTCGCGACGATCAGTTGGCATGTGAAGCAGACGATCCGCGAATTCCTCGACAAGACCAGCGGCGATCCGGTCGCGCAGATCGCGTTCAAGCTACACGATTTCGGCGCGCGCGGCGTGTCCAGCGCCGAATCGGCGGCGTTGGGCGGGATGGCGCACCTCGTCAACTTCCGCGGCACCGACACGATCCTCGGCGTGCTGGCGGCGCGCGAATACTACGGCGAGGAGATGGCCGGCTTTTCGATTCCCGCCGCCGAACACAGCACCATCACCGCATGGGGCAAGGACCGCGAGCTCGACGCCTACCGCAACATGCTGCGCCAGTTCGCCAGGCCCGGCAGCATCGTCGCGTGCGTATCGGACAGCTACGACGTGTTCCGCGCGGTCAGGGAAATGTGGGGCGGCGCGCTCCGCGACGAGGTGGTCCATAGCGGCGCCACGCTGGTGGTGCGTCCCGACTCCGGCGATCCCGCGGACATCGTGCACCGTACCCTCAGGATGTTGAACGCGGCGTTCGGCAGCACGGTGAACGCGAAGGGTTTTCGCGTCCTGAACCACGTGCGTGTGATCCAGGGCGACGGCGTGAACCCGGATTCGATCCGCGCGATCCTGGAACGCATCACCCGCGCGAAGTACTCGGCGGAGAACCTCACCTTCGGGATGGGCGGCGCGCTGCTGCAGAAGATGGATCGCGACACCCAGCGATTTGCGTTGAAGTGTTCCGCCGCACGCATCGACGGCCAATGGATGGATGTCTTCAAGGATCCGGTCACGGATCACGCCAAGGCCTCGCGGCCCGGCCGCCTCACGCTCGCGAGGCACCGCGAATTCGGCACCTTCAAGACCGTTCCGCTGCCGGGCGGCGCGATCGAAGCGGACGCCGCAATACTCGGCGCCGGCTGGCAAGAAGCGATGGCGACGGTATGGGAGAATGGAACATTGCTCCGGGACTGGACGTTTCCCGAAATCCGGACCCGCAGCGAAACCTAAGGCGGGCAATGCCCGCACTTCAATGGCGTGCGGCGGACAATACCGCCCACGTGCACGGGACCCTCGCGGTCGAGCGGTCCATCGACCATGAGCGGGAGTCCACATGGATGTCATCCACGATGCCGATGAACGCCGCTTCCACGCGGACGTGGACGGCCACCGCGGCGAACTCGACTATGTTCTGCGCGGTGGCGTGATGACCATCACCCACACCGGCGTGCCGCCCGCGATCGGCGGACGCGGCGTGGCAGCGGAACTGACCCGCGTCGCGCTGGAAACCGCCCGCCGCGAAGGGTGGAAGGTGGTGCCGGCCTGTTCGTACGCGGCGGCATTCATCCGCCGGCATCGGGAATTCACCGACCTGCTCGCCTGAGCTCCGCGCCTGCAGTGGCGGGAGGGAGGCACGCGGTTTTTTTCGGTACACTCGGCCCCTCACGCCTTGGGGAAGACGCGCCATGCCTGCCAAACCCACTCCGGACAAGCCTGCCTCGGAACAACCGGCTGCCGGGAACCCCGGGGCGGCGAGGCCTGCTGCGGGCAAGCCGCCCGAGAAACTGCATTTCATCTCCGGGCTGCCGCGCTCGGGCAGCACGCTGCTCTCGGCGATCCTGAAGCAGAATCCGCGCTTCCACGCCGGGATGACCAGCCCGCTCGGCGACATGATCAGCGTGCTGGTCGCCGAAATGAGCGGGAAGAACGATTTCTCGGTGGTGATCAACGACGCCCAGCGAACGGCCGTCCTGCGCGGCGTGTTCCAGAATTTCTACGGCGGCCTCCACGGTACCGACGTGGTGTTCGACACCGGACGCGTGTGGTGCAGCAAGCTGCCGATGCTGGCGACGCTGTTCCCCAACTCGAAGGTGATCGCCTGTGTGCGCGAAATGCCGTGGGTGCTGGACAGCGTCGAGCGGCTGGTGCGCAAGCAACCGCTTTCCGCGAACAAGATTTTCCATTTCAACCCGAACGGCACCGCGTATTCCCGGGCCGAGGCGCTGATCGACGTCAACGGCATGGTGGGATTCTCGTTCCAGGCCACCAAGGACGCGTTCTACGGCCACTTCGCGCCCGGCCGCCTGATGCTGCTGCGGTACG
The DNA here is from genome assembly GCA_035700365.1 of Rhodanobacteraceae bacterium. Taxonomy (GTDB): domain Bacteria; phylum Pseudomonadota; class Gammaproteobacteria; order Xanthomonadales; family Rhodanobacteraceae; genus 66-474. The sequence continues at coordinate 32,468 of DASSOQ010000008.1, read as the reverse complement.
AGAGCCTGACCCAGGATCCCGCGAGCGCGATGCAGGCGCTCTACAAGTTCATCGGCGAGCCGTGGTTCGAGCACGATTTCGACCACATCGAATACGCCGCCGACGAGTTCGACTCGCGGCTGGGCTTGCCGGGACTCCACACCGTGAAATCGCGGGTGTCGGCACCCAAGCGCGAGTCGGTGCTGCCGCCGGACCTGTTCAACCGCTTCGTCAAGGACTCGTTCTGGCTGGACCCCAAGAACAACATCCGCAAGGTGGCGATCGTCTGAGCCGATCCCGCGCGGGCGCGGTTTGCAGAGCCGGGTTCATGCGTTGACGCAGGTTCGATTGAACGCCGGCGCAGGCCGGGCCCCGTCCGCCAGCGGAGGGCGGGCACTGTCCTGACCGGCATGGCTCAGCTCGATCCGCGTGTTTCGGCCGAGCGCCACAGCGAAGCCGCCGCCAGCAGCACGATCACGGCAGAAGCGAGCAGCGATGCCGCGAATCCGTGCGGCTGGTGCGCCACGGCGCTGACCAGCAACGGGCCTGCGATCTGGCCGATCGCGAATGCCGCGGTCATCGCCGCGATGAATGCGGTGGCGTCCGTGCCGGCGGCCCGGCGTGATTCGCGCAGCGCCAGCATCGTGATGACCATGTAGGTCCCGCCGACCAGCAGTGCCGCGACGAGAATGGCGGCAAGGGTCGGCCACAGCGCCGGCAGCGCCACCCCCGCCGCCATCAAGGCGTTGCAGATCGCCCACAGCCGCCGGTCATTGACGTGACCCAGCCAACGGGCCGCGACCCATGTCGAGAGGGCCGAGGCCGCCCCGAACACGGGCCACGCCAGCCCGAACACCAGCGGATCGGTGATGTAACGGTGCGCCATGTCGGGCAGGTAGGTCGCGGGAATGATGTAGCCGATGCCGAGCCCGAAGTAGCACGCCATCAGCCGCCACTTGTCCCGCGTCCAGTGGATCCGGGAGATTGCCGCCTCGACGTTCGCCTCGCCCGCATCGGTGGCGGCGCCGAACGTCCGCCACAGCCCCAGCGTCACGAGCAGCGAGGCGACTCCGAACACCTGCCACGTGCGATCGGAGTCCCAGTGCGCCTGCATGAGGCCGATCACCACCAGCCCGGCGGCCGCCGTGCCGACGCCGACCCCGGCATAGACCACGCCATTGGCTTCGGAACGCCGCAATGCCAGCAGCCGCCCCAGCGCCCAGGCGGAAACGTGCACCAGCACCCAGGCGCTGCCGATGCCGGCAAGCAGCCGCAACGACAACTGCAGCGCAAATGCGTGCGTCACGCCCATCGCGAACGTCACAATGGCGATCAGCAGCAGCCCGCCGCGAACCCCTTGCGACAACGTGAGCCGCGCGGCGCACAGCGCGCCCAGCAGATAGCCGAGGTAGTTGGCCGCCGCCAGCCAGCCCGCCGCCCGCAACGTGAGCCCGGCGTCGGCCTCCATCATCGGCATGATCGGCGTGAACGCGAAGCGCCCGATGCCCATCGCCACGGCGAGCGCCACCAACCCCGCCCAGGCCACGGCGGCGGCATGCGGCGCGGTGGCAGTGGTGGACGCGGAGCGATCCGGCATCGAACCATTTTAGTCGCACGCGCTGAGACCCACGACGTGCATACTTGGGCGTCCACCGGCAGGGGCCACGCGCGGATGTTCCGACTCATCACCTCCAACGATGCCGCGACACTGGCCGACGGACTCGGGCAGTCGCTGGCGGGCGCGCGCGGCAACCCGCTGGTCCCCGCGCGCGTGCTGGTGCCGCAGGCGGGCCTGAAGCGCTGGTTGCAGGTGCACCTGGCCGAAACCCGCGGGGTGCTGGCGAACGTGGAATTCACGCCGCCCGCGCAATTCGCGTGGGAGTTGCTGCGCGCCGCGAGGCCGGACTTGCCGCAGGCCTCGCCCTTCGACGTCGAGGTGTTGCGCTGGCACGTGTATGCCTTGCTCGGCGAGCCGCTGGACGGCGAACCGCTGGCGCCGCTGCGCGAATACCTCGCGCGCGACAACGATCCGCTGCGCCGCTACGGGCTGTCGTTCGAACTGGCGCGCGCCTTCGAGCGCATGGAGGGCTATCGCCGCAAGCGGCTGCTGGCGTGGGAGCGCGGCGCGGCTGGCGGGGATTGGCAGGCCGAATTGTGGCGGCGCCTGCTGCCGCGGGTCGGTGGCGCGTCGCGTGCGGCAAGGGTGGACGCGTGGCTGCAGGAGTTCGACCCGGAGGACCCGTTTACGCGTTCGGCCGCGCCCGCGCCGCCCGGCCTGCCCGGGCGCCTGGCCTGCTTCGCCTGCGCCAACGTTTCGCCCGACGTGCTGCGGATGCTGGCCGTCGCCGGTCGCCACTGCGACGTCGATTTCTTCCTGCCGCTGCCGTCCGGCGCGTACCTCGGCGACACGCCGACCACCCGCCGCGCAATCCGCCAACGCCTGCGGCAGAAGGATGGCGGCAATCCGCTGATCACGTCGCTCGGCGGCGCGGCGGCCGAATTCCTGGAATTGCTGTACGGCTACGGCCACGTGCAGCCGGACGATGAAATCGACCTGTTCGAGGAAACGGTCGGCACCGGCACGCTGCTGGGGCGCGTGCGCAACGACATCCTGCAACACGCCACGCCTTGCGAAGCGAACCGCGCCGCCGCGCCCGACGAATCGCTGCAATTCCACGCCTGCCATACACCGCTGCGCGAGGTGCAGGTGCTGCACGACACGCTGCTGGCGCTGCTGGATCGGCATCCCGACCTGCAGCCGCGCGACATCGCGGTGATGATGCCGGACGTCGCCACCTACCGGCCGGCGATCGACGCGGTGTTCGGCGGCCTCGAGCGCGATGATTCGCGCTTCCTTCCCTACAACCTCGGCGATCTGGGCGCTGCCGCGCAGCATCCGGCCGCGGAGTTGTTCCTGAAGCTTCTGGATGCACCCTCCTCGCGCTGGGAACTGGACGAACTCGTCGACGTATTGTCCGCGCCGGGCGCGATGCGGCGCTTCGACCTCGATGGCGACGCGGTGGAGCGCCTCGCGCGGCGCCTGCGCGATGCCGGCGCGCGCTGGGGTGAGGACGAACACGCGCGCGAACGCGTCGGTGCCGGCCGCTACCGCGAATTCAGCTGGGCGTTCGCGATCGACCGCATCGTGGCCGGCTTCGCCACCGGCGACGAACCGGACGTGCTGGTGGGCGACACCGCGCCGCTCGCGGGCGTCGAGGGCCAGGCCTTCGCGCACCTCGACGCCGCGCTCGCGGTCACCGAAACCTGGCGCCGGCTGGGTGAGGAGTCGCGGCGGCCGCGCCAGCCTGCCGCATGGCAGGCCTTGCTCAACGAGGCGCTCGATGCGCTGTACCAGCCCGATCCGAACGACCTTGCCGAGACCCGCGCCCTGGAACGCGTGCGTGCGGCGCTGGCAGATCTGGTCGAGCACGGCCACGCCGCCGATGCCGCGCTCGAACTGCCGTGGACCGACCTTCGCGCATACCTGCGCGACGCGCTGGCCGCGCCCGATCCCGCGCAGCGCCTGTTCACCGGCGGCGTCACCTTCTGCGGCATGGTGCCGCTGCGGGTGGTGCCATTCCGCGTGATCTGCCTGCTCGGCATGGACGAGGCCGCGTTTCCACGCCGCGACCCCGGCGGACTCGACCCGCTGGTTGCCGACCGCCGCGCGGGCGATTCGAAACTGGGCGACCGTGACGTGCGGGCCGACGACCGGCTGCTGTTCCTGCAGCTGCTGGCCGCCGCGCGCGACGTGTTCTACGTCAGCTGGATCGGCCGCGACGCGCGGACCAACAAGCCGTTGCCGCCGGCAGTGGTGGTGGCCGAACTGCGCGACCTCGTGCGCGACCACTATCTCCTGCCCGTTGCCGACGAGGACGCGCGCAGGGCGCGCGATGCGCGACTCACCCAGGTCGCGCCGCTGCACCCGTTCTCGGCGACGTTGTTCGGATCCGGCAATGCGCCGCCGTGCTCGTATCGGCACGAATGGTTGCCGGCTGCTGGCGTTCCCGCACGTCCGACCGCCAGCACGCCGCCGTTCGTGGCGCAGGCGCTGCCGGCGCCCGCGGAAATCGCGACCGCGCTGGAACTCGCCGAACTCGCGCGCTTCTTCGACGACCCGGCGCGCGGGTTCCTGGAACGCGCGCTGCAGTTGCGCCTGCCACGCGCCGTGGACGAAGACGCCAACCTGGAACCGCTTCAGCCGGATCATCCGCTGCTCCGCTACGACCTCGCCCGGGCGCTGCTGGAACACGACGCCAGCGTCCTCGGCGAAGAGACCCGGTTGCTGCGCGCGCAGGGCCGCTTGCCGCCGGCGGAACTCGCCGAGGCCGCGCTCGCGGGGGCAGGCCGACGCGCGGCCCTGCTCGGCTTCACGATCGAATCGTTCACGGGCGGCCAGCCGCCGCTGGCAGATGTCGCTGCCACGCTCGAACTCGCGGACGGCACCCGGCTCGCCGGCAAGGTGTCCGGCATCTACGCGGCGGGGCTTGTGCGCTGGTCGCCGGGCGGCTTCAAGGGTCGTCGCGTAGTGCGCGCGTGGCTCGACACCCTGTTCGTGGCGTGCGCCACCGGCACGCCACGGCTCTGCCGGTTCCTGTGGATCGAGAAAGATGTGGTGCAACGCCGCGACATCGCGGTCGCCGATCCCACGGCGGCACTGGCGCAGCTCGGGCGGCTCGTCGCGAGCTGGCGCGAAGGCGAATGCGCACCGTTGCCCTTGTTTCCGGATGCTTCGGCCGAAGCGTTCAAGCTCAAGCGCCAGAAGGGACCCTGCGACAAGGATGAAGACCGGACCGAGTTCATGGAGAAACTGGCCGACATCGCCGCCAAGGCCGACGAGGACGGCGCGTTCTCGGACGCGCAAGACTTCGACAAGCCGTCGGTGCGGCTGGCCTGGCGCGGTGTCCCGATCAGCGTTGACGACGAGACGCTCGCGGCGCGCCTGCACGCCGCCGCACGCGAGCACTTCCCACGACTGGAACCGGTGGCGAAGGACGCCCCATGAGCGCGCCGCGCAACGCCATGGAGCTGCCGCTGGAAGGCGTGCGCGCGGTCGAGGCCAGCGCCGGCACCGGCAAGACCTTCACCATCGCGACCTTGTACCTGCGCCTGATCCTGGAACGCGGGCTCGAGGTCGACCAGATCGTGGTGGCGACCTTCACCCGCGCCGCGGCGGCCGAACTCTCCGACCGCCTGCGCGCGCGCCTCGTCATCGCCGACACGTTGCTGCATGCGGACGCCCCCGAGGCGGGGCGTGATGGCGACAGCGGCGATCAATCGGAAACCCGCAAGACCGTCGCGCAGGCGCTCGCGGCCGGCGTGGCGCTGGACGAGCTCAAAGAGCGCGCGCGCGAAGCCCGGCTCGCCACCGACACCGCCTTCATCGGCACCCTGCATGGCTTCTGCCATCGCGCACTGGCCGAGTTCGGATTCGACACCGGGCAGGCACTGGCGCCGCCCGAGCTCATCGACGACATCCGCGCGCTGCAGGACGAAATCGTGCGCGACTTCTGGCGGCGCGGCAGCGGCGATGCCACGGTCGCGCGGTTGCTGGCCGACACCTGGTGCTCGCCGGAGCAGCTTGCGCGGCAGGTCTGCGACCCCCGCTGGCGGGACCGCAACGTGTCGCTGCCGGAACCGGACATCGCCGCACTTTCGAGCGCATTCGATGCCGCGCTGGGCAACGTTGCTGCATGGTCGGCGCAGGACATCGCGCACTTCGAACGGGAAGCCCAGCGCTGCATCAAGGACACCCGTGCCCGCAACAGTCGGGTTGGCGCGCTGCACGAGTTGCGCGAATGGGCGCAGGCGGCGAGGTCACACGAAGCGGCGCTCTCATTCGATGCCAAGGCCGCCGCGTGTCTGCGCGTCGACAACATCGCCGCGCTGAAACCCGAGGGCATCGCGCCTGCCGGGCGAATTTTCGATGATGTCGCGGCACTCGCGACTGCGTGCGCCGCGCTGCAAACCGCACGGAGCATCGAATCGCAGCTCAGCGCCTCCCGCCTGCTGCGTGAGGCACGCGCGTTCCTCGAATCCGAACTGCCGCGCCGGCTCGCCGAGCGCAACCTGATGGGCCACGACGAGGCGGTGGACCGCCTCGCCGCGGCGCTGGCCGACGACGAGCGCGGCCGGTTGGCCGCCACGCGCATCCGCGCCCGCTGGAAAGCCGCGCTGATCGACGAATTCCAGGACACCGACACGACCCAGTGGAACGTGGTGCAGGCGCTGTTCGGCGGGTCCACACTGGTGCTGGTCGGCGATCCCAAGCAGGCGATCTACGGCTTCCGCGGCGGCGATGTGTTCGCCTGGCTGGAGGCGCGCCGCCACGCCGAGGGCGAGGCGCTGCGGCTCGCGCTGAGCCGCCGCGCGGGCGCCGGGTTGTGCCGCGGCATCAATGCCCTGTTCTCGCCTGCCGGCGCCTTCATCGAAGCCGGCATCGGACACCCCGACCTGCAGCCGGCCGAAACCGTCGCGCAGGCCGCGCTGCTGCGTGACGGCAAGCCGCTGCCCGCGCTGGAACTGTGGTGGCTCGATCCCGACACCGTGGGTCATGCGTCCAACCGCTTGCCTTCCAAGGCGCGCGCGCAGCACGCGATCGAGCGCGCCTGCGTCGGCTGGATCGCGCGCATGCTGCGTGACGAATCCATTCGTCTGCTCGACAAGCAAGGCACGTTGCAGGAACTTCGGCCGAGGCACCTCGCGGTGCTGGTCAATTCGAACGGCGAAGCGCACGCGCTGCAGGCCGCGCTCGGCCGCGCCGGCATTCCTGCATCGTGCAACCTGCGCGCCAGCGCGTACACCAGCGACGAAGCGACCGACCTCGCGATGCTGGTCGATGCGCTGGCCGCGCCCGACGATCCGGCCCGCGCCCGCGCCGCGCGTGCCAGCCTGCTGGTGGGCGAGGATGCCGCCGCGATCGCGCGCGGCCGCGGCGACGACGCGGTGCAGGCACGCATGCTCGAGGACGTTGCCGGGTGGGCGACGAGCGTGCGCCGCCAGGGACCGTTGCCGTGGCTGCACGCGCTGATCGGCACGGCGGCGCCGCGCCTGCTGGCCACGCCCCAGGGCGAGCGGCGCATCGCCAACTACCTGCAGCTCGCCGAACTCCTGCAGGAGATGCATGCGGCAAGTTTCGGCATCGAGGACCTGGCCGCGCGCTTCGCGCGCGCCCGCGTCGAAGCCGCCGACGATGCCGACAGCGCGCGCCTGCGCCTGGATACCGATGCCGATGCGGTGACGATCTCGACCGTGCACGCCGCCAAGGGCCTCGAATACGACGTGGTGCTGGTGCCCTACGCGGTGCTCGGGCGCGATCCCACCCGCAAGCGCGACGACATGCCCGCGCTGCACTGGTACCACGAAGGCAATGCCGCGCAGGTCTCGATCGGCGCGGGTACGCCGGATGAGTTGACCGCCCACGCGCTGCGCGAGGTCCTCGCCGAAGACGTGCGCAAGCTGTACGTCGCCGTGACCCGCGGCAGCGCGCTGTGCGTGCTGCCGTGGGGGCCCGTCAGCTCGGCCGAATGCACCGCGGCGTGCCACCTGCTGCACGTCGCCGGGCGCGACCAGCCGTTGCCGGTGGATGCCGCGGGCTGCGATCGGGCGCTGCAGGACTTGTGCGTTCGCGCCGACGGCCACGCGCGGATCGTGCGCGACCTGCCGGGGCCGGCTGGCGCGCCGCGCGCACCCGCCGTTGCGGGCACGGGCAACCTGCGCGCGCTGCAATTCGCGCGCACGGACCTGCAGCGCGACTGGACGATCTGGTCGTTCTCGCGACTGGTGCGCGGCAGCCACAACGCCGCGGCGGAAACCCTGCCCGGCGCCGGCGACCAAGATGACGACGCCGCGGACGGCGCGCAGCTCGGCGGCGCGCGCTTCGGCAGCGCGGTGCACCAGGTGTTCGAGCGCACCGATTTCGCCGCGTGGCGCGGCGCGGAAGGCGCGCCGGCGGAGCAACGTGGCTTGATCGCACGCGCGCTGGCGGATCACGGCGTGAACGCGCCCACATCGGCCATGACGCAAGCGGTGGACGCGGTCGGCAGCATGATGCGCAATGCCTTGAATGCAACGCTTCCCTCGGGTGCGCGACTGGCGGACATCCCGTCCCACGCACGCCGCGCCGAAATCGAGTTCCATCTGGCGCTGGCGCCGGCCGCGTCGGCACGATTCTTCGCGCTGCTGCACGCGCACGGTTACCAGCGGCATCGTTCCGGCATCGCGGCGCCCCAGCTGGCGGGCCTGCTGACCGGCAAGATCGACCTGACCTACCGCCACGCCCGCCGCTACTGGATCGCGGACTGGAAGACCAACCGCTGCCCGCCGTACGACGCGGCGGCGCTCGATGCCGAGATCGCGCGCCATGACTACGACCTGCAATGGATCCTGTACACGCTGGCACTGCACCGCTGGCTGGGCGCGACGCTGGACGGCTACGACTACGAGCGCGACTTCGGCGGGGTGGAATACCTGTTCGTGCGCGGCATGCGCGATGGCGGCGGCGTGCGCGCCGATCGCCCTCCGCGCGCACTCGTCGACGCGCTGGATGCCCTGTTTCCGTTGCCGCGCGGGGTGGCCGCATGAAGCCCGCCCTCGCTGCGCTGGTGCAATCGGGGCACCTGCGCCGCGCCGACGCCACGTTGGGGCACTGGCTGGCGCGCGCCTTCCCGGACGCCGGGCCGGAAGCCGCACTGGCTGCAGCACTCGCCGCGCGCGCGGTCGGCGACGGCCACAGCGCGCTGGAACCCGGGCGCGCCGCCGGCTGGTTCGCGCAACTGGCCGATCCGCGCAAGCCGCCGGCCCTGCCCGACCCGGGTGCATGGCACAACGCGCTGCAGGCGTCGGCGGCCGTGCACGTGCACGTTCCCGGCGCGCCCGTGCCAGCCGTTCCGCTGGTGATGGATGCGGCGCAGCGCGTGTACCTGCGGCGCTATTTCGAATACGAACACGCCGTGGCGCGGCAGCTCGCCGGGCGCGCGCAAGGCACGTTCGCCGCAGCCGGTGTCGCGGACACCGGCTCCGGCCGTGATGGTCTCGACCCCGAACAGCAGCGTGCCGTCGCCACCGCCCTCGGTCACCGTCTTACCCTGATCACCGGCGGGCCCGGCAGCGGCAAGACCTTTTCCGTCGCGCACATCCTCGCGGCGCTGCTGCGCGGCCCGTCTGCGCGCATCGCGCTGGCCGCGCCGACCGGCAAGGCCGCGGCGCGACTGGCCGAATCGCTGCGCGCGCAGGTCGCGCGCATGGCGCTGCCGGAGGCCATCGACGCGCAGGTTCCGCGCGAGGCGGCCACCCTGCACCGCCTGCTCGGCATCACGCCGTGGCGGGCGCAACCGCGCCACCACGCCGGCAATCCGCTGCCATTCGACGTGGTGGTGGTGGACGAAGCGTCGATGATCGACCTGCCGTTGATGGCGCGGCTGCTCGACGCGATCGCGCCCGAGGCGCGGCTGGTGCTGTTGGGCGATCCCGACCAGCTTTCCGCGGTGGAAGCCGGCAGCGTGCTGCCGGCACTGGTCGAAGCCGCGGCCGTGCCGCCGCTGGTTGGCCGTCACGTCGCACTGTCGACCAGCCATCGCTTCGGTGGTGGCTCGGCGCTCGGCCGGCTGGCGCAGGCGATCGTGGAAGGCAATGCCGATGCCGCGCTGGCGGCACTCCCGTCCGGGGATGACGTGCGGCGGATTGAAATCACCTCGCCCTCGGCCGTGGTCGACGCAACCTTCGAAGGCCACGCGGCGGTCTTCGCTGCCGGCGACCCCGCCGAAGCCCTGGCGGCGGCGCGCGGCTTCCGCGTGCTCACCGCGCTCAGGCGCGGCCCGTTCGGCTGCCTCGCGCTGGATCGCGCCATCGGCGCGCGCCTCAAGCGCGCGCACGGTGTACGCGCGGATGCCGAATGGTGGCGCGGCCGGCTGGTGATGATCACCGCCAACCGCGACGAACTCGGCCTCTACAACGGCGACACCGGCGTGGCGTGGCCGGACGCCGACGGAGCATTGAAAGCCTGGTTCGAAGGCGTCGATGGCCCGCGCGCGTTCGCGCCCGCAGCCCTGCCGCCCCACGAGGGCGCCTTCGCGCTGACCGTGCACAAGTCGCAGGGCTCGGAGTTCGAACGCGTGGCGCTGGTCACGGGCCCGGAATCACCGGTGCTGACGCGCGAGCTGCTCTATACCGGGGTCACCCGCGCGCGCGCCGGCATCGTGATCCACGCCGATGCCGACACGCTGCGCGCCGGCATCGCCAATCGCACCCTGCGCATGACCGGCCTCGCCGACCGCTTGCGCGAGGCGGCTGGCGACCCCAATTCAAATGCGGAGCCCCTACCGGCTTCTCCCTGATCTTCCCGTCCTAATGCCGGCCCGCGACAGCCGGCGGAATGACGAGCGGCATTTGTTGTCCAATCCAGAATGTCACTGAACGACTTCCATCCCGCCGTCGCCGCCTGGTTCGCGGCCGCGTTCAGCCAGCCGACGCCGGCGCAGGAGCAGGCCTGGCCGGCGATCCGGCGCGGCGAGAACGTGCTGATCGCGGCGCCCACGGGATCCGGCAAGACGCTCGCCGCATTCCTGGCCGCGATCGACGAGCTGGTGCGCGATGGCGTTGCCGGCACGCTCGCGGATGAAACCCGCGTGGTGTACGTGTCGCCGCTGAAGGCGCTGTCCAACGACGTGCGCATCAACCTCGAGGTGCCGCTTGAGGGCATCCGCGGGGAACTCTGGAAGTCCGGCCTGCCGGGCAGCGAAATCCGCACGGCGGTGCGCACCGGCGACACGCCAGAGATCGAGCGCCGCGCGATGCGCAAGTGCCCGCCGCACATCGTGGTGACGACGCCGGAATCGCTCTACATCCTGCTCGGCTCGGAATCCGGCCGGGCCATGCTGCAGACCACCCGCACGGTGATCGTGGACGAGATCCATGCGCTTGTGCAGAACAAGCGCGGCAGCCATCTCGCGCTGACGCTGGAACGGCTGGATGCCCTGTGCGGGCGGCGCTGCACCCGCATCGGCCTGTCGGCGACGCAAAAGCCCATCGAAGTGGTCGCCGACTTCTTGGTGGGCGCACCTTCTTCCCTTCTCCCTTCGGGAGAAGGTGCCACCTGGCCTGCAACTGCAAGCCAGGTGGCGAATGAGGGTTCGGACTCGCACGAACCCTTCCCGGAACCCGGACCCTCACCCCTACCCCTCTCCCGGGGGGAGAGGGGTTCAAAAGGGCGCGCCTGCACCATCATCGACGCCGGCCACCAGCGCGCGCGCGACCTCGGCATCGAGCTGACCAACGTGTCGCTGCAGCCGGTGATGAGCAACGACGCGTGGGGGCTGGTGTACGACCGCCTGGCCGAATTGATCGGGCAGCACCGCACCACGCTGATCTTCAGCAACACCCGCCGCGGGGTCGAACGCGCCACGCGGCACCTCGCCGAACGCCTGGGCAAGGACGCGGTGGCCGCCCACCACGGCAGCCTCTCCAAGGAAAAACGGCTGGATGCCGAGCAGCGCCTGAAACACGGCAAGCTGCGCGCGCTGGTGGCAACCGCCTCGCTGGAACTCGGCATCGACATCGGCGAGGTGGACCTCGTCTGCCAGCTTTCCACGCCGCGTTCGATCGCCGCATTCCTGCAGCGCGCCGGCCGCGCCGGCCATGCGGTCGGTGGCGTGTCGAAGGCGCGGCTGTTCCCGACCTCGCGCGACGACCTCGCCGAATGCGTGGCATTGCTGGATGCGGTGCGCCGCGGCGAGCTCGACACCCTGCACGTGCCCGCCGCGCCGCTGGACGTGCTGGCGCAGCAGATCGTCGCCGAAGTCGCCTGCGGCGAGCGCGACGAAGCGGTTCTGTTCGACATGTTCCGGCGCGCGTATCCGTACCGCACGCTCACGCGCGAGCGGTTCAACGAGGTGCTGCGGATGCTGGCCGAAGGCTATGCCACCCGTCGCGGAACCCGCGCCGCATTCCTGCACCGCGACGCGGTCAACGGCAAGCTCCGTGCACGCCGCGGGGCGCGCATCACGGCGCTCACCTCCGGCGGCGCGATTCCCGACACCGCCGACTACGACGTGGTCCTGGAACCGCAGGCGATCCGGGTCGGCAGCCTCAACGAGGATTTCGCGGTCGAATCGCTGGCCGGCGACATCTTCCAGCTCGGCAACCAGTCGTACCGCGTGCTGAAGATCGAGCGCGGACGCGTGCGGGTGGAAGACGCCCACGGCGCGCCGCCATCGATTCCGTTCTGGCTGGGCGAAGCGCCGGGGCGCAGCGATGAGCTGTCGGTGGCGGTGGCGCGGTTGCGGGAGGAGATCGCCACAAGGCTTGAAAACCCGTCCCCGCCCAACGCTCTCCTTGAAGGGGAGGGCGCTGAAGCCGTCGCGTGGCTGGTGGAAGAAGTCGGCATCGGCGCCAACGCCGCGCGGCAGCTGGTCGATTACTACGCCACCGCGCGCATCGAGCTGGGTCTGCTGCCGACGCAAGCCACGCTGGCGATGGAGCGCTTCTTCGACGAAGCCGGCGGCATGCAGCTCATCATCCATTCGCCCTACGGCAGCCGCCTCAATCGCGCCTGGGGCCTGGCCCTGCGAAAGCGCTTCTGTCGCAGCTTCAACTTCGAATTGCAGGCGGCCGCGACCGAGGACGCGATCGTGCTGTCGCTGTCGACCAGTCACAGCTTTCCGCTGGAGGAAGTCGCGCGCTATCTGCACGCCAATTCGGTGCGCGAGGTGCTGACGCAGGCACTGCTGGATGCGCCGATGTTCGCCCTGCGCTTCCGCTGGAACGCCGGCGCGGCGCTGGCGCTGCCACGCTTCCTGGGCGGCGCCAAGGTGCCGCCGCAGATCCAGCGCATGAAATCCGAAGACCTGTTGGCCACGGTGTTCCCCGACCAGGTTGCCTGCCTCGAGAACATCGTCGGCGAGCGGCGGATTCCCGACCACCCGCTGGTCGCGCAGACACTGCAGGATTGTCTCCAGGACGCGATGGACCTCGCCGGCCTCACCGCGCTGCTGAAGCGGCTGGAGGCCGGGGAGGTGCAGGTGGTCGCGCGTGACCTGACCGCGCCCTCGGTACTCGCCGCCGAGGTGCTCGGCTCGAATCCCTATACCTTCCTCGATGACGAAGGCGAGGTCCAGAACCGTCGCTCGCAGGCGGCATCGACCTTCAATGGAGGCGATCCGGGCACTGCCCGCGATCTCGGCATCCTGGACGCCGACGCCATCGCCGCGGTGCGCGAGGAAGCCTGGCCGACGCCCCGCGACGTCGACGAGATGCACGAGGCGCTGCTGGTGCTGGGCGCGATCCGCGACGACGAGCTGCAAGCCCATGCCGGCTGGGACGCATGGCTGGAACAACTCGCGCAGGCGCGGCGCGCGACGCAGATGCATGTTGCGGCCGCCGACACGGCATGCGCTTGCCTATGGGTCGCCGCTGAAATGCTGCCGCCGTGGCAGGCGATCCATCGGGATGCGGAGCTCGACCCGGCCATTGCAGCGCCGGCCGAATTCGCCCGCCGTGGATGGACCCGCGAAGACGCGCTCGTGGAAATCCTGCGCACCCGGCTTGGCTGCATGGGTGTCACGGATGCTGCCGCACTGGCGAGCGCGCTGGTGGTGCCGACCCGCGACGTCGAGATCGCGCTGGCCGCGCTGGAACGCGAAGGCACGGCAATGCGAGGACAGTTCGAGTGGCGTTCGCCGGTTTCGGATGCGCCGGTGCACCCTGGACAATGGTGCGATCGCCATCTGCTGGCGCGCATCCACCGTCGCACCGTGCAGCGTCTGCGGCGCGAGATCGAACCGGTCGCACCTCGCGACTTCATGCGCTTCCTGCTGGACTGGCAGCACGTCGCACCCGCGGCGAAGCTGCGTGGGCCGGACGCGTTGGCCGCGGTGCTGGCGCAACTGGAAGGCTTCGAAGCAGCGGCTGGCGGGTGGGAATCGCAACTGTTGCCGGCGCGCGTCACCGGCTACGACATCGCGTGGCTGGATGCGCTGTGTGGCGCGGGTCGGGTGGCCTGGACGCGGCTGCGCGCCTCGGCCGGTGGTACGCACGCGTCGCCGGTACGCGCCTCGCCGATCGTGCTGGTGCCAAGGCGCGAGCTGGCGGCGTGGAGCGCCATTGCGGCACAGGCCGTGGACGAACCGTCCACGCTGTCGTCGCGCGCCGAAGCCGTGGCGGAGTTCCTCGGCACCCACGGCGCATCGTTCTTCGGCGAGGTCGCAGAGGGAACGCGCCTTCTGAAGGTGGAGCTGGAGGACGCACTCGGCGAACTGGTCGCGGCTGGCCGCGTCGGCGCGGACAGTTTCGCCGGGCTGCGCGCGTTGCTGCAGCCGGCGTCGAAGCGCAAGCATCCCCGGCATCGGCGACTTGCGCGGCACCTGTTGACCGGCATCGAGGATGCGGGACGCTGGAGCCTCGTCAGGCGGGCGCCGTCTCCGCCGACGGATGAATCATCTGGAGCGGGCATCCCCCTGCCGCTTCGCGGCGACCGCCTTCCTGCGGAAGGGGGCAAGGGCGCGGCGCGCGGAGAAGCCGTGGAGCACATCGCGCGCGTGCTGCTGCGTCGCTGGGGCGTGGTGTTCTGGAAATTGCTGGAGCGCGAGGCGGCGTGGCTGCCGCCGTGGCGCGAACTGCGGCGCGTGTACCAACGGCTGGAGGCGCGCGGCGAAATCCGCGGCGGGCGATTCGTCGAGGGGATGGTCGGCGAACAGTTCGCGCTGCCGGAAGCCGTCGAGGCGCTGCGCCGCGTGCGCAAGCGCGAACCCGATGGCGCGCTGGTCGTCGTCAGCGGCGTCGACCCGCTGAACCTCGTCGGCACGGTGCTGCCGGGCGCCAGGGTACCGGCGCTCGCCAGCTCGCGCATCGTCTATCGCGATGGGGTGGCGGTCGCGACGAGGGCAGCCCGGGAAGTGGCACTGCACACGGAAATGACACCCGAAGTCGAGCGCGCGGTGCGTGCGTGCCTGCGCGCCGTGGCGCAGGGTCGTCACGCGGCGGCGAGCATTGGCTGACCGGTTCATCCCCATGTCCCGATCGGGCCCGGCGTGCACGCAGTCGACAACCTTGTCGTTCCGGAGCGCCCGCAAACTGGATCTGGAACCTGCTGTTGCAACAGCCACACGGGGAACCGATTCCCGGTTCCGTTGCCGAAGAGACCGGCAGCGGCCCCGGAATGACGATGAGGCTGGGTGACGAGCAGGGATCGTCAGGCCGGGGAACCAGGCATCGCCCGCATCTTTCCACCCCCCTTCCAAGGGAAGGGGTCGATGCGAAGCCTCGGGGGGCGCAATGCACCTCATCGCCGACGCCCCGCGCACGGACGAGGCGCTCTACTTCGCCCTGACGATCTTCGACAAATAATCGGGCGCGTCTTCCACGCGCACCAGGTGCGGGTATTGCAGGCCCGCGTGGTAGTCGACGGCGACGGTGCGGTAGCGGTCCTGGTATTTCAGCAACAGTTCGATCGGTGCCTTGTCGTCCTTCGCGAGCGTGATGGCGTCGGCCAGCACCTCGGGCTTGTAGGCCTGGCCGTTCACCGCGACCAGGGTTTCGCCGGAACCGATCCCGGCCTTGAAGGCGGGACCGTTCCAGCGCACGTCGCGCAGCTTGCCGTCCTTGTCGACCGCGAGGCCGATCGAGAACATGAAACCCGGCTGGTAGTGGTAGCGTTCGGCCAGCTGTTTCTCGAACTCGCTTTGCTTGTCGGTGTAGACGAGTTTCCACCCCGCCGCCTCGAGGCCGTCCAGCGGCGGCTGGTGGGCGTCGAGGCGGGCGCGCAGGAACGTCGCCCAGTCGTATTCCGCGACGCCATCGAGCGCCTTCACGACATCGTCGAAGGTGTAGGTGCGGGTGGCCACGCTGCCGTCGTCGACGCCGAAGAAGTTCTTGGCGAAGGTGTCGAGCGATTTCCTGCCGTGGGTGAGCGCGCGGATCTTCGCGTCGACGGCCAGCCACAGCAGCTGGCCGGCACTGTAGTACTCCTCGCTCATCTGCCAGTTGCGGTACGGCAAGGGTGCACGCTGGGCAATGGTGGGGTCGTTGGTGGTGTCGGCGAGCGTGCGCCAGTCGAAGCCGGTGCGGCCGCGGTCGTAGCGCGCGGCGACCAGCGCCAGCGCATCGCGGAATTCATCGGGCGTCCACAGGCCTGCGCGCGCGGTCAGCACGAAGCCCCAGTACTGCGTCTGGCCTTCGTATACCCACAAGAGCGAATCGCCCATCGGCACGTTGAAGCTCGGCGTGGCGAGGTCCGCCGGCCGCATGAACTTGCCGTTCCAGGAGTGCGTGTATTCGTGGCCCAGCAGGTCGCGGCCGGCCGCGCGCTTGTCCCAATCGCTGAACCAGCCGGTCTTGACGCCGTCCTCGCTGGACTGGTGGTGCTCCAGCCCCTTGCCGCTCATGACGTCCGACTGCCAGAACAGGAAGTCGTAGTGCTTGTAATGCCGCGAGTCGAACAGCTTGTAGGCCTGGGTGACGAGGTTGCGGTGCAACTGCAGTTGCTGCGGGGTCATTTCCAGGTATTTCGGCGCGTCGGCGAACAGGTCCAGGTGCACCGGCACGCTGGCGCCAGGATCGAGATCCACCCGTTTGTAATAGCGGCCCGCGACCAGCGGCGAGTCGACCAGCGTGTCGAAGTCGACCGGCTTGAAGTTCACGGTGTCGCCCTTCGCCGAGCGCTTCTCGAGCGCGGTGCCGAACTGCCAGCCGGCGGGCAGCGTCACGCTGGGCGCGAAGGTGATGCGATTGGCATAGTGTCCGGCCGGGTACAGCGCGACCTTGCTCCAGGCGAGGTCGAGCATGCTGTCGGTCATCTGGATCGGACCCTCATCGCCCGTGCGCGCCGACAGGAACTGGAAATCCACGTCGATGGCCTTGACGCCGTCCGGCACGTCGATGCGGAACGCGTACACATCGTATTTGTCGCGCTGCCAATCGATCGGCTCGCCCTGCGCGGTCACGCGCAAGCCGGCGACCTTGTCGATCGGGCCGGTGGGCGAATGGTTGCCGGGGATCCATTTCGGATACAGCAGTGTCAGTTCACCGGCTTGCACCGGGATGGTTTCGTGCACGCGGAAAATGCCCTGGCGGGTATCGCTGGCGTCGACGAGGATCGCAATGGTGCCCGGATAGGGCGTGTCCTGCGGCGGCGGCACGTGCGCGTCGGCGGCATCGGCACGGGCGGCCCCTGGTGCGGAAGCCATCGTCATCGCGAAAAACAGCGCGGCGACGGCATGCAGTCCGCGCAGGCGCGGAGCGGGTGCTTTCGGAAACATGTTCGAGCTCCAGTTGTTGCGATGGGCAGCGTCATGGCCGCGCCACTCACCGCGCCTTGATGATCTGCGACAGGTAATCGGGCGTGCCCTTCACGCGCACCAGGTGCGGATACTGCAGCCCGCCGTGGTAATCGACCGCGACGGTGCGGTACTGGCCGAGGTATTCGATCAAGAGCTTGATCGGCTCCCGCGAATCCCTGGCCGCGGCGATGGCCTCCTTCAGCACCTCCGGCTTGTAGGCCTGGCCGTTGACCGCCACCAGCTTGCCGCCGGACCCGATGCCGGCCTTGAACGCGGGGCCATCCCAGCGCACGTCGTTGATGCCGCCGTCCCTGGTGAGCGTGAGGCCGATCGAATACGTGAAGTTGAACATGTGGCGCGACGACTGGTCGCCCGCTTCGTAGGCCTTCTCGTAAGGGCTCTCCTTGTCGGTGTAGACGAGCTTCCAGCCCGCGGCCTGCAGGCCCGAGAGCAGCGGCGGTTCGAGGCTGTCGACGTAGCCGTGCAGGAAGCCGGCCCAGTCGTATGGGACCACGCCACCCAGTGCCTTTACCACGTCATCGAAGGTGTAGGTCTTCGTCACGAAGCTGCCGTTGTCGACGCCGAAGAAATCCTTCGCGAACGTGTCGAGCGATTGACGGTCATGCGTGAGCGAACGGATCTTGGCGTCCACCGCCAGCCACATCATCTGCCCGCCGGAGTAGTACTCCTCGCTCATCTGCCAGCTGCGATAGGGCAGCATCGCGCGGTGCGCGGCGGTCGGGTCGTTGGTGGTGTCCTCCAGCGTGCGCCACTGGAAGCCCACCCGGTTGCGGTCGTAGTTCGCCGCCACCATCGCCAGCGCGTCGCGGAATTGTTGCGGGGTCCACATGCCGGAACGGGCAGTCAACACGTAACCCCAATACTGGGTTTGTCCTTCGTACACCCACAGCAGCGAATCGCCCATCGGCACGTTGAAATTGGGCGTCCACAGATCTTCCGGCCGGCGGAACTTGCCGTTCCACGAGTGCGTGAACTCGTGCGCCAGCAAGTCGCGGTTGGGGGCGCCATCGTCCCAGTTCGTGAAGTAGTCGGGCTCGGCGCCGTCCTCGCTGGACTGGTGGTGCTCCAGCCCGTTGCCGCTCAACTGGTCGGACAGCGAAAACAGGAAATCGTAGTGATCGTAATGGTGCGAGCCGAACAGCTTGTACGCCTGGCTCACGAGGTTGCGGTGCAGTTGCACCTGCCCGGACGTCGCTTCGAGGTATTTCGGGGCATCGGCGACCACGTCCAGGTGCACCGGCACCTTCGCGCCCGGATCGAGGTCGATCCGCCTGAAATACTTGCCCGCGTAGATCGGCGAATCGACCAGGGTGTTGTAGGTCGTCGTCTTGAAGGTCACGGTATTGCCCGAGCGTGACGCGTCGTCCAGCGCGGTGCCGAATTGCCAGCCCTGCGGCAGGGTGACGCTCGGCTGCACCTTGATCTGCCGCGTGTAATAGCCGGCCGGGTAGAGCGACACCGTGTTCCATTCCAGCGACAGCATCTTGTCGGTCATCTGGATGAAGGAAGACTTGCCACGGCCGGACAGGAACTGGAAGTCCACGTCGATGCTGGAAACCCCCTGCGGCACGTCGATGCGAAACGCGTACACGTCGTACTTGTTGCGCTTCCACTTCAGCGGCTTGCCGTCGACGGTGACCTTCAAGCCCGCGAGCATGTCGATGGGGCCCGACGGCGAATGGGCGCCCGGCAGCCACTTCGGATACAGCAGCGTCAGTTCACCGGACGCGACGGGGATGGATTCGTGGACGCGGAAGATGCCCTGCCGGGTGTCGCTGGCATCCACGTGGACCTGGAGCGTGCCCGGGTACGGCGTGTCCTGCGGCGGCGGGATGTGCGCGTCCGCGGCGTCCGCGAGCGCGGCGCTGCCGAAGCCCGCGCCGGCCAGGCACAATGCGAAAAGGGCGACGACGCGTACCGGCAAGTGCAAGCTGCGATGCGGGAGAAACATGCGGGCGCTCCGCGAGGATGTAAACCATCGAACCTAACACCGCCCGCACCGGCATGCATAGGCCGGATGGCACAGACCGCGTCAACGGCTGCGCGCGCCCTGCCCGAACAGGATCTTCTTTTCGTCGTCCGACATCGGCTGGCCGGCGGACGGATTGGCCTCGGTGGCGCGGGCATGCGCGCGTGCCGTCGCGGGGCGCGCGGCGATCGCATCGCGCCAGCGGCGCACGTCCGCGAATGGCTCGAGGTCGAGCGGCGCCTTCGAATACGGATCGATCCACGGATAGCACGCCATGTCGGCGATGCTGTAGTCGTCGCCGGTGATGAAGGCGCGCCCGGCGAGGCGGCGATCCAGCACGTCGAGGAGTCGCTCGGCTTCCTTGCGGTAGCGCTCCATCGCGTAGGGAAGCTTCTCCGGCGCGTACACGTGGAAGTGCCCGTACTGCCCGAGCATCGGGCCGAGGCCACCCACCTGCCAGAACAGCCATTCGAGGCACTCGATGCGGCCGCGCGCATCCGCGGGAATGAACTTGCCGGTCTTGCCGGCGAGGTACACGAGGATCGCGCCGGATTCGAACACGCTGATCGGCGCGCCGCCGCCGGCGGGATCGTGGTCGACGATCGCGGGCATCTTGTTGTTGGGCGAGATCGCGAGGTAGTCCGGTTCGAATTGCGCGCCCTTGCCGATGTCCACGGGCTTGATCGCGTAGTCGAGGCCGGCCTCTTCGAGGAAAAGCGTGATCTTGTGGCCGTTCGGCGTCGGCCAGTAGTACAGATCGATCATCGGGAGCACCTCGCAATGGTGGACGCGGCGCGGCAGGGCGCGCGCGCGGCAGACATCACCGAGATGGTGCCGCGCCTTCGCCGCCACAAGCCCGCTCGCCGCGACCGGTCATTCCTCCCGGTTCAGCGCGCTGTGGCGGATTCCGTAGCCGAAGTAGATCACGAAGCCGACCAGCATCCACACGATGAAGCGGATGTAGGTGTCGCGATCGAGGCCGCCGATCAGGTGGAACGCGCCTTTCGTGACCCACGGCCAGCCGATGATCAAGAACAGCGAGAACAGCACGCCGAGCGGCGCCAGCACATACAGGAACGGCGTGCGGAAGCGGCGCTCCAGGTCGGGCCGGCGGATGCGCAGGATCAGCACCGAGGTGCAGATGAGGATGAACGCCGACAGCGTGCCGATGTTGACCAGCTTGGCCAGCTCGGTCAGCGGAATGAAGCCGGCCGTCACCGCCGTCACGACGCCCAGGATCGCAGTGGTTCGATATGGCGTACCGTAACGCGGGTGGGTGTGCGCAAACCAGCGCGGCAACAGGCCGTCGCGCGCAAGCGCGAACCAGATGCGGGCCGCGCCGAGCATGAACGCGAAAACCACGCTGGCAATGCCGGCCACGGCGGCCACGTTGATGACGCCGCTGATCCAGTGCAGCCCGCGTTCCTGGAACGCCGCGCTCACCGGCGCCGGCACGTTAAGATCCGTGTAGTGCACCATCCCGGTCAGCACCAGCGACACCCCGAAGTACATCGCCATCGCCACCACCAGCGACAGCACCACCGCCCACGGCAGGTCGCGTTGCGGGTTCCTGGATTCCTCGGCCGCCGTGGTCAGGGTGTCGTAGCCGAAGCAGGCGAAGAACACGATGCTGGCCGCCGCCATCACGCCCGCCCAGCCGTACTGCAGCGTGCCGTCCGCGTGCTCGACGACCTTCGGAACGAAGGGGTGCCAGCGGCTGGTATCGACGTAGAACGCTCCGACGATGATCACGATTGCCACGCCCAGCACCTTCAGTGCGACCACCACGGTGTTGAAGCGCGCGCCGATCTCGGTGCGGAAAATCTGCAGGCCCGCGATCAGCAGCGCCACGATCGCGGCCAGCAGGTTGAACATCATGCCGTCGCCTTCGCCGTACGCGCCCTGCAGGTACACCGGCAACTGCCAGCCGGTGATCTGCTGGATCAGCGACTGCAGGTAGTTGGACGTGCCGGCGGCCACCACCGCCACGATCAAGGCATATTCGACCAGGAGATCCCAGCCGATGACCCAGGCCGGCAACTCCCCGAGCACCGAATAGCCGTAGGTATAGGCGCTGCCGGTGACCGGGATCATCCCGGCGAATTCCGCGTAGGACAGTGCCGCGCATGCGCTGCCGATGCCTGCGATCAGGAAGCTGATGACGATCGCCGGACCCGCATGCAGCGCGGCTTCGTGCGGGGCGAGCACGAACACGCCGACCCCGACGATCGCGCCGATTCCGATGGCGGTGAGCTGCCACACCCCCATGGTGCGGCGAAAATCCTGGCTGCCACCGGCGTCGGCCTGCAGTTGCTCGACCGACTTGTGGCGGATCATCTTCTGGAACAGGTTCATCGCGTAGCCCCGGTTGCGCTAGAACCGACCGAGGATAACGGTACAGCCCGGCGGTTGGGGTGTGCCGAAGGTCCCCGGCGATGCGATGCGGCTTCGGCTCCAGCGGGGCCGCAGGTGCAGGTTCCGCGGCCGCCGTGCGACGATAGGCGCGAGGTCGATCCACCACGACGCAGTTCCACCCATGCCCCGCAAGCCCGCCCGCACCCGACGCGAATCCCGCCCCGCGCATCCTGTCACCCAGCAGGAATTGCCGCTGCTCGACCTGCGGGCGCCGGAACTGCAACCGGGCTTGGCGCCGGACACGTCGCGTCCCGCCGACGCCTCGCCGCGTTCCACGCGGACGATCGAATTCCTGCTGAGGGCACTGCCGATCGGCTGGCGCGACAAGGCCCGGGACTTGCTGGTACTGGTGCGGATGGATCGGCCGATCGGCGCCCTGCTGCTGCTGTGGCCGACCTGGTGGGCGCTGTGGCTGGCGGCGGACGGATTCCCGCCATGGAAATTCCTGGTCGTCTTCACCGTCGGCGTGTTCGTGATGCGCGCCGCGGGTTGCGCGATGAACGACTTCGCCGACCGCAAGCTGGATCCGCAGGTCCAGCGCACCGCCGGACGGCCGATCGCGGCGGGACGGGTGAAGCCGCGCGAGGCGGTGATGGTGTTCGTCGGGCTGTGCCTGTTCGGCTTCGCGCTGGTGCTGGCGTTCACCAATCCGCTGACGATCGGACTTTCGTTCGCGGGGGCTGCGCTAGCCGCGCTGTATCCGTTCTCGAAGCGCTACACGCACCTGCCGCAGGTGGTGCTGGGCGCGGCGTTCGGCTGGGGCATCCCGATGGCGTTCGCCGCGATCACCAATGGACTGCCGCCGGTGTGCTGGCTGCTGTTCTTCGGCAACGTGTTGTTCTCGACGATCTACGACACCGAGTATGCGATGGTCGATCGCGAGGACGATCTCCGCGCCGGCGCGAAATCGACCGCGATCCTGTTCGGCGAAGCCGACCTGCCGATCCTCGGGATCCTGATGGCGACGCTGTTGTCCACGCTGCTGCTGGTGGGGCAGCGCGCGCAGCTCGAATGGCCATTCCTGGCCGGGCTCGGCGTCGCGCTGCTGCTGTTCGCCTGGCAGCTCTGGAGCATGCGCCGGCGCCAGCGCGACGCCTGCTTCGCGGCGTTCCGCAACAACAACTGGGTCGGCGGCGTCGTGTGGCTGGGGATGGTGGTGGCGCTGGCGATGAAGTGAACGCGGCGAGCGGCGCCCACCGCACACACCCTTCGGATTCGTTCGCTACGCCCGCCGGCGACGCTGGTCCCCGGCACACCCGTTACAGCGGCGGCGCGATCAACCGGTCCATTTCGGCCTTGAGGATCGCTCCGTGTTCGCGCAACCAGTCGCGCTGCGCCTGGTAACCGGGCATCAATGATTCGACCCGTGCCCAGAAGCGCGGCGCATGGCTGCGGACCCTCAGGTGACACATTTCGTGCACCAGCACGTAGCGCAGCGCGGCCGGCGGCGCCAGCGCGAGGGCAAGATCCAGGGTGATGCGGTCGCGGGCGTCGAGGCTGCCCCACAGGCTCTTCAGCGGCTTGATCCGCATGCCGGTCGGCGCCACGTCCAGTCGTTCGACGGCGTGCGCCATCCAGCGCGAAAGGTCGCGGCGCATCCGCGTCTCGAGGAACGTCGAGAGCAGGTTGCGCGCGGCCGGCATCGCGTGGGTGAAGGGACGCGGCACGTGCAGGCGGAGTTCGCCGCCGCGGTCCTCGATGCGCGGGTACTCGCTTTCGCGCCAGGTGAGTTCGACACTCTCGCCGCGCAGCGGGATCAGCGTGGGCACGCCGGCGCGCAGCGGCGGCGGCCCGCGGCGCGGCACCCGCATCTCCGACAGCTTGCGTTCCAGCCAGTCGCTGTTTTCACGCAGGAAGGAGTAGATCTGCGCCGGATGGGTTCCACGCGGGTACGAAACCCGCGCGCCGTGGGGTGTGACCGACAGGCGCAGCCGGCGCGCGCGCGGGTGCATGGCTTTCAGGACCTTGATGGTCCCGCCCCTGCCCGCGAGTTCCAGCCATTCGCCCGTCATTGTCGTGCCCGATGCGGTTTTCCCGCAGATCCCGCTATGCGTCCTTCGCGTCCGGGCGCTGCAGCCCGAACCATTTTTCCAAACCTGCAAACAGCCGCTCGAGTTCCAGCGTCATCAGCGCGAAGCGCGCGTCCAGCTCCGCTTCCGCCGAATCGCGCCCGTCGGCGTCGAGCGAATCCTGCACGACGTCGAGAAAACGCAACTTGCGGATCACGAGATCCTCACCGAGCGTGAAGCTGGCGCGGTCCTCGAACTGCAAGCCGAGTTGGAACACCTGCTTGCCCTGTTTCAGATGCGCCCGGACCTCGGTGCTTTCAAGTTCCTGGCGGCGGCAGCGGACCACCGCGCCCCCCGCCGGATCGCGCAGCTCGCATTCGTCGCCGAAGGCCAGCCCGTCCGGCAGCTTGCCAGAGGCGAGCCAATCAGTCATCAGGGCCCGCGGGGTCTCGGCCGCGGCCAGCGGCTGGGCCGGAAAGCTCCCGAGTGCCTCGCGCAGGGCCGTGAGGGCCGCCTCGGCGGCCTTGCGGCTGGCCGTATCGAGCACCAACCAGCCGTTCCTGGCGTCCAGGTACACGTTCAGCCGCGAGGGCCGCACGAACGCTTGCGGCAGCAAGGTGTCCAGCACCTCGGCCTTGATGGCCCGCCGCTGCCGGCCGCCGACCGGCCGGCCCCTGCGCGCGGCCTCCCTGCGCAGCCGCACGCCGAGCTCGGCGTTGACGACCGCGGCCGGCAACAGTTTTTCCTCGGTCCCCAGGGTCACCAGCGTGGCCTTGCCGACCGCGTGGCTCAGGACCCCGGAATCCGGCCCGAAGGGCGAGACGAAACCACGGGTCGCGACCTCCAGGGGGCCGCAGGCGCGCAGGACGTGGTCGGCCAGCGCCGCGTCCAGATCCTTCAGGGATTTGGCCGCGGAGGCCGAGAAGCGGAACAGGGTGAGATTGCGGAAGAACATGGCGTTGGAGACGGGAATAGGGAAGACGGGAAGACGGGGAGCGGCAAGCGACGCGTGTGGGCCGTTTATTCGTCTGCCCGCCTGTCCGTCTGTCCGCCCGCCAGCCAGGCGTGAGCATCCGGCCGCGATGTCTCACGCAGCGAGCCGAGGGAAGCAAAATCGAACAGGTTCCGATCGGCCAACTGCGACGGCGCGACGTGGCAGAGCGCCCGGAACATGGTCTCGCTGCGGCCGGGGTGCTCGCGTTCCCAGGCATCCAGCATCCTGGCGACCTGCCTGCGCTGCAGGGTCTCCTGCGAGCCGCACAGGTTGCAGGGGATGATGGGAAAGCCCCGTTCCGTCGCGTACTCGGCGATCTCGGCCTCGCGGCAGTAGGCGAGCGGGCGGATCACGATGTGGCGGCCGTCGTCGGACACGAGCTTCGGCGGCATGGCCTTCAAGCTGCCGCCATGGAACAGGTTCAGGAAAAACGTCGCGAGGATGTCGTCGCGGTGGTGGCCGAGCGCGATCTTGGTGAAGCCCTCGCGTTCGGCGAATGCGTACAGCGCCCCGCGCCGCAGCCGTGAACACAGGCTGCACATCGTCCTGCCTTCCGGCACGACCCGGGTCACCACACTGTAGGTGTCCTGCTCGATCACGTGCAAGGGCACGCCGCGTTCGCGGCAATAGTCCGGGATCACGTGTCCGGGAAATCCGGGCTGCTTCTGGTCCAGGTTCACCGCGGCCAGTTCGAACCGTACCGGCGCCTTCGCCTTGAGCGAGAGCAGCAGGTCCAGGAGGGTCCAGGAATCCTTGCCGCCCGACAGGCACACCATCACGCGGTCGCCATCCTCGACCAGGTTGTAATCGGCGATCGCGCGCCCGACGGCGTGGCGCAGGCGTTTGGCCAGGCGCGCGGCCTCGTGGGCCTGCTTGCGGCCGGGAGCCGATTGGACGTTGGTGGCGGACATGGGCCGGCCAGTGTAGCGGCGCGGATGCCGGCGCTACACTCGCGCCATGCAACCCGGCAACGATCCCGCCACGCTGATCCGCCGCCTCGCGGAGCTGCGCGAGGAGCACCGCGACCTGGACGCGGCGATCGCGAAGCTGGCGGGCGATCCCGCCTGCGACCAGTTGCAATTGAGCCGCCTGAAGAAACGCAAGCTGAAGCTCAAGGACATGATCGCGTATTTCGAGGACAAGCTGATTCCGGACCTCGATGCGTAGGGCAGGCTATGTCCGCCGCCTGTTCGCGGAACAGCGAAGACATCCGCCCTGCCCCGCGCCTGGCGAGCCTTCATGACATGACCGACCTGGCGCCAACCCTCCTCCAGGATGAGCACGTCGCGCTGGAGCCGCTTTCGCTCGATCACGTTGCGGGCCTGGAAGCCGCCGCGGCGGATGGCGAACTCTGGAACCTGCGGGTCACCTACGTACCTCCGCCGGGCGCGATGCAAGCCTACGTCGAGAAGGCGCTGGCGATGCAGGTCGCCGCCGGTTCGCTGCCGTTCGCGGTGCGCGACAAGCGCGATGGCGCGATCGTCGGCAGCACCCGCTATTACGACTTCGACGCGGAAATCCCGCGGGTCCTGGTCGGCTACACGTGGTACGCGCAGAGCCGCCAGCGCGGCCCCGTGAATACCGCCTGCAAGCTGCTGCTGATCGGCCACGCCTTCGAGCGGCTGGGCTGCGCCGCGGTCGGCTGGGAAACCGACATTCTGAACGTCGTCTCGCAGCGGGCCATCGAACGCCTCGGGGCGCGACGCGACGGCGTGCTCCGGCAACACAGGCGCCGCCACGACGGCACGATCCGCGACACCGTCGCCTACAGCATGCTCGCCTCGGAATGGCCGGCCGCCCGTGCCGCGCTCGAAGCCAGGCTCGGGCGCCCCGCATGAAAAAGCGGCCCCAGTGCCCGCGAGCCGCCGCGGTCGGGTTCCGCCTTGCCGACCCGCTCAGCGCACGCGTCGGCGCAGGCCCGCGAACAGGCCGACCAGCAGCGCGCCGAATCCGGACATGCCGAGCGCGTCCGGCTCCGGCACGCCGGTCAGGGCGTCGGTATTGAAGTTGTCGAATGCCAGCCCGAGGCTGTCGGTCTTCGAGCCGGTGAATATGAATTCGATGCGGTCCAGTCCACCGGCGCTCGACAGGTTGAACGTCCAGGGCAGGCCGTTCAGCGAACCGGCTCCATGGGCGTCGCCCAACGGGCTGTCCTCGTAGTCGACCTGGACGCCGTCGAGGTACGCGACGACCCGCCACTGTTCCGTGCCCCGGGGCCCGCCGTCGATGTCCCAGATCTGGCCGGACGCCGCAAAGACCGGAGCCGTGTAGTCGATCGTCAGGTACACGCCCTGGCCACCGCGGCTGCCGATGTTGTCGTTGGAACGGACGAACCAGCCACCCAGGTCCGGTGACGCCGGGAAGCCCTCGTCCCAATGGTGCGTCTGATCGTTGTAGAACCCCTGCGGGTTGGCGTCCGGATTGCCTCTGTCGAAGGTCCGCTCGAGGTAGGCGCCGGTGAAGGTGACGCCGTCGCCGAGGTATTGATTGGTCACGGCATCGTTGTCCGACAACGATTTCGCCGGCGCGTCCTCGAAGTTGATCAAGGTGGCCGAAGCCTGTGCCGACGCGAACAGCGCCACGGCCGCCACAAGTCCCGCGAGGTGTCTTTTCGATTGCACGACCCTGCCCCGGCGTCGAATGGTATCGACCGCACTCCACCGGAAAACAGCATTTTGCGTGCCAGACGGAAATCAATAATCGGGTCAATCGCTTCCATTTCGGGCTGGTCGCGTCCCCGGAATGTTTTGTAAATCCCGCCGACACCCCGGCAAGCCGGGGTGGCGCAGGTCAACCCGCGCTGGGCCTCTGCGGGGATACCGCCTCGACCGCGCCGGGCGTGATCTTCATGATCGACTGGCGCACCTCGCGCGCGAGGATCAGCCGTGCGTCGCGGGCGACGTCGTTGAGCACCGCATCGAACTGGAGCTTGCCGTCGTCGTCCGTCCAGATGATGCGCCGTTCGCGCAGCTTCTGGATGAAGCCGCGGAACAGGCTCTTGTCGAAGAATTCCGGCGCGCTCTGCTGGTAGAGCAGCGACAACCGTTGCGCAGCGAGTTGGCAGAGGTTCTCGAGCTGCGCCGCGCTCAGCGTGTGCGGGCCGTTCTTCACCAGCGCCGCGACGGCGATGTAGTAGCGCTCGAATGCCTGCAGCAGGCAGTGCGCGAGCAGGCGCAACTGGTAGGAATCATCTTCGCGACCGCTCGCCTGGTGCAGGAGCCGGCCGTCCCCGCCGGTCGCGAGCAGGCCGCGCGCGATCAGGAACTCGATCAGCGCGTCGATCCGCGCCTCGAAACCATCGCTGTCCCACGGCAGGAACAGCTCCGCCCGGATGAACGGGTACACGGCGCGCCCCAGGCGCTTGATCGTCTCGCGCGCGATGCGGCGGTTGTTGATGAAGCAGCACGACACCCACGCGCCGGCCGCGAACAGGTGCAGCACGTTGTTGCGGAAGTAGGAAAGCAGCACCGCCTTCTCGCCGTGCACCGCGAGCACGTCCCCGAGCGGATGCGCGATGCGGGTGATCCAGCCCATCTGTTCGCCATAGGCCACGATGTCGGCGGGCGCCATCGGCGTGACGGTCGTGCGTGGAGAGTACGGCAGCTCCGTCAGGATCGCCTTCATCAGATCCAGTTGCGCGAGCAGGTCGGTCTCGGCCAGGGCGTGGCGCGGCGAGGCCAGCAACGCCAGCGCGAGCAGGTTCACCGGATTGACGTCGGCCGCGCGGTTGATCTCGACCTGGATGCGGGTGGCGAGCGTATCGGTGACGGTCGACAGCCATTCCGGCTTGTTCCCGCCGCCGGCCTGTTCACGCCACGCCGGTTCGACCGCGTCGAGCAACGGGTTCAGCAGCACCGGCTCGCCGAAATTGAGGGCGACCCGCCCGTAGCGCTGGCGCAGCGCGCGCAGGCCGCGCAGCAGCCCCCACCACGATTCGGCTTCCTTCTTGCGGCCGGACAGTTCGCCGATGTAGGCGCGCCCCTCCATCAGCTTTTCGTAGCCGATGTAGACCGGTTGGAACAGGATCGGCCGGCGCGGCGCGCGCAGGAATGCGCGCACGGTCATCGAAAGCAGACCGCCGCGCGGCGTCAACAGCCGTCCTGTGCGCGAGCGCGTGCCTTCGATGAAATACTCGATCGGGACGCCGCGGTCGATGAGCTGCGCGAGGTACGCCTTGAAGATGACCGAATACAGCGCATTGCCCTTGAAGCTGCGGCGCTGGAAGAACGCGCCGCCGCGCCGCAGCAACGGACCCAGCACCGGAAGGTTGAGGTTGGCGCCGGCGGAAATGTGCGGCACCACGACGCCGCTCTGGTAGAGCTGGAACGACATCAGCACGTAATCGGCGTGGCTGCGGTGGCACGGCACGTACACGATCTCGTGGCCCGGCGCATTCGCGCGAAGCGTGTCGAAGTGGTGCATCGTGATGCCGTCGTACAGCTTGTTCCAGAAACTGGACAGCAGGAACGACATGGAACGCACGAACGGCGGCGAATAGTCCGCCGCGATTTCGCGCGCGTAATGCTCGGCGCGCTTCCAGGCCTTGGCCACGGAGATGTTCTCCTTGGCCGCCGTGGCGTGGATCGCCGCCCGCACCGCTTCCGCGTCCAGCACCGAATCCACGACGGTGCGGCGGTGCGAAAGATCGGGGCCGATCACCGCGGTGCGGACGCGCCGGAAGTGCACGCGCAACACCCGCGCGAGCTTGCGCTGCATCCGTTCCGGCCGCTCGTCGGATTCCTCGCGCAGCTCGGCGAGCGAAATCGGCGGCGAGAACCGCACGATGGTGTCGCGCCCGTTCAGCAGCATCGCGAGCAGGCGCCGGAAATGGCCGACCACCGCCCAGTTCTCCGAAAACAGCACGCTGAACCAGCCCGACTGCCGGTTCGGCGCACGGCCGACGTAGATCGCGACCGGCATCAACTGCACGTTGCGGTCCGGGTCGGCTTCCAGCATCCGCAGCAGTTGCCGGATCGTGCCTTGCGCGGCGTGGTCGCGACCGCGCCGCTGGAACCAGCCACCGGTGCCGCGCATCGCGAACATCGCCCGTCGCCGCCGACCGAGTCCCGGCACCATCGCGAGCGGGCTCGGCAACCCGGCTTCGCGGCATGCGCGCTCCAGGATCAGGTTGTCGGAAAATCCGTTGCGCTCGATCACGTAGATCACCGGGGTGCCTGCGGCGAGCATTGCCACGGGCTCGGCCGGATCGCGCTTGATCCGGATCCACGGCCCCAGCAACGATCCCCACAGCGCCCGCCACCAACTGGCGTGCACGAGCGCGTCGCGGGACAGGTTCTGGTTCATGACGTGGGCCATGTTGCGCAGTGGCGGCTTGTATCGGGGCGTACGAATCGGGATTGTCCCACAACGCCCCGGCGCGCTCGTGCCGCCGGGCGCCGGCCAGCGGGCGGGGCCGGTGGCGGTCGGGACGAGATCAGGAATGCGGAACCGCGGGCGCAGTGGCCGGCGTCGCGGGCGCGGCCGAATTCCCGGGCGCCGGCACGGTGCTGCCGCCCGGCGCAGGGGCGGGGTGTGCCTTGCGCCATGCTTCCAGCATCGCCTCGTCGTACCAATGTCCTTCCTGCTTCACCATCGGCCACTTGGCCGACAATGCCTTGCCCGCGAGGGTCATCTGCACCTCGACCGTTGCCCGGTTGCCGCCGTGGCCGACGGTCTTGACGCTGGCGTCGTCCAGCACCTTGGCGAGGTCGAGCCCGTAGATGTCGAGGAGTTGCTCGAGCGCCCTCCAGAGGATCCCGTAGCGCTCCATGGTCCCCGCGTAATCGAGCGCTCGCCATTGCGCCAGCGTCTCGACGTGCAACTGCCGGGCGGTGGCGCACACCAGCTCGATCGCCTTCTTCGCCTTCCCGGGGTCGCTGAAATCGGTGGACCTGGCCCAGGCCATCGCTGCATCGAACGCCTGGCTCACGAGGGTGCGTTGCGCGGTGCCGAGCTGCGGCGAGTTCGCGATCATCTGCTTGCCGGCGGCGTCCACGATGCCGCCGAGGATCGGCACGCTATCGCCCTTGCCGCCGCGCATGCGCGCGAGTTGCGGCTGCAGGCGCTTGGCGAGCTTCGCCTCGGCGCCCGGTTCGGTGAGCATCTGCATGATCTTCGCGAACTGCTCCTGCTGCGCGACCGAGGCCGGCAGCGGATGCGCGTGCGCCTTTTCCCATTCGCTGCGCCAGGTGGCGTAGTCCGGGGCCGGCAGCCGATTGCGCATCAGGTCGTCGAAGTTGCCCGCCGCCGTGAGGCGCAGGTTGGTGGCGACGGCCTTCTCGGGCGTGACGTTGCTCGGCGGTGGCGGCGCCTGGTGGCAGGCCGCCAGCGCGAACAGGCAAGTCACGACGATCGCGGGGATTCGCCGGCCCGGCCGGCGGGGTCTTCCGGTTTGCATGCCGACGGAGTGTGGCGAGGCCACGCCGGATAGGCAAGCCACCACCCGCCGTCCCGAAATCCGGCATCGGTCGGAGCGGCTTTCGCGAAAAGTCAGGCCATGGATGGCTGCGGTGGACTTGAAAACGCCGCGCCCTCGAATCTCGCGACACACTCGTAGGAGCCGCGTTCATGGATGAACGCAAAGATATGCCAGACTCCGCGCCATGAACGAGATCCGTTACCCGACGCTGCGAGCGTTCCGACATACCGCGACCGCGAGTTACCTCGTCGCCGGCGTGGGCTTGCTGCTGGTGATGCTCCTGCACCTGCTGCCCGCCCTGATTGCCGGCCTGCTGGTATACGCGGTCGTCGATGCGCTGGCGCCGCTGCTCGAACGAAGATTGCCCGGAGAGCTGTCGCGGCAGGTGGTGGTCGGGGTGCTGGCGGCGGTGGTCGCGGGCCTGCTGGCCCTGCTGATCTTCGGCGTCGTCGCCTTCTTCCGCGCCGAGCTCGGCGATCCCAATACGTTGTTCGACCGGCTGATGCCCACGATCGACCGCGCACGCACCCAGCTCCCCGCCTGGATCACGGCCTACCTGCCGGTCAGCGCCGAGGATTTCCGTGCCACCGCCACGCAACTGGCGCGCGATCATTCGGTGCAACTGCAGATCGCCGGCAAGGAAACCGTCCACGTGTTCGGTCGCATCCTGGTCGGGCTGGCGCTGGGCGCGCTGGTGGCGTTGACGCAGGCCCGCGACGGCGTTGCTGCCGGCCCGTTGCGGCGCGACCTGTCCGCGCGCTGCCGGTTTTTCGTGCTGGCTTTCCACGACATCGTTTTTGCCCAGGCCCGCATTTCGGCGTTGAACACCCTGATCACCGCGATCTTCCTGGTGGTCGCGCTGCCGCTGGCCGGCGTGCACCTGCCGTTCACCAAGACCCTGATCGTGATCACCTTCATCGTCGGTCTGCTGCCGGTGATCGGCAACCTGATTTCCAACACCTTGATCGCGATCGTCGCCCTGTCGGTGTCGTTGTGGGTGGCGGTCGGTGCGCTGGTGTTCCTGGTCCTGATCCACAAGCTCGAGTACTTCCTGAATGCGCGGATCGTGGGCGGCCGGATCCGTGCACGCGCCTGGGAGATCCTGCTGGCGATGCTGGTGATGGAGGCGGCGTTCGGCTTCCCCGGCGTCGTCGCGGCGCCGATCTACTATGCGTACCTCAAGAACGAGCTGAGCGCCGCGCGCTTGATCTGAACGCACGAGGCACGCGTGGGCGCGCGAGCCGCGAGCGGGGCCGGCGCGCACCAAAGTTATACTCGCCCGCTGCCGGCTTCGAACCGCGCCATGCTGCGATTCCTGTATACGCTCGCGATGTATCTCGTCACGCCGGTCATCGTGGCCCGCCTGGTGGTGCACGGCGTCCGCTACCGGAGC
>DASSOQ010000007.1:0-4228 GCA_035700365.1 Rhodanobacteraceae bacterium | reverse complement strand
CGTGCCGGCCGCGACGGCAAACAGGAACACGCCCAGGAGGTTCGCGGCCGCATGCGCCGACAGCCCGAAGCGGTGGATCAGGTAGAACTCGTAGTAGCTGCTGATGCTCGCAAGATAAAAGAACTTCGAGAACATCAGGATGAGCAGGACGCCAATGGTGCGCCGAACGACCGGCGCCGGGAACAGCGGCTTCTCGTCAGGCTGGCGCTTGCGCACCCGCTCATCGGCGTGCCGGCTGTACCAGCGGCTGACCTGCAGCAGGATCACGATCGCGAGCAGTGCCGCCAGCCCGAACCAGCCCACGTGCGAGCGCCCGAGTTTCAGCACGATTGCGGCCGCGAGCAGCGGTCCCAGCGCCTGTCCGATATTGCCGCCGATCTGGAACACCGATTGCGCGAAGCCGAAGCGGCCGCCGGAAGCCATCCGGGCAACGCGCGAGGATTCGGGGTGGAACACCGAGGAGCCGCAGCCGATCAGCGCCACCGCCACCAGAAGCACCGCATACGACGGCGCCACCGAGAGCAGCAACAAGCCGCCCAGGGTGAAACACATCCCGATCGGCAACGAGTACGGCAGCGGCTTCCTGTCGGTGACCATTCCGACGACCGGCTGCAGCAATGACGCGGTCAATTGGAAGGTCAACGTGATCGCCCCGATCTGGAAGAACCCGAGGTCGAATTCGCCCTTCAGCAGCGGGTAGATCGCCACGATCACCGACTGCATCATGTCGTTGAGGACATGCACGAAGCTGACCGCGGCCAGCAGGCTGTAGCGCGTCGGCCCGTGCGGACTCCGGGCCGCGCGCGCAGGCGCGACCGGCTCCACGTCGCCGCTGCCGCTGACGGGGTTCAGGTCCAAGCCGGCCACCGCAGGCGCGTCCTCACCGCGGCGATCCCGCCAATGCCCGGAAAGCTCCGGAAACGCACGCGCCCGGGAAGGTCATGACCGCTTGCGGCGTCCGTTGCCGCGCGCGAGGGTACCCGCTGCCTCCACGATGTCGGCCTCGCCCGGAAGGACCAGCAAGGCCGCGCCGGCGAGCGGCGTGTAGGTATCGGCGCCCACGACGCGCGCAATCGGCTTGTCGCCGAGTCCTGCCTCGACCACCGCGGTGATGATTCCCTCGCCCACCCCCGCGCTGCGGCGGCCCTCGTCGACCACCAGGATCCGCTTTGCCGTCTTCGCCTGCGCGGCAATGAACGCTTCGTTCAACGGCACCAGCCAGCGCAGATCGACGATCCGCACGTGCCACTTGCGCCGCTTCCCGATTTCGCGCGCGGCGCGCAGGCTCATGGGCACTCCGTTGCCGTACGTGAAGATCACGAGATCGTCGGCGCCGTCGTTGTAGACGCGGCCCTCGCCCAGCGGCATCGCCCGGCCGGGCGCGGGGTACTCGAACTGCCAATGCCCGTCACCGGACTCGTGCAGGTCCTTGGTCATGTACAACGCGATCGGTTCGAGGACCACGCACACCCGGCCGTCCACCTTGCACAGCGCCGCCAGCGTCCGCAGCATCGTCACGGCATCGTCGCCGCGCGACGGACAGCCCACCACGATGCCGGGGATGTCGCGCAGCGCCGCGATCGAGTTGTCGTTGTGGAAATGCCCGCCGAAACCCTTCTGGTAGCCGAGCGAGGCTATCCGGACCAGCAACGGGTTGCGGTATTGGTCGTTGGAGAAGAACTGCAGGGACGCCGCTTCACCGCGGATCTGGTCGCAGGCGTTGTGGAAATACGCGAGGTACTGGATCTCGGGGATCGGCAGCATGCCCATGTTGGCGTAGCCCTGCGCAAGGCCGAGAATGGTCGTCTCGTCCAGCAGCGTGTTGAACACCCGCGCGCCCTTGAACGCCTTGTAGAGTCCGCGCGTCAACGTGTACACACCGCCCTTCTGCGCGACATCCTCGCCGAACACCAGCGACTCCGGATACTTGGCCAGCAGGTCGTGCAGCGCCGCGTTGATCTGCAGCGCGAGGTGCCGCGGCGGCTGGGCTTCCGGCAGCTTGTCCGAGCCGCCGAAGATGGCTGCGCGTCGCCCGGCGTAATCCGCGCGCGCGGCCTCCGCGGCCACCGCGTCGGGCGAATACGGCGCGAGCGGCTTCATCACCGATCCCAGCGATTCCAGCTTCGGACGCCCATAGGCCGCTTCGGCCGCGTCGAAGCAGCGCTTGCGGATCGCCTCGTATTCGTCGAGCAGGGATTGCTGCGTGTGCAGCCCGGATTCGAGTGCAATCGACGCCGAACGCAGCAGCGGATCGGTGGCTTCCAGGGCCATCAGTTCCTCGAAGCTGCGCCACTCGATCTCGAAGTCGGTGCCGGCGTGGCCGGCCAGCCGCGTGGTTCTCAAATGCAGGAAGGTCGGGCGGCGCGTGCCGCGGCAATGCTCCACCGCGCGTTGCACCTCGGCATAGCCCTCCGCGAGGTCGAGTCCGTCGGCGAAGAAATAATCGAGATCCTTGCGGTCGCGGAAATTGTTCGCGACCCAGCCACTGGGCGTCTTCACCGAAATGCCGATGCCGTTGTCCTCGCATACGAACAGCACCGGCGCGGGCAGCCGCTGGTAGGCCGTGTAGGCCGCAGCGTTGAACGCGACCTGCGCAGTCGCATGGTTGCTCGAGGCGTCCCCGAACGAGCAGATCACGATCGAATCCGTGGGCACCGGAAGCTCGTGCCCGATGCGCGGCGCCTGTTCGATCGCAACCGCGGTTCCGAAAGCCTTCGGGAGGTGCGACGCAATCGTCGAGGTCTGCGGCAGCACCCACAACGCTTTCGAGCCCCACACCTTGTGGCGTCCTCCCGAGGCCGGATCTTCGCTGCTGGCCGCGAAGCTGAGCGCGGAGTCGACCACCGGATCGACGCCCGGCACCTTGCGGGACCGTTCGGCCATGAAAGCGCCGGACCGATAGTGCAGGAACGCGGGGTCCGTATGCCGGGTCAGCCGCGCGACCATCGCGTTGCCCTCGTGCCCGCTCGACCCGATCGTGTAGAAGACCTTGTTCTGCACGCGCAGCACGCGCGCCATCAAATCCAGGTGCCGCGAGATCAGTTGCGACTCGAACAGCTCGCGAAAATCGCGCGCGGTGCAGGCGCTTCCGGGCAGTACCGGCGCATCGGCACGCGGCGCCGGCAGCGTGCGGCCATTCCAGGCCCGAACGTATTCGGTGAAGTTCTGGTCGACGATTTCGGCGCGGTTGAAGCCCTTGTGGCGGGCCGGGACGGGAGTCTGGATGGCGTTCATGTGGTTGTGGCGTTTGACGTGCATCGCGCCAGCCATTGCTCGCGCGTCTGTCCCCAGATATCGATGGGGTCGTCGCCGTACGGCGCGGGCAGCTTGCCCTGCCCGCGCTTCAGCGAACCCAGCCGCCGCGCGACCGCCTGCGACGGGAGGTTGTCCGGCGCGATGCAGTGGATGATCTCGCTCCATCCGAGGTTCGCGAACGCCCAATCCGTGGCGGCGATGGCGGCCTCGGTTGCGTAGCCGTTGCCCCAGGCTTCGCGGGCAAGCGTCCATCCGATCTCGGTGCCCGGCCAGCCCTCGGGACGCAACGGACCGACGCGCCCGACCCATTGCCGATCCGCCTTGCGGATGACCGAGAAAGCGCCGAATCCGAGCACATGCCAGGACCCGATCGCGGACAGCAAGCGGTTCCACGACTCGAACCGCGTCTGCACCCCGCCGATGTGGCGCGTCGCCCGCTCGTCTTGCCCCAGGGCGGCCCAGGCCTCGAAATCGTCACGGCAGGGAATCCGCAGGATCAGCCGCGCCGTTTCCAGCGTCGGCGCCAGTGGGGGCATCGCGCCAGGCATCCGCGTCATTTGGCCGGCGGTTGGTACGTGCACTCCGGCGCCGCGGTCGCGATGTCGGGAATGTTCGGGCTGTAGCAGGTGTATTGCACGGCCTTCGCGCCGTCCTTCGTGGTGGCGACAGCCGGCACCAGTTGCAGGATGCCGCCGGTGACGCCCGCCCGCGGCGTGAGGTACACGTTGATCACGCCGCCTTCGCTGACAATGATCGCGCGGATCTCGTCATCGACCAGCTTGGCGGGTGCGGCGACATGGGCTTGCGCATTGCTCGACGGCGTGGTTCCGGACAGAATCGTATTGGCCACGCTCGCCTTGACCAGGGCCAGTCTCAGGGAACTCAACGCGATGTGCACATGGTCCGCGTTGACCGCAGCGATGGCGCCGCCTGAAGCCAGCAGTGCGCCGACTGCGAAACCTGCAAGCCACTT
>DASSOQ010000006.1:0-2508 GCA_035700365.1 Rhodanobacteraceae bacterium | reverse complement strand
CATGGCAACGACTAAAGCCTTCAATCTGGGATTGCTTGGCATCATTGAGCTCCTGCTGGATGGAAGGAGCACGGATGCGCAACGCGACACGCATCCGTGCGACGCGATACGAATCCGCGATGCGTACTCCCCACCCGGCGGCGGAACCGCCAAGCCCCTTTTCATTCCCTCGCATGCGACGCGCCGGTTGACACGACGCGCGTGCGGATTGCCCGCCCGGCGCCCTCAACACCGGATGGACCGCGCAAACGTAAACAAATGCAAATACCCGGTCACGCTGCGTCGCAGCAATGCATTCAGCGCATGGACAGCAACTTGAACGGGCCTGGCGCGCCGCGGCGCGAACAATGCCGGGCGGGACTACATCATGCCGGTCTGGAGCTTGGCCTCGTCCGACATCATCGCCTGGTTCCACGGCGGTTCGAACACCAGGTCGATCTGGGCTTCGGCAACGGTCGGGATCATTTCCAGCTTGGTGCGCGCGTCCTCGACCAGGATGTCGCCCATGCCGCATCCGGGCGCCGTCAGCGTGAGCTTGACGTACACCTTGCGCTGCCCGTCCTCGAGGTGCTCCATCGACAGGTCGTAGACCAGGCCCAGGTCGACGATGTTGATCGGGATCTCCGGGTCGAAGCAGGTGCGCAGTTGCTCCCACACCACCACTTCGACGTCCTCGTCGCCCGCGTTCTCGGGGACGCGCAGGGGTTCCGGCGGTGCCTTGCCGAGCGCGTCGGCATCCTTGCCATCGATCCGGAACAGGCTGCCGTCGACGTACACCGTGAAACTGCCGCCCAGCGACTGGGTGATGTAGCCGGTTTGGCCGGCGGGCAGGTTCACCACGTCGCCATAGGGCACGTGCACCGCATGGCAATCGCGTTGCAGGGTGAAGGGTTCGCTGCTGGCACTGAATCCGGGCATGGTCTCTCGCGGCGTGCGGTGAAGTGCGCGGCTGCATCGCGCAGCCACCCGACAGGATAGCAACGGCCCAGCACGCTTCAAATGATGGAGGTCAGCTCCCGGTCCGCAAGGTCCGGGCCGGCAAAAAAGCTCAAACGCGTCGCGGCGCGGTCGGTGCCGCTGGTCTATCATCGGTCGAACGACCTTCCCAAAGGGCCCGCGTGGACGATCCCGCACATTCCATGTCCGCCGCCAAGTCCGCGCGCAAGCCGGCCGCGATCCTTGCCCTCGTCGCCGGCGGGTTGACCTCCGCTTTCGGGTGGCTGATGTGCACCCTCGCGACCGGTGCGCTCGCCGCATTCGCGGCGCTCGTGCTGGGCATTCGCCCGAGCTGGCTGATCCTGGTGCTGGCGCTGCCGCTCGCGCTGGTCCTCAAGCTGTGCGGGTGCCTGGTCGCGCGCTGGGCCGGCCCGATCGCCGCGCTCGCGGTGCTATTGGCCGGGTTCTACGCGGTGAGCCTGGTAGCGATCGCGCGGCTCGCCGCGGCGACCGGGTTCCCATTCGGCCTGGCGTTTCGCACCGGCGGTTTCGGCCTGACCCTGCAGGTCGCCGAACTGGGCCTGGACGCGATCGCGATCCTGGTCTACGCCGCGGCAGCCGTCGCCGCGGCGCTCCTCGCGACCTGGCTCACGCGCGAGCCCGCGCGCCGCTGAATCCATCCGCCGCGGATCAGGCGGGCATTGCCCGCCCTGCAGATGACCCGTGGGGCGGACACTGTCCCCCGAATCGACTCGCTCACGCGTCCAGGGTCTTGAGCCCCGCCACCAGCTCGCCGGCCACGGCCTGGCCATCGCCGTACAACATCCGGGTGTTGTCGGCGTAGAACAATGCGTTCTCGATGCCGGCGAAGCCCTTGCCGCGCCCGCGCTTGATCACGATGACGTTTTTCGCGTGCGCCACGTCGAGGATCGGCATGCCATAGATCGGTGAGTTCTTGTCGGTGCGCGCGACCGGGTTCACCACATCGTTGGCGCCGATCACCAGTGCGACGTCGATGTTCGGGAACTCCGGGTTGATGTCGTCCATGTCCTCGATCAGGTCGTAGGGCACGCCGGCTTCGGCCAGCAGCACGTTCATGTGGCCCGGCATCCGTCCGGCGACCGGGTGGATCGCGAACTTCACCTTGACGCCCCGGTCGATCAGCAGCTTGGCGAACTCCCAGATCTTGTGCTGCGCCTGCGCGACCGCCATGCCGTAGCCCGGCACGATCGCGACGCGTTCGGCGTAGGCCATCATCACGGCTGCGTCGGCCGCGTCGATCGGCTTCAGCGCGCCCGCGATTTCCTGCTGCGCCCCGCCGCCGCCCGCGCCGAAGTTGCCGAACAGCACGTTGCCCAGCGAACGGTTCATGGCCTTGGCCATCAACTGGGTCAGCAGCGTGCCGGCCGCGCCCACCACCATCCCCGCGATGATCATCGCCTCGTTCTGGAGCACGAAGCCTTCGAACGCGACCGCGAGGCCGGTGAAGGCGTTGTACATCGAGATCACGACCGGCATGTCGGCGCCGCCGATCGGCAGCGTCATCGCCACGCCGAACACCAGCGACAGCAC
>DASSOQ010000005.1:0-57961 GCA_035700365.1 Rhodanobacteraceae bacterium | reverse complement strand
GCCGCCGGCCTTGTTGTCGCGCTTGAAGTAGTCGGCGTAGAACAGGCCGAGCGGCTTGCCGTCGGTGTTGTAGACCTCGTACACCAGCACGTCCTTGTTCCACACCGGCAGGTCGGTGCGCTGCTTGAAGCTGATGCCGTACAGCTGGTGCGCGGCGTAAAACACGCCGTTCTCCAGCACGTCCTTCATTTCGAAATACGGCTTGACCTGGCTCTCGTCGATGTCGTACTTGGCCTTCTGGACCTGTTGACCGTAGTACTCCCAATCCCACGGCTCGAGCTGGAACGACGCCTTGCCGGCCGCCTTCTGGTCCCGGTCGATCATCGCCTGGCGATCATCCGCCTCCGCCTTGGCACGCGCCTTTGCGGGCGGCACGAGCTGGTCGAGGAAGTTCATCACCGTGGCCGGTGTCTTGGCCATCTGGTCCTTGAGCTTCCAGGCCGAGTAGTCGGGGAAGCCGAGGAGCTTGGCCTTCTGCGCGCGCAGCCACGCCATCTTCGTGATGATGGCGCGGGTGTCGTTGGCGTCACCGCGCTCGGCGCGGTTGATCGAGTGCTCGTACAGCTCGTGGCGGACGTCGCGGTTGCTGAGGGATGCCAGTGCGGGCTGCTGGGTGGTGTTCTGCAGCGGGATCACCCATTTGCCGTCGAGGCCGCGCGCCTTGGCCGCCGCGGCGGCCGCGTCGATCTGCTGCTGCGAGAGGCCCGCGAGCCTGGACTTGTCGTCCACCACCAGCGCGCCGGCCTTGGCGGCTGCGATCAGCTTGTTGGCGAACTGGGTGGAGAGGGTCGAAAGCTGCTCGTTGTAGTGCTTGAGCTTCGCCTTGTCGGCCGGCGACAGCTTGGCGCCGTTCAGCACGAATTCCTGGTAGTCGACTTCGAGCAGGCGCTCGGATTCGGGATCGAGCTTCAGCTTGGCGCGCTGGTCGTAGATCTTCTGGATCCGGTCGAACAGCTTGGCGTTGAGGTAGATCGCGTCCTGGTGGGCCGCGAGCTTGGGCGCCATTTCCTCCGAAATCTGCTGCAGCTTCGGGTCGGTGTCGGCGCCGGTGTACAGGTTGAACACGCTCATCACTCGGTCGAGCATCGCGCCGGTCTTCTCCATTGCGACGATGGTGTTCTCGAAGGTCGGCGGCTCGGGGTTGTTGGCGATCTTCTCGATCTCCTGCTTCTGCAGCGCCATGCCCTTTTCCATCGCGGGCGCGTAATCCGAATCGTGGATCTTGCTGAAGTCCGGCGCGCCGAACGGTAAGGTCGATGGCTTGTAGAAAGGATTGGAAGTGATGTCACCACCGGACGACGCGCCGCTGGCAGGGGTATCGGCTTGCGCGTTCAAACCGATGCCGCCGACGAGGGTGCAGCAGGCGAGTGCGAGGAACTTGGTGCGTAATCCGGGCATGGAGCGACTCCTTCCATTGCAGAAAAAGGGAAACCGCCGAAGGTTCAGGCGGCGGCGACGTCGTGCAACTGCCAGTTTGGCCCGATCAGGATGAACAGGCGGTGGCGCAGCACGAAATGCGTGAGGGTGGTGACGACCTGGACTGCCGTATGCAGGTCGTGCATCTCGGCGGTGACGGTTGCGTTGGGATCGACCGGCGCCAGCGATTGGTCGACCTCGTCAGGGTCGGGCTGCCGCGCCTTCCAGCGCTGGAACAGGATCGGCTGTCGAAG
Organism: Rhodanobacteraceae bacterium; assembly: GCA_035700365.1. Lineage (GTDB taxonomy): Bacteria > Pseudomonadota > Gammaproteobacteria > Xanthomonadales > Rhodanobacteraceae > 66-474. Next base: position 56,291 of record DASSOQ010000005.1, on the reverse strand, counting down.
CGCTTCCTGGAGCGCCGCCGCGAAGCTTTGCGGCGAGGCGCCCTGGAACGACAGTTCGGGATCGGGCCCGTGGGCCTTGCCGAGGTTGGGGATCGTCAGGTAATAGCGTTGGGCTTGGCTCAAGTTCCTGGCTCCGGCAGCGCTCGAGGCGGGGAGGGTGGACCACCAATGATGCCGCGATCGTGGTCGGGGTGCCATCCATGCCGCAAGTCATGCCGCAGCATGACTTTCCGCATTGGCTCGCAGGCCGGAATCCCGCTATAGCAGGCCATCCACGCCACGGCACGAGGGGCACGACATGTCATCCACGATCCGCAAGTGCGTTCTCGCGGGCTGCGCGCTGCTGGCCGGTGCTGGATTGGCCGCCTGTTCGCAGTCGCCTTCGCCCCCCGCGCCGGGCGACACGTCGACGTCCGTGCCGGCCGGGAGCACCGCGCCGGTGACGCCGGCTGCGCCACCACCGGCGTCCGCCACCAGCACGGGCGCCATCGCCCACACGGGTGCGGCTGTCGAAGGCACGCGCCTGCTGCGCTTCCCCGATGTGTGCGGCGATCGCGTGGTGTTCACGTACGCGGGCGATTTGTGGACCACCTCGACGCGTGGCGGCACCGCGACGCGGCTGACCGCCGGGCCGGGCCTCGAAATGGCCGCGCGCTTCTCGCCCGACTGCACGCAAATCGCCTTCTCCGGCCAGTACGGCGGCGACAGCCAGGTATACGTGGTGCCCGCGGCGGGCGGCGAGCCGAAGCAACTGACGTTCTATCCCGCGATGGGGCCGCTGCCGCAGCGCTGGGGCTTCGACAACCAGGTGTACGGCTGGACGCCGGACGGGCAATCCGTGCTGTTCCGTTCTTGGCGCGACTCGCGCAACATCTCGGATCCGCGCGTCTTCACCGTCGCTGTCACCGGCGGCCTGCCGAGCGTGCTGCCGATGCCGCAATCGGGCACCGCGCGGTTTTCGCCCGATGGCAAGCAGATGGTGTATTCGCCCAAGTTCCGCGATTTCCGCGACTGGGACCGTTACAAGGGCGGCTGGGCGCAGGATCTCTTCATCTACGACTTCGCCTCGAAGTCGGCGAAGAACATCACCAATGATCCCAACACCGACCGCGACCCGGTGTGGATCGGCAAGTCCATCTATTTCCTGTCCGACCGCGGTCCGCACCTGAACCTGTACCGCTACGACACCGGCGACGGCAAGACCACGCAACTGACGAATTACCAGAATGACGATGCGCGCTGGGCCAGCGGCGACGCCGCCGGCCAGATCGTGTACGAAGTGACCGGCGCGCTCCACATCTACGATACCCGCAACGACACGGACCGGGCGCTCACGATCCACGTGCCGAGCGATCTCGTGGCCGCGCGGGCATCCGAGCGCGGCGTGAGGAAGTACATCGAGGACTACGCGCTCAGCCCGAATGGAAAGCGTGCGGCGTTCACCGCGCGCGGCGACATCTTCAGCGTGCCGCTGGAACACGGCATCACGCTCGACCTCACCCACACACCCGGCGCGCACGAACGGGAAGTGTCGTGGTCGCCCGACGGCGAGCGCGTGGCCTACATTTCGGACCAGAGCGGCGAGGAGGAGGTGTGGGTGCGCGATGCCGACGGCACCAACCCCGTGATGCTGACCAAGGGGGTGATCGGCCGCCTGTACAACACCCAATGGTCACCCGACGGCAAGCACATCGCGTTCGTGGATTCCAGCAACCGCATCCACGTGATCGGCAGTTCGGCCGGCGCGAACGACCAGGTGGTCGCGCAGGATCCGGGTCAGTCGCGGCGCGATTATGCATGGTCGCCGGGCGGGCATTACCTCGCCTATTCGTTGACCGACAAGGACACGCAGTTGTCGCGGCTGTACGTGTACGACCTCGCTTCCGGCAAGGCCGTCGAACTCGGGCGCGCGTATGCCGACGCCAGCGCGCCGGCCTTTTCGCCCGACGGAAAATACCTGTTCTTCATCGGCGATCGCGAGTGGTCGCCGCAGTTCTCCAGCGTGGAGCTGGATTACGCGACCAACCGCACCACCCAGATCCTCGCCTACGCCTTGCGCAAGGACGTCGAAAATCCCTTCGCGCCGCGCAATGACAGCGCGACCGGCGCGGACGAGGACAACAAGGATGCGTCAGGAAAAGGCAAGGACAAGGATGGCCACAAGCAGCCGAAGCCGGCTTCCGAAGTCAACGACAAGATCGATTTCGATGGCATCGAGCAACGCCTGGTGCGCGCGCCGATCGATCCCGACAACATCCCCTGGATCGCGGTCACGCCGAAGGCGATCCTGTACGCGACCACCGGCGCGCCGTTCCTTGGCCGCGAAGGGACGGTGCCGCTGAAGGTGCACGCGTGGTCGTTCGAGGAGCGCAAGGACAGCGACATCTACACCTGGAAGCCCGAGGGCGGCGGTGGCGAAGGCGGTGGCGGCGCGGCGCCGCTGGCGTTGTCGCCGGACGGCTCGACGCTGCTGGTGCACGACGGCGACGATTACAAGCGGATCGATCTCGACGCGTCCAAGCCCAGGCCGAAGGACGTGAAGCTGGACGGCCTGTTCATGCGCGTCGATCCCAAGGCCGAATACGCCGAGATCTTCAACGACGTGTGGCGGCGTTACCGCGACTATTTCAGTGTCACCAACATGAACGGCTACGACTGGAACGCGATCCGCGCCAAGTACGAGCCGTTGCTCCAGTACGTCGGCGATCGCACCGACCTCAACTACGTGCTGGGCGAAATGGTCGCCGAGTTGTCGAACTCGCACACCTACATCTCGGGCGGCGACCTCGGGCTGCCGGACAAGCCGCATGTCGGCCTGCTCGGCGCTGACTTCAAGCTGGATGCCGCGAGCGGCCGGTACCAGATCGCGAACGTATTCCCCGGCGAAAACGACGAGCCGCGCTACCGTTCGCCGCTCACGGAAGTCGGCGTGGACGTGAAGCCGGGCGACTACATCCTCGCGATCAACGGCACGCCGTTGACCGGGTACGAGAACCCGTACCGGCTGCTGAGGATCGCGCCGGGCCAGATGGTCCAGCTTCTGGTCAACTCGCGGCCGACCACCGATGGCGCACGCACCGTGCTGGTCAAGCCCATCGCCAGCGAGACGGACCTGCACTACTACGACTGGGTGCAGTCCAACCGCGAATACGTCGCCAAGGCCAGCGATGGCCGGATCGGCTACCTGCACATTCCGGACATGGGCGCCGACGGGGCGCGCGAGTTCATCAAGTGGTACTACCCGCAAATGCGCAAGCCGGGCCTGATCATCGACGTGCGCGACAATGGCGGCGGCTTCATGTCGCAGACGATGATCGAACGGCTGTCACGCAAGCTGCTGGCCTACAACTACACGCGCGGGAGTTCGATCACCGGCACCTATCCGGGCGCGGTGCCGCTGGGCCATCTGGCGGCGCTCAGCAACGGCACCACGGCGTCGGACGGCGACATCTTCTCGTACATGTTCAAGCAGGCGAAACTCGGGCCGCTGATCGGCACCCGCACCTGGGGCGGGGTGGTCGGTATCGGCGGGCTCGGGCCGCTGATCGACGGCGGCGACGTCTTCGTGCCGCAATTCGCGGCCATCGTCGGGCTCGACGGCAAGTACGCGGTCGAGGGCCACGGCGTCGAACCCGACATCGTGGTGAAGGAAGACGTGGCGCAGCAACTGGCCGGCAAGGATCCGCAACTCGACAAGGCCATCGAGGTGCTGGAAAAGGAAATCCAGGCGCACCCGCTGAACCTGCCGCCGCAGCCTCCGGGGCTGGACAAGGCGCCGCCGGCGATGCGGCCGAAGCCCGCTGCGAGCACCGCGCCCGCCGGCTGATGGCGTCGCGCGCCCCCGCTCGGGGCGCGCGTTCTTCACCGGTGCCGGGTGCGGCCCGGCACCGTGAATCGCGAACCGCCTGTGGGCCGCCGGGTTGCAGCTCAGCGGCGGAGGGCTCTGAGCGCGTCGGCGGCATCCCGCAGCGAGGCCGCCGCCGTCAGCGGCGCGGCGCCATGCGCGATCACCCCGAGGCACGGCGCGGCGATCGCGCGGTTCAGCGTCACCAGGTTTTCCTTGGGCCGCGCCATGTCCGGGTCGATGCGGTTGCCGATCCAGCCGATCAGTTCGCAATCGTCGGCGTGGATTGCGCGCGCGGTGAGCTGCGCGTGATTGAGGCAACCGAGCTTGAGTCCGACCACCAGGATCACGGGCAGCCGCAGGTGCCGCGGGATTGCGTTGGCGCGCAGTGAATCGGAGATCGGCGCCAGCCAGCCGCCGACGCCCTCGACCACCACCGCGTCGGTGGCGAGCGCGATGGTGTCGTAGGCATCCTCGATCGGCGGCATCGTGACCTCCCGCTCGGCATCGGCGGCGGCGATGTGTGGCGAGATCGGCGGCGCGAATGCGAATGGATTGCAGTCCTCGTAGCGATCGGGTTTCGGGTCGCTGGCTTCGATCAGTGCCAGCGCGTCCTCGTTGCGCAGCCCTTCCGGCGTGGATTCGCAGCCACTCGCGACCGGTTTCATGCCGGTGGCGCGCAGTCCCGCCGCGCGCAATGCATGCAGCAGCGTGCAGGCCGCCCGCGTCTTGCCGATGCCGGTGTCGGTGCCGGCGATGAACACCCCTGTTGCCTTCATGTTGGAAGCCTCTTTGCCAGCTGCTTGCGATAGAAATGGATGATCGGACCGAGGAGGCCGAGCAGGAAATAGGCGAATCCCGGAAGGCCGTCGACGGCGCCCATGTTCGGCGGCAGCGCCAGCGCCATCAGCGTCGACAGCAGCCCGACGGCGGCGACATAGGCCCACAGAACCAGCCGCAGGCGCGGGCCGAACGATTGCGCGTCACCGTTTCGCGCGGCGACGCGAACGCCGTGCCAGTACAACCCCGCCAGGGTGCCGGCCATGCAGGTGAACGACAGGCCGTAGCAGACGAACAGCGCCGCGGTGTCGCCAATGGCGTTGCCCGGCGCGCTCGTAAAGTCCGAAGACAGCGCTCCACCGGTGACGCTGCTGAACAAGCCCGCGAACACCAGGTGCAACGGGAACACGAAGATCAGCGCGAAGAACACCAGCAGCAGCGACAGCCACATGCTGGTGCCGTCGATCAGCCGCACGGTGTCGCGCCAGCGCACGTGGCCGAACCAGAAGAACGCCAGTTGCCCGAAACACGCGGCGAAAGCCGGGATGCCGCGGAGCGCGTGTTCGAGGGCGGCGACATTCCGCGGCAGGCTGCCGCCGCTGATGATCAGCAGGGTGATCGCGAATGCGAACGCGCCGTCGACGAAATTGTCGAGGCGCGCGCCCTCCGCGGGCTCGCGTCCCGCATCCGCTTCGGCTGGCGATGGCGGCACCGGCATCGCGCGATAATAGAGGTGTCGCAATCCATTTCGTTCAAGCGGACGCGCAGGTGCCCTGCGCGCCGCCTAACCCACGGCACCTCGCTCCAGGACAGACACCATGTTCGAAGCTGCACCGATCACCGCCACCGACAAGGCCGGCTTGTATGCCGAACTGGCCCAGCAGGCCGAGGGCCTGCTGCACGGCGAGACCAACCTTGTCGCCAACGCCGCCAATTTCGCGGCGCTGGCCTTCCACGCGCTGCCCGACATCAACTGGTGCGGGTTCTATTTCCTCGAGGGCGGGGAGCTGGTGGTGGGGCCATTCCAGGGCAGGCCGGCCTGCATCCGCATCGCGATGGGCCGCGGGGTGTGCGGGATCGCGGCCGAGACCCGGGCGACCCAGGTCGTGGAAGACGTCAACGCCCACCCCAACCACATCTTCTGCGACGGCGCCTCGCGCTCGGAAGTCGTGGTGCCGCTGGTCCGGGCCGACGGCACGCTGCTGGGCGTGTGGGACGTCGACAGCCCGAGTCTCGCGCGCTTCGACGAGGACGACCGCGCGGGCATGGAGGCTTTGTGCAAGGTGTTCATGCGGGCCGCGGACACGGCCGAGGTCTAGCGCCACGGCTGTTTCTCACCCACCCGTCGCGAATCCCGGGAACAGCGTCATGCCGCCGTCGACGAAGATCGAGGTGCCGTAGATGTAGTCGGCCTGGTCGGAGGCGAGCCAGGCGGCGACCCGGGCGATGTCGGCGGGCACGCCGACGCGCTTGCAGGGGATCAGGGTCTTCAGCGCCTCCTCCGCTTCGGGGGTGGCCCACGCCGCCCGGTTGATCGCGGTCTTGATCGCGCCGGGGCAGATCGAGTTGACGCGGATCTTCTGCGGCGCGAGTTCCTGGGCGATCGACTCCATCAACAGCATGATGCCGCCCTTGGTGGTCGCGTAGTTGCAGTGGCCGGCCCACGGGATCATCTGGTGCACGGAGCTGGTGAAGATGATCTTGCCGAGCGCGCACGAGACGTCACGCATGCCGCGCCGCGTGAAATCGCGCGCCGCCTCGCGCGCGACCAGGAACGCGCCGGTCAGGTTGACGCCGATCACCTGGTTCCATTGCTCGATCGTCATGTCGGTGAGCCGCGAATCGCGCTGGATGCCGGCGTTGGAGCAGACGATGTCGAGCGTGCCGAACGCCTTGACGGCTTCGGCGAACATCGCCTGCACCTGGTCTTCCCGGCTGACGTCGGCTTTTACCGCGATCGCCTTGACGCCCTGCTTGGCGAGGTCGTCGCAGATCGCCTGCGCGGTTTCCGGATGCACCACGTAATTGACGGCGACGTTGGCACCTTGCGCCGCGAGTTCGCGGGCGATGCCCTCGCCGATGCCGGAATTCGCGCCGGTGACCAGCGCGTTTTGTCCTTCCAGCAGCCTGGATGTCGTTTGAGCGTTCATGATGACTCCTTTGCCTTGCGATGAATGTCCGGTGTGGCGCCGCGCGCTCCGTCGAGCCAGCCGCCCTGGAAGCCGGCGCGCTCGAGGCCGAGCCGGATCGGCGCGCACTGGCGCATCAGGTCCCAGATCATTTCGCTGCGGTAGTTCTCGATCATCAGCACGATCGGTCCCTGGTGCAGCGCGAAGTGCCATGGCGAAACCCACGCGACCTGCTTGCCGTTCCTCAGCGTGTAGCGGTGCGCGCCCCGGGTATCGAGGTCGGGCCACGACAGGTTGAACGAGGCGTGGAAGCCATAGCCCTGCGGGCCGTGGCCGATCATCTCCTCGAGGTGCCGCACCTCCTCCAGCACGATGCCGGGGGCGAACGGCAGCGAGGCGATCGCCGACCACGGCGAAATGGTCCCGTCGTCCGGACCGAACGGCGCGCCGCGGGCGGTGTAGTCGTAGAACTGCCGCCTGCGACCGGCGACTTTCGCAACCACGTTGCCGGGCCCGTCCGTCGCCGAGAAGCCCCAGCAGTTCTTTTCGTAGCCGACGAACCTGCGCGGATTGCGGATCGCGTACTGGCGATGGATCTGGGTCGCCACCCGGCTGTTCTCGAAGTAGTCGGTGTGCTTGCCGGCCATGAAGCGGTCGCGGATCCCGCGCAGGTCCAGCCAGATATGCGAGAACTGGTGGATGAAGAGGGGGCCCGCGTACAGCACGTCCTCGCCGTACAGGTGCCGCCACCGGTAGCTCGCGGTCCAGGCGTCGTAGGTGACCGGCTCGATCCGGAAACGCGGCGCCGCCAGCGCCAGCACGTGCATGATCATCGACTCGTCGTACCCGCACCAGCCGTAGACGAGGAACCCGGTCTCGGGTTTCCAGCCGAGCGCGATGGTGTTGTTGTCCTTGAGCGCCCAGCGCCAGTCGATCCGCGCATAGATCGACAGCGCGCGCTCGCGCACTTCGCGCTCGTGCGCCGTGTCGAGGTCGAAGTACGCCGCCGCCTGGATCGCACCCGCCAGCAGCAGCGTGGTATCGATCGTGGACAGCTCGCACTTCCAGGCACGCGTGCCGGTCTTCGGCTCGAGGAAGTGGTAGAAAAACCCATGGTGGCCGACGCCGTCCGGCGCCCCCGACTGGTCGGCCTCGTCGAAGAACTTCAGCGCGGCGAGGGTGTGCTTCAGCGCGGTGCTCCGGCGGATCCAGCCGCGCTCCACGGCGACCGGGTAGCTGGCAAGCGCAAAACCGACCGCGGCGATGCTGACCGGCTGGCCTGGGCGGGTGGAGTCGAGGACAAGACCGGTGGCGGGATCGACGTGGTGCTCGAAATACCGGAAGGCCTTGCGCTGGAGGTCGTCGAGCATCGCCTCGTCGGTCGGCGAACGCTGGACCATCCGGCGCCCTGCGGCCACGATCAGGCTCCCCGGTCCAGTTCGATCCGCACCGCGGCGATTGCGTGGGGCGGCAGGCTGATCTCGATGTCGAAGCCGCCGTCGCGTGTGCTGACCGGAACGCGGCTCGTATGCGGCGCCGAGGTCTGTTCGAGCGTGGCTACCTGGCGTGCATCGAGGTAATCCGGCGCCCCCATTTCGAGCCAGGCTTGCCGGCTGTTGCCATGGTCTTCGTCGATGCGAAGCAGGCTCGCCGAGGCCGGTTTCCTCGCGCCCTGCACATGCCAGGTGATGGTTTCGGCCGCGATCTCGTGGCGCGGGAACGCATGGTTGGTCAGCAGGAGGTCCACGTGATCGGCATTGCCGCGCACCGCCCATGCATCCACGGTCGGGTGCGAGCCTTCCACTGGCAAGCGTTCGCCGCCGAGCACATGCAGCAACTGCATCGCCCGGTAGCTCGGCTTGGGAATGCCGTGGATCGTCAGGAGGCCGAAGCCGCCGTGGAACGGCTTCGAGGAGAAATAGTTCTCCTCGAAGATGTCCGAGAACGTCCACCAGCTGTAACAGTGCACGAGCTCGGCGACGTCCAGCATGTTCTTGAACAGGAACGCGGCGGCGTAGGGCTCGTCGTGGAACTCGAAGAAGGGATTGGACGAGGAGTTCCACTCCGTGTAGCAGAGCGTCCGGTCGCCGACGGTCCTGCGCATGTCGCGGACCCGCCGGATCAGCACGTCGCGCGGCGCATCGGAAAGCTGCGTTTCGGTGTCGTCGCCGGGCTTGCCGAGCGAATCGGTCGGGTAGTGATGGGTCGAGATGAAATCGGCCGGGAGCTTCTGGAGCTCGCAAAATTCCAGGAAGCCCGGAATCCACTCGTCGTTGGCGGTGGCCGGGCCGCCGACACGCAGTTGCGCGTCGACATCCTTGATGGCGCTGGCGGTGTACTGGTAGAGCTTGAAGTAGTCGGCTTGCTTGCCCTTCCAGAACGCGTCGAGGTCGGGTTCGTTCCACACCTCGAAGTACCACGAGCGCACTTCCGCCAGGCCATAGCGTGCGATCCAGTGTTTGACGAGGCGCGCGACGAGATCCGCCCACTTCGCGTAGTCGCGCGGCGGCGTGACGTTGGCCTTGTAGAAGAACACGGTATCGCCGCCGCTCTGCAGCGCGGTCGGCATGAACGAGAGTTCCACGAACGGCTTCATCCCGATCGAAACCAGGAAATCGAAGATCTGGTCGGCGTTGAAGAACGAGTACACGTCCCGGTCGCACTCGATCAGGTACGTGCACATTTCGTCGTCGAGGAGCCCGTGGAAGCGCACGTAGCGGATGCCGAGCTCGGCGTGCGCCTTGCGCATGTGCGCCTGCCAGTCGGCGCGCAGCGCGAGCAGCGCGCGGCCGCTGCCGACGGTATGGCTCCAGACGTGGGGGAGGGGACGCCCGGAAGCGGCAAGGTTGCAGGTGAAGGCTGTGGACATGCGTCATTCGGCTCGCTGGACCGGACCATCTTGTCCGGCCGGCGTGAGCACGGCGTCAACGCACACCGCTCGCGTCCATGGACCTCGCATGCTGCCCGTTGTCTTCGCTCACCCGCGCACCGTCCGTTTTCGCAAACCGCACCAGCACCTCATGGCTGCCGCCGTCGTCGACCAGACCGATCGAGTGACCGGATTGCAAGGCACCGTCCACGCTGACGTCGGCGACGCCCGAATCGCCGGGCTGACGCACGAACTCGATGTGGTAGCGCGTGCCGCCGTGGCGCCAATCGGCGGACCAGCGCCGCCAATCGTCCGGCACCAGCGGCGCGAATGTCAGCCGATCGCCTTCGCGACGCAGGCCGAGCAGCGATTCGGTGAGCAGCCGGTACATCCAGCCGGCCGATCCCGTGTACCAGCTCCAGCCGCCGCGGCCGAGATGGCCGGGTGCCGAGTACACGTCGGCGGCGACCACATACGGTTCGAGCCGATAGCGCCGGGCGGCCTCGGTGGCCTCGCTGTGTCGAACCGGATTCAGCATGCGCGCAATGCGCCAGGCATCGTTCGCCCGGCCGAGCTTCGCCAGCGCCATGGCCGCCCATATCGCGGCGTGGGTGTACTGACCGCCGTTTTCGCGGACGCCCGGCACGTAGCCCTTGATGTAGCCGGGATCGAGCGGCGTCTGGTCGAATGGCGGCGCAAACAGTTTCACGATGCCGGCGTCGGCGTCGACGAGCCGGTCCAGCACCGCGTCCATCGCACGCTCGCGGCGCGACGGATCGCCGACGCCGGCCAGGACCGACCAGCTCTGCGGCAAGGAATCGATCCGGCACTCTTCGCTCCCGTTCGACCCGATTGCGACGCCGTCGTCGTTCCACGCGCGCAGGTACCAGTCGCCGTCCCAGGCGTGGCGCTCCAGCATCGATGCGAGTTCGCTGGCGACCGCGCCGAATTCGCGGGCGCTGCCGGCGTCGCCGCGGGCGCCGGCCAGCGGCGCGAACCGCATCAGCACGTCGTGCAGGAACATCCCCAGCCACACGCTTTCGCCGCGGCCCGCGAGGCCCAACCGGTTCATGCCGTCGTTCCAGTCGCCGCCGCCGATCAGCGGCAGCCCGTGGGCACCGAACCTCAGGCTGGCCCGTATCGCGCGCAGGCAGTGGTCGTACAGGCTGGCCTCGTCGTCGGTGACGTGCGCGTCTTCGTAGGCGGACTCCTCGTCGGCCGCCAGCGGCCGACCCTCGATGAACGGCGCGGTCTCGTCGAGCACCGCCGTGTCACCCGTGACCCGCACGTACTCGGCCGTGCACCACGGCAGCCACAACAGGTCGTCGGAAATTCGGGTGCGCACGCCCTTGCCGCCCGGCGGGTGCCACCAGTGCTGCACGTCGCCCTCCCGGAATTGGTGCCGCGCACAACGCAGCAACTGCTCGCGCGCGAGGTCGGGACGCGTGTGCATCACCGCCATGACGTCCTGCAACTGGTCGCGGAAACCCCACGCGCCGCCCGACTGGTAGTAGCCGCTGCGGGCGAAGATCCGCGAGGCCAGTACCTGGTAGAGCAGCCAGCCGTTCACCATCAGGTCGGTGGCGGCGTCGGGAGTGCGCACGTGCAATTGCGACACTGCGTGGTGCCAGTCGCCGCGCGCCCGCTCGAGTTCGGCGTACGCGGCGTCGACGTCCCCGAATGCGCGGACCAGTTCGCGCGCCTCGTATTCGCCCGACGCGGCGCCGAGCAGCACCACGGTTTCGATTTCCGCGCCCGGGGCGAGTTCGAACACCGTGCGTTGCGCCGAACAGGCATCGAGGCCCGCACCCACGGTGCCATCGAGGGCCTGGTGCATCGCCGCGGGTGCGGCGAGGCCGCGGTTGCGGCCGATGAAGGCGCGGCGGTCGGCGCAATGCGTCACCGGCCGCGCCGCCAGTGCATGGAACGCGATGCGATCGGCAAACGTGTCCTCGAACGGGTTGCGCGCGAACAGCGCGCCGGAGCCCCGGTCGATCCAGGTCCGCACGTGGCCGATGCTGCGTGCGCGGTTTTCGGTCAGGGTCCACTCGACGTAGCTGGTCAGCGAGATGACCCGGACCCGATCGCTCTTGTTGACGAGCTTCAGCAGCGACAGCTTGACCGGCGCCTCGGCGGCAACGCAAACGGTCCATTCGCTGTAGAGGTCTGCGTGCACGTGCTCGAAGCGGCTCGACCCGAAGCCATGGCACACCCGGTGGGGGTCGCCGTCCGGCGTCGGTTGCGGCGTCAGCGACCAGTATTCCCCGGTGGCTTCGTCGCGCAGCCAGGCGGCCTCGCCGCTCAGGTCGCGCAATGGATCGTTGTACCAGGGGCTCAGCCGGTATTCGTGGGCGTTCTCCTTCCAGGTGCAGGCGCCGCCCGTTTCACTGAGCACCGTCCCGAACCCGGCATTCGCCAGCACGTTGCACCAGGGTGCGGGTGTTGCCGCGTCGCCGGCGAGCCAGATCGAGTACTCGCTGCCGTCGTTGCGGAAGCCGCCGAGTCCGTTGGAGAGGCGAAGGTCCTCCGAGGGCAGTTGCAGCGCGTAGCTGCCGGCTTGCGGTTTGTGCCGCGGCGAACGCGGCATCGGCCTGCTCGCTTCGCCGGGTGGCAGCAGGCGCGTGATCTGGTCGCGCAGGCGGCCGGCGTCGCCGGAAAACACGCAGCGGGCCATCGCGAGCATCAGTGCGCGATCGGGCGCAGCGAGGTGCTCGATGCGCCAGGCGAACATCCGCCCGCGCCCGAGGCCGCCGCGCGCTTCGGCGCTGGATTCGATCAAGTAGAGGATGTGCTCCTGCAGTTCCTGCCGGTAGCCCGACAGTTCCTCGTTCCAGATCAGGAGGTCCGCATGCAGGCCGCGCATCTGCCAGTAACCGTGGGCCTGGATCAGATGCCGGACGAGGTCGATCTGGCTGGCGTTGGCGATCCGCGCCAGCACGATCGGGAGGTCGCCCGAGATGCCGTGCTTCCAAAGCGCCGAGCGGGCGGGGAGCGCACCGCCGGTGTCGCGGCGTGCCGCGATCGGTCCGTACAGCAGTGCGCTCGCGATCCGTTCGTAGCGTTGCGCCTCGACTGTCGTCATGTTGAGTTGCTGCAACGCCACCTGCTCGTGCGTCCAGGCAAGCTGGAACACCCGCTGGTGCAGGTGCCGTTCGCGGTACTTGCGCGCCAGGGCGAGCGCGGCGTCGCGGTCGGGAGCGACGCCGGTGAGGATGTCGACGCCGGCGGTGTGGCCCGGCAGGATCCGGATGCGCCGGCGCAACGAGAAGATCGGATCGAGCACCGCGCCGGCGTTTCCGGCCAGCGGAATGCCCCCGGCCATGGCCTGCGGATTGGACGGTCCGCGCAACCGCCCGAGGAACGCTTCGCGGTCGGTTTCGAAACCGCCCTCGCCGATGGTGCCGCCACGGGTGGTGATCTGGTGCAGCATCCAGGGATGGCGGTCGTCGGGGCTGCGCGCCCGGCGCGTCGCCAGCAGCGCATCCAGCTCCGGCGCCGATTCGGTCTCGAGGAACAGCTTGCTGAAGACCGGGTGTGCCGCATCGGCCGCGGATGGCGCCAGCACGATCTCCGCATAGCTGGTGATGTCGAGCGTGCGCGGCTTCAGCGTGCGGTTGGTGATCCGCAACCGGCGCAGCTCGATGTCGTCCTCGGCCGACACCGCGACCAGTACTTCGGTGGCCATGCCGAAATCGGTGCGATGGAATTCGGCGCGCGCCTGCGAAAATGTGGCGCTGCAGGTGCCGCCGGTGTCGCCCACGGGCTGCCGCGTCGCCGACCACACCTGGCCCGAGTCGACGTCGCGCAGGTACACGAACAGCCCCTCGTCGTCGCTCGCCGCGTCGCCGTGCCAGCGGGTCAGCGCGAGGTCGCGCCAGCGGCTGTAGCCCGCGCCGGCCTGGGTCAGCATCACGTGGTAGTTGCCGTTGGAGAGCAGGTGCACTTCCGGGAGCGGCGTGTCCATGTCCAGGATTTCGCGCGTCTGCGCGTGGACGCGTGCGCGGGTCTGGCGCGGCTGCTCGACGTCGAGCGTCGCCGGGTGCCGCGGACGCGCCTCCGGGATCTTCTCCCGCAGCAGGAGCTCGTAGGCGCGGAACATCGGTTCGCGCATGAAGCGCTGCTGCATCGGTTGCCGGTTCAGCAGCGAGGACATCGCCAGCAGGCTCATGCCGTGGTGATGGGCCAGCCAGCTCTTCACCACCGCGAAATCCTCGTTCTCGCTGACGCGCCCGGCGGTGTAGTCGAGCGCTTCCCAGAAACCGTAGCGGGTCAGCGCGCCGACCTCCGCGAGTCGCTGGAGGTTGGCGCAGGCCGCGGCGGGGTCGATCATCAGCGCCATTGCCGTGGCGTACGGCGCGATCACCAGGTCCTCGCCGAGGCCGCGCTTGAGGCCCAGCCCGGGCACGCCGAACGCACGGTACTGGTAGACGAGATTGGCATCGGTCGCGTTGTAGGCCGACTCGGAAACGCCCCAGGGCACCTGCTGCTGCGCGCCGTACTGGATCTGGCGCGCGACCGCGGCCCCGCAGGTATCGGCGATCAGGGTGTGGCGGTAGTTCGGCATCAGCAGCAGCGGCATCAGGTACTCGAACATCGAGCCGCTCCACGACACCAGCGTGGGCCGGCCCGCGGCCACGGTCAGCAGGCGGCCGAGCTGGAACCAGTGGGTCGGCGGCACCTGCCCTTGCGCGATCGCCACATAGGAAAGGATCCGCGCTTCGGACGCGAGCAGGTCGTAGTGGCTGGCGTCGAGCTTGTCGCGCGCGACGTCATAGCCGATCGTGAATTGTCCGCGACGCTCGTTCCACAGGAACGAGAGGTCCATGGCCGCGAATTCCCGGCACTGCACGGCCAGGGCCAGGGCATCGTCGCGGCGCCGGTTCAGGGTCGCCTGGAGTTCGCGCAGCGCAGCGCAGGAATCGGCTGCGCCTTCGGCTTCCAGCCGCCCGACGACGCCGGCGGCGAGCGTCCTGGCGCGGGCGGTGTCGGGGTTGTGCTCGAGCTCCACCAGCCATGCGCGCGCCTGTTCGTCGTCGCTGCCCGAGTCGCCGAGTCCGAGCCACGGCGCCAGCTCGTCGAGTTCCTCGCAGGCGGCCGTCGCCTGGCGGGCCAGCACCCCCGCCCATTCCGCGAATTCCCCGCCGATCGCGTTGTCGATCACCAGCTGCCCGAGCTTGCCGGATTCGCTTTCGATCCGTGCCAGCAGCCCGTGCAGGACCGGCAGCACGCCGGCGTTGGCGATCGCGTCCTGCAGAAGTGCGTCCAGTTCGGCGAGCGTCGCCGACAACGCCAGGGTGGCGTGCGGCGCCGTCGGCTCCATGGTCGGGAGCAGTTCGCCCAGGAGCTGCGCGGTGTCGCGCAGGCCGCTGGCGAGATTCGGCGGGACGAGGGGGTCGCTGTCGGTGTGGTCCAGGGCGTTGGCGAGCACCAGCAGGCAGCCCATCAGGTTGCCCGAGTCCACGCTCGACACGTACATCGGCAACAGCGGCTCGAGGGTCGAGGTGTCGTACCAGTTGTAGAAGTGGCCGCGGTGGCGCTGGAGCTTGCGGAGCGTTTCGAGGGTCGCGCCGGTGCGGCGCAACAAGCCGTCGCGGGTGAGGTATCCGAAATCGCAGGCGGTCAGGTTGGCCAGCAGGGCCATCCCGATGTTGGTTGGCGAGGTGCGCCGCGCGATCTGTTCGACCGGGAACACCTGGACATTGTCGGGCGGGAGCCAGTGCTCGTCCGCGTTCACGAAGGTTTCGAACCAGTGCCAGACGCGACGCGCCGCCCCGTGCAGGAACAGGCGCTGCTTGACGTCCAGCGGGAGCGCCGCATGTTGGGGGGCGCGGCTGATCCACCACGCAAGCAAGGGCGCGGCGAACCACAACACGAGGAACGGCAGCGCCGGCGGCAGCACCACCGGGTTCTCGAAGGCGAGCGCGAAACCGGCGATCACCGCGACCGTCGGCGCCATCCACATCAGTCGCGCGTAACCCGGCAGGCTTGAGGCCGCGCCGCGTTCCGCGTCGGTCATCGGCGTCCACTCCAGCAGGTGCCGGCGGGTGAAGATCAGCCGCCAGCCGCTGAGCAGGATGGCGTCCAGGTTGAGCCAGGTCTCGAAGGGCAGCACGGCGATCGCGAACACGTCGCGCAGAAGTTCGTGGCGGATGTTCCGCCAGGTGTTCCGCCAGCGCCGCGGCGGCACGCGCTGCCACAGGTTGCGCAGCACCTGGACGGCCGAGATCAGCAGCGGCGGCCCCAGCAGGAACGCGACCACCACCAGGCTCCAGTAGGCGCCGTGGCTGCTGTGGGTCCAGCCACCCAGCAGCAGCGCCAGCATCGCCAGCGGCACCACGCCGCGGCGGAGGTTGTCCAGGATCTTCCAGCGATGGTGGGCCTTCAAGGTGTTGCGCAGTCCGCGCCGGCGCGGGCCCGGCACGATCGGCAGCAGCCATTGCACGATCTGCCAGTCGCCGCGGGTCCAGCGGTGGCGGCGGCGCACGTCCACGCTGAAACGGTTCGGCTGGTGCTCGATCAGCTCGATGTCGCTGACCAGCCCGGCGCGCGCGTAGCTGCCTTCCAGCAGGTCGTGCGACAGGATCAGGTCGTTCGGAAAGCGCGTGCCGACGGAGCGGCTGAAGGCGTCGACGTCATAGATGCCCTTGCCGACGAACGAGGCCTCGCCGAACAGGTCCTGGTACACGTCCGAAACCGCGCGGGTGTAGGGATCGAGACCGGTCGCGTCGCTGTAAAGCCGCGCGAAGCGGCTGGGGCCCTCGGCGCCGTAGGTCACCGAGATCCTCGGCTGCAGCAGCCCGTAGCCGGCGACCACCCGGCGCGAGCCCTTGCTGAACCAGGGCCGGTTCAACGGATGGGCCATGGTTTCGACCAGCTTGCGCGCGGCCTCCGGCGGCAACTGGGTGTCGGCGTCCAGCGTGATCACGTAGCGGGTGCACTGCAGCGCCGCGAGGTCGCCGACCACCTTGCTGAAGAAACGCGCGGCGCGAGCACCGCGCAGCACGCGGTTCAAGTCCCCCAGCTTGCCGCGCTTGCGCTCGAAGCCCATCCATGCGGATTGCCGCGCGTTCCACTCGCGCGGGCGGTGGAACAGGTAGAAACGCGTGCTGCCCGGCAGTGCGTGCTTGGCGTTGAGGCGCTCGATCCCGGCGCTGGCCGCCGCGAGCAGCGCGGCGTCGCCGGCCATGTCGCGCTCCAGCGCGTCGGGAAAATCCGTCAGCAGCGCGTAGCGCAGATTCGGGTCGCGGTTGCCGAGGTAGCGGATTTCCAGCGCGTCGAGCTGGTCCGCAAGCCCGCGGCTGCTGCCGAGCAGCCAGGGCACCACCACGAGCGTCCGGCATTCATCGGGAATGCCGCCGCTGAAGGACATCCGCGGCAGCAGTTGCGCCGGCACCAGCATCCCGAGTACCCAGTTCGCCAGCGTCACAGCCGGCTGGCTGGCCGCGACGAACACCGCGACCAGCAGCGCGGCGTCGGCGGCGATCGGCAGCGGCGCGAGGTACCAGCGGTGCACCGAGGCGACCACCGCCGTGATGATCGCCGTGGCGATGAAGATGCTGCCGAGGTACGTCGTCGACGGCCACCGCCTGAGGCGCGCCGCGATCCGGTACTCGGCGGACCGGCGCACCCCGAGGTCGCGCGCGAACGCGTCGCGGCCGGCGCCGACGAGGTAATAGCCCACGTGGCGCGTGCGCGGGTCCGAGCCGGGGGGGCACTCCGCGCGCGCCAGTTCGACTGCCCGCCGAGCGATGTCCGGTTCGTCGCGGCCACTGCGCTGGGCGAGCGATTCCACCGCGTGGCGGTAGCGACCGCGGGTGGTGAAATCCATCCGCATGTACGCGTCCGCGGGATCGCCGGTCAGGATCCGGTCGACCGTGCCGACCCGCTCGATCAGCTCCGACCAGTTGTAGTCGGAGATGCGCCGCAGGCTGTTGATGCGGTTGGCGATCGAGACCTGGTCCGCGGCCTGCGCACGACTCTCGCTGTCGATCACCCGCGCCACGCTGGTACCCTGTTGCTCGAGCTGCTGTTCGGCGAGGCCGAGCGCGAGTTTCAGCGACGGATGCTTGCCTTCCAGCAACCGGTAGAACTCCGCCGCGAACGCAGGCGAGACGAACAGGTTCGCGCGGGCCATTTCCGCGACGCTGCCCAGCATGTCGTTGGGCGCGCGTGCCGCGACCGCGATCAGGTGCTCGGCCCAGAACTCCGCGTTCGAATAGGCCTCGAGACGCCGCGCGATCGTGTTCGCACCCGCGGCGAGGCTTTCGATCAGCGCGACCCGCGCGAGCACCGGCAGCGTCCACAATTCGACGAGGTCGAGCGAAGCGCGGCGCTGATATGCCTCGAGATAGTCTTCCACG
Source organism: Rhodanobacteraceae bacterium (assembly GCA_035700365.1). Taxonomy (GTDB): domain Bacteria; phylum Pseudomonadota; class Gammaproteobacteria; order Xanthomonadales; family Rhodanobacteraceae; genus 66-474. Next base: position 38,309 of record DASSOQ010000005.1, on the reverse strand, counting down.
GCGTCGGGTTCGATGTTGCCGTCGAGCTGCGCGATGCATGCGCGCAGCACCCGCAACATGCGGGGAACGGCCATGCCGCCCTCGACCGCCTGCCGCGGCAGGCGCCGCCAGACCTTGGGAGGCAGCGCCTCGCGGACTTCCCGGATCTCGTTGCGGACCAGGTAGACGTTGTCGATCAGCCACTCGGCGGCCGGCTCGATGCGGCGATTGTCGGTGGCGGCGGTGCGAGCCACGGAGTAGGCGTGCGCCAAGGCCTGGTCATGCGTGGCCAGTGCCTTGGCAAGATCGAACGGCGCGGCGCTGGTGAGCTGGCCGTGCTGCCGGGCCAGGACATTGGCGGGGGTAGGCGGGGCTTCCTCGTCGCTGGCCTCATACGGCGAGGCCAGGGCATGGGCATGCGCGACACGGCGGGCAGCGCGCCGCATCCTGAATCGGCGGATCCATGCTTCGGGACGATGACTGTGTGGCACCGGATGGAGGTACTCCGCAGGCGGAGTCTTCGATGGTAGCGAACCTGGCGTTGCCGGGGCGTTCAGGCAGCCGCGTCGGCCAGGACCATCCGGTGGCCGTCCGGATCGCGCAGCAGCGCGAGGGTCGCGCCGTGGATACGGCCGCTCGCGACCACCGCGTCGGCGAAACCGCCAGCGGTGACGGCCTCGAGCAGCGCGTCCACGCCTTCCACCTGCCAGACCACGCGGTCGGCCACCACGGCGGTGACGGCTTCGGATGCCACCGCACGCCCGCGCGGTGTGCGGTAGCCCAGCAGTTCCAGGTGGGGCGTGCGGGCGGCCGCCTGCATCGCGATCACGTCGACCTCGACACCGGCCATGTCGTCGAGCCGCTGTTGTTCAATGCCTCGGTTCAGGCCGCGTGCCTCCACTTCAAGGCCGAGGAGCTCGTGGAACACGACGCTGCGGCCGGTGTCCGCGACGCTGATCGCGCTGTGGTCGATGCCGAGGGTCGCGGGGTTCCCGCTGCGCGGCTTTTGCCAGCACGGGTCGCCGGTGCCTTCGGGAAAGGCGATCAGCTCCAGCGGGTGGCCATCCGGATCACGGAACTTGAACGCCGTGACCGATCCGGTGGAAGGCGGAAGTTGCTGCGGGCCGTCCTGCGTGATCGGAATCGTGCCTTGCGCGACGAGCCGCCGGTACGCGGCGTCCATGTCGGACACGACGATCGCGCAGTGCTGGAACCAGGGATCGCATGGGGTGCTGCCGTTCGGGTAAGGCGCGGCGTCCGGGAATTCGGTGAATTCGAGTTCCTGTGCGCCGAGCGCCAGGCGCGCGCAGCGCGAGGGTGCCGCATCCACGCCGGGAAGCAGCATCCAGGTCGGCGGTGGCGCATCCGCGTCGATGACCTCGAAGCCGAGCGCGTCCCGGTGGAATGCGATCGCCCGCCCGATGTCGCGCGTGTTCCGTCCGACCCGCAGCAGGCGTTGCACGCCGTGGCTCACGGCCGCTGGGCGCCGCGCCGGTTGATCCAGATCGCGTACAGCGCCTGCGACGCGCACAGGAACAGGCGGCTGCAGTGGCGGTCGCCGAAGCAGAAGTTCGACACCGTCGACGGTACGCTGATCCTGCCGAGCAGGGTGCCGTCGGATGCGATGCAATGCACGCCGTCGCCGACGGCCGCCCACACATTGGCGTCCTCGTCGCAGCGTATGCCGTCGGCATGCCCCGGCGCGGCCACGTGGAATTCGCGGCCGTCGGCGAGCGTCTTTCCGTCTCCGGTGACATCGAACACCAGGATGCGGCGCGGGGAATCAGGATCGAACTGGATACCGGTGTCGGTGACGTACAAGCGCGTTTCATCGGGCGAGAAACACAATCCGTTCGGTCCCGCGATGTGGCCGCACACGACATCGAGCGAACCGCTTGCCGGATCGAGACGGTAGAGGTTGGCCGGCAGCTCGGATTCGCGCCGTCCGCCTTCGTAGTCGGTCTGGATGCCGTAGGGCGGATCGGAAAACCAGATGCTGCCGTCGGACTTCACCACCACGTCGTTGGGCGAGTTGAGGCGCCTGCCCCGGTAGCGGTCGGCCAGCGTGGTGACGGTGCCGTCGAGTTCGGTGCGCACCACCGCCCGGCCACCGTGCAGGCAACCGACCAGGCGTCCCTCGCGGTCGCGGGTGTGCCCGTTGGCGAATCCCGAAGGCTCGCGGAATACCGATACGCCGCCGCTTGCCGTCCAGCGCATGACGCGGTCGTTCGGAATGTCGCTGAACAACAGGCACTGCATGTCCGCGAACCACACCGGCCCTTCCAGCCAGCGAAAGCCGTCGGCCAGCTTTTCCAGCGGGGCGTTGGGCAGCACCATTTCCCGGAAACGCGGGTCGAGGATGTCGTAATCGCTCATTCGTCATCCCTGCAAAATGGTGTCAGGGACCATTTCGTGTATTGGAAGGGCGGGATGGGGGACCCGCTTGGCGCAAAATTGTCCCCGACACCGTTTTCCGGACGGGGGCTCATGCGGGCTTTTCCACTTGCACCAGCATCAGCACCGCCGGTTCATCGCCGACGGTACCGGAGCGGTGCCCCTTGTGGCCTTCGGGATCGGCGGTGCAGCCCTGGTCGCCGCCGAAGGAGAGTTCGCCCGCGCCCATCTCGACGCGATGGCCGTCCATCGTTTCGACGAACCAGCGACCGCTCATTGGAATGATCCACTGCGGCGCCGGATTCTCATGCCATTCGCCGGTCCAGCCGACCGGCAGCACCGTGAAGATCGCCTTGCGGGGCGCGGCGGGCTGCACCGCGTTCCATTGCGGCGCCGCGCCGCCCATGCTCTGCTGCTCGAAACCCTCGAGTGGGCGTCGCTCCTGCCTGCTGACACCGTCGTCATCCACCCACACGTGCCAGTACGCCAGAGTGGGCGGTCCGCTGGTGCTGTGTGCCATGCATTTCTCCAATTGAATCGGGAGGCATCGTCCGCCGGTTTTGGAGGCGGGCCATGTCCTCCCTACCTTTGCATGTCATGCGCGGGGCCCGGTACCGCGGACGCCGGCGCGGTTCCCGCCGGCGTGTACACCGCGGTCGAGGAAAGCGGCCGGTGCGCGACCACGCCCGCAGGCGCGAGCTGTGTGGCGAACACCACCAGCAGCAGGCCCCCGACCAGTCCGAAATTCTTGAGGAAATCCCAGAAGTGGCTGCGGCCCACGCTGTCGCCCGGCTTCCAGAAATCGCTGAACTTCCAGAACGGGTGGTAGAGGATCGCGGTGACGACGCAAAACAGCGCGAGCACCAGCGCCGCGATCCGGTCGTGCCAGCCGACGACGATGCAGAACGGCGCGGCGGCCTCCACCACGATCGCCGTCAGCAGCAGTGGCGGCGCGCTGGACTTCGGCAGGAACGAGGAGTCCGCCTGCGCGATGGCGTCGTTCCAGAACACGATCTTGTCCAGTGCGCTGAACGGGAACAGCGCCACCAGGCAAACGCGGATCAGGATCGGAATGAAGTAGAGGTCCAGCCACATGGGGCGCTCCTGCAGGGGTCAGCGTGCACTTCCGGGTCGCGACACGAAACGTGCGCGACCGCTTCCATCGAAGGACACTCCGCCCCTGGCTTTCGTTTTCATCATTTCATCCGCTCCGCGATCCGGTCGGCGACCCGCAGCGCGTTCGCGATGATGGTGAGCGTGGGGTTCACCGCGCCGATCGAGGGAAAGAAGCTGGCATCGGCGAGGTAGAGGTTGTCGAGTTCGTGTGCCTTGCAGTCGAGATCGAGCACGGATGTCGCCGGGTTTTCACCGAAGCGGGCGGTGCCAGCCTGGTGCGCGGTGCCGCCGATCGGGATGTCCTTGCCGAGGTAGTAGTTGCGCTCGAGCATGAATGGGTGCGCATCCATGGGCCCCAGCAGGCTCTCGAGTTTCGCCCGCAGCCGCCGGTGTCCCTGCAGGTTGTTGCTGGTCTGCTCGACCACCACGCGGCCGCGCTCGTAACGAATCCGGTTTTCCGGCCGCGGCAGGTCTTCGCTCGACAGCCAGAAATCCAGCGAATGCCGCGCGAGGTATTCGAACGGCTTTTCCGGAAGCCATTCCAGCCATGCAGGCAGCGCTTCGCCGCGGATCGTGTCCGGGTGCGACTTGCCGGTCATCTGGATCAAGCCGAGCGGGTATTCGAAATCGTCCGCCCCGAAGTAGAAGTCGCTCACCCCCAGGGTCTTCTGGAACACCGTGTCGTTGGGTTGGCGGGTGATCGCCATCAACACCGACTGGTTGTGCCGGATGTAGTTGCGGCCGAGCTGGTCGGAACCGTTCGCCAATCCCCCGGGATGCTTGTCGTTGGCCGAACGGAGCAGCAGCAACGCCGACGACAGCGCGCCGCAGGCGACGACCACGATGTCCGCCGAGTAGGTTTCCTTCGCGCCGTGGCGCTCGACCCGCACCGCGTCGACCCTGCGCCCGTCGGCATCGGTGTCGAGCCTGGAAGCGTACGCGCCGGTCAGCAGCGTCACGTTGGGGTGGGCGTCGAGCATCGGATCGATGCAGATCACCTCGGCGTCGGCCTTGCCATTGGTCAGGCATGGATACCCGTCGAACGCGCCGCAGCGGATGCAGGGGCTTCGGCGCAACACCCGGCCGTCCTGCTCGTCCAGCAGGATGCCGAGCGGCATGTGGAACGGGTGCAGGCGGTGCCGGCTCAAGGTGTCGGACAGCTCCTGCATCCGCGGCTCGTGCGACACCGGCGGCCATGCATAGGGCCTGCTGCGCGGCGGCTCGGTCGGATCCTCGCCGGCCGCGCCGTGCACGTGGAACAGCCTTTCGGCTTCGTCGTAGTACGGCTCGAACACGTCGTACTTCAATGGCCATTCCGGTGACAGGCCATCGGCGTGCCGGAGTTCTTCGAAATCGCGCTCGCGCAACCGGAACAACGCGGCGCCGTACATTTTCGAATTGCCACCGACGAAATAGTGCAGGCCGGGATGGAACGCCGCCCCGGACTTGTCGTACCAGGTTTCATCGGCCTGGTAGATGTTGTTGATGAACACCTCGCGCGGATCCCAGTTGGCGGCGGCGCGCTTGAGCCAGTCGCCGCGCTCGAGGACCAGGATCTTCAGGCCGGAGGGTGCCAGCCGGTGCGCGAGGCTCGCGCCGCCGGGACCGGAACCGATCACGATGATGTCGTAGTGTTCGGGCATGCTCGACCAGCGGCCAACCGCGCGCGGAAATGACGGAGTTGTACCCGCCGCGGCGTGCACGCCAGGTCAATGGTCGGGGGACATTTGGTGGCCGCGCCGCAGGGCGGCTATACTTTTGCGGATATGCGGCATCCACGGGGGCCCGGGGATGCCGTCGGGCCATTTACCGGAGTCTGCCAGTGAGCACGCACCTCACCCCGTCCGACCGTACCTTCATGAAACATTTCGCGATCATGATCGCGATGCTGGGAGGCACGGCGGTCATCCTGATCATCATCGGCGCGCTGGTGTGGTCGACGCTGCCCAAGGAAGGCCGGGAGGCGCAGGTGAAGCAGGCCGGCGACCGGATCACGCCGGTCGGCGCCGTGTACGCGGGCAATACCGGTCGCGCGGCGATGGAAGCCGCCAAGGCCAGCGCCGCCCAGGCCGCGGCCTCGCAGGTCGCCTACGGCGGCACCACCGACGGCAAGACCATCTTCGACAAGCTTTGCACGACCTGCCACACTACGGGTGCCGCCGGTGCGCCCAAGATCACCGACAAGGCCGCGTGGGCGCCGCGCCTCAAGCAAGGCGTCGACACCCTGGTCAAGCACGCGATCGACGGCTATACCGGCCCGGACGGCAACCACATGCCCGCCAAGGGCGGCAACCCGGCGCTCACCGACGAACAGGTCGAAGCCACGGTCAAGTGGATGGTTTCGCAGGTCCAGTGACGGCGGGATTGGGCTTACATCTCCCCGCGCCTCCGGCGCGACCCCCTTCCTTCCGGAAGGGGGTGAGCTTCGTCACCCCGCGATATAGCGCTGCAGGTGGTCGATCTCGGCGGCCTGGTCGTCGATTACCGCCTTGACGAGGTCGCCGATCGACACGATGCCCACCAGCCTGTTGTTCTCCAGGACCGGCAGGTGGCGGACGCGGAGTTCGGTGCACAGGCGCATGCATTCATCCACGGTGGTCGCCGGTGCCACGCTGGTCGGCGCCGGGGTCATGATGTCCGACACCGGCGTTTCCCGCGACGAGTGGCCCTTCAGGATCACCTTGCGTGCGTAATCGCGCTCGCTGACGATGCCTGCCAGCGCCCCGCCGCGCATCACCGGCAGCGCACCGACACTGCGCTCGGCCATCAGGCGGATGGCGTCGAGCACCGGCGCCTCCGGCGTGATCGTGTAGACCGCATTGCCCTTGCCGTCCAGCAGATGTTTGACCTGTCGCATGGGAATCTCCTCGGGTGGCAGGCGATATGCCGCATCCAGTCTAGCGCTTGCGGAACCGCTCCTCCGGATTGTCCACCCTCGGCCTGGGCGGGTGCTTGTCGAGCACGTAGGACACGCCGCCCAACTGCCGCATCTGCTGCTCGATCCACGCCGCGCGCCGCTGCACGTAGGCCGACGGACGCGCAACGTGCCAACCGCGCGGATCCGGCAGGACCGCTGCCAGCAGCGCGGCCTGGTGCCGGGTCAGCCGGGACGCGGGTTCATGGAAATACGCCTGCGCGGCAGCCTCGACGCCGTAGATGCCGTTGCCCAACTCGGCAATGTTCGCGTACACCTCGAGCACCCGGCGCTTGGGCCAGGTGATGTCGATCAACACCGTGAACCAGGCTTCGAGGCCCTTGCGGAAGAAGCCGCCGCCGGACCACAGGAACAGGTTGCGCGCGGTCTGCTGGGTGATGGTGCTGGCGCCGCGCAACCGCCCCCCGGATTGCGCGACGTCGATCGCGGAACGGATCGAGGCGATGTCGAACCCGTGGTTGAAGGGGAACGTCTGGTCCTCGCCCGCGACCATCGCGAGCGGCGCCACGGGCGCCATGCGCTCGAACGGCACCCAGTCGTAGCGGATCGTGAAATCGTGGTTGCCGTGCCACGATTCGCTCACCTTGCGCTCGAGCATGTAGGCGCTGGCCGGTGGCGGCACGAAACGCAGCACCAGCACCATCAGCCAGGTGATCGCGACGAGCGCAACGAAAAGCCACAGCAATCGTCTCAGCCAGCGGCGCGCGAACGAGCGCCGCCCGGCGGCGCGGATCCCTGCCGCCCGGCTCATGCCGGGGCTTCGGGCACGGTGTCGCTGACCCAGGCCTCCAGCGGCTGCGCCGACGCGTACAGGAAGCCCTGCGCGACGCGGCAGCCCATCTTGATCAGCAGGTCGCGCTGCGCCGCCGTTTCCACGCCTTCGGCGATCACCTGCATCGACAGCAGGCTGGCCATCGCGAGGATGGTGCGGATCACCGCGGCGCCGCCTTCGCTGCCGGCATCGAGCCCGGTGATGAAGGAACGGTCGATCTTGATCGCCTGCACCGGATACTGGTGCAGGTACGACAGCGAGGAATAGCCCGTGCCGAAATCGTCCAGCGCGATGCCGATGCCCGCACCGCGCAGGGTCTGCAGGATCCGCTTGGCTTCGGGCGGATTCTCCAGCATCGCTCGTTCGGTGACCTCGACCCGGACCCGCACGGGCGGCACATTGTGGTCGGCGAGCAGCCTGAGCAGCCTCCGGTCGAGTTCGGGATTTCGGAAATGCCGCGGCGAGAGGTTGATGCTGACGAACACGCCTTCGCCGGTGGCCAGCGAATTGGCATCGCGGCAAACCTGCTCGTAGATCTGCCAGTCGATGGTTTCGGACGCACCCGTGTCCTCCGCCACCCCCAGGAACTCGGCCGGCAGCAGCAGCCCGTTCTCGGGGTGGCGCCAGCGCATCAGGGCTTCGTAGCCGAGCACCGAGCCGTCGGCCAGATCCACGATCGGCTGGTAGTAAGGCACGAACTCGCCGCGCGTCAGGCTGCGGCGCAGGTCGTTTTCGACTTCCATCAGTGACACCGCCTGCCGCCGCAGCCCTTCATCGAAGACGGCGTAGCGGTGGCGGCCGTCGGCTTTCGCGCGGTACATCGCCGAGTCGGCATCGCGCAGCAACTCCTCGGGGTGCCGGTAGTGCGCGGTCGCCAGCGTGATGCCGATCGAGGTGGAGGTGAAAAGCTCCTTGGCCGCGAGCCGGAACGGCGCGTTCAAGTCGTCGATGATGCGCTTGGCGATGCGGCACGCTTGGCTGGCGTCGGAGACGCCTTCCAGCAGCACGCCGAATTCGTCGCCGCCGAGGCGCGCCACGACGTCTTCCGACTTGACGCAGGCGCGGATGCGCCCGCCGGCCTGGAACAGGAGGTCGTCGCCGATCAGGTGCCCGACCGAATCGTTGATGACCTTGAAGCGGTCGAGGTCCATGAACAGCACCGCGAAGGCCTTGCTCGGATCGGCGTGGAAACGCTCCAGCGCGTGTTCGAGCCGCTGCATCAGCAGGCTGCGGTTGGGCAGGCCGGTGAGCGAATCGTGCAGCGTCTCGTACTTCAGGCGTGCTTCGATGCGTTCGCGCTCGGCGATCTGCGCGCGCAGGTCGCGGTTGGCGAGTGCCAGCGCGCGGGTGCGTTCGCCGACGCGCTGTTCGAGGTTGGCGTAGGCGTGCCGCAGGGATTCGGTCGCCCGCACCCGTTCCAGCGCGTTGGCGATGTGGTAGGACACGAAGGTCAGCAGTTCCTGGTCGCGCAAGGTGTAGCGGTGGTCCGGCGAGTAGCTCTGCACCGCCAGGGCGCCCACCGTGTGGTCGGCGCACACCAGGGGCACGCCGAGCCAGCACACCGAATCCGGTCCCTGCTGCGTCACGTCACCGCTGGCGCGCAGCGCGGCGATTTCGGGCGCGTTGGCGAGCAACGCCGTGCCGTGCCGCAACACGTATTCGGTCAGGCCGTTGGCGAGCTTGCGTGCCTGGATCGTGCGGTCGCGCTCGTCGACCGAGTACGGGAAGGTCAACTCGGCGCCGTCCTCGGAAAGCAGCGCGATGTAGAAATTGCGTGCATACAGCAGTCCGCCGACCACCCGGTGGACCGCCGCGTAGAAATTGTCGATGCTGTCGGTGGTGCTGGCGAGCTCCGCGATCCGGAACAACGCCGCCTGCAGCCGTTCCCCGCGCTGGCGCTCCAGCACCTGCTGTTGCAGCACGCGGTTGGCCTCGCGCAGCGCCTCGGTGCGTTCCCCGACGCGATGTTCCAGTTCGGCGTGCGCCATGCGGCGCTCCAGCGCAGTCTGGATGTGCTGGGCCACGTAGATCAGCAGCGCCTTGTCCTGCTCGTCGTAGTGGTGGGCGTCGTCGTAGCTCTGCACCACCACACAACCGGCCACGTCGCTGCCCCGCAGCAATGGCACGCCCAGCCAGTCGACGCATTCCGCGCCGATGCCGCGGAACGGACCCTGCACCTGCGCCCCGATCGAAGGCAGCGAACCCATCAGCGGCTTGCCGTCGCGGATCACGTACCAGGTGGGACCGTGCAGGATCTCGGTCATGGGGAAATCGGTGGCCGGCTCCGGCGGGTCGGCATCGACCGTATCGGCGTAGTAGGGAAAGCGGACGCTGTCGGTGCGGGCGTCGTAGAACGCGATGTAGAAGTTCTGCGCGTACATCAGCGTGCCGACGATCTGGTGCAACGCCTGGAACATCGTGGTGATGTCGGCGTTGGCCGCGCTGGCCTGGTCGGCGATCGCGTACAGCGCGCGCTGCAGGCGCTCGGCGCGGCCGAGTTGCTCGACCGATTCGGTCAGCGAGTTCTGCCTGCCGAGCGCCGTGATGCGCGCGCCGATCATCTCGGCCGCTGCCGACAGCAGCGAGCGGTTGCCCGGCTCGTCGGATCCGGCATCCACCACCAGCCATTCGTGCCCGGGGAGCGGGATGTGCACGCGCGAGCCGGACGGTACGATCGCGGCTTCCGCCGTGCACCGCTGCACACGGGTTCCCGGAACCAGTTCGGCAAACAGCGCGCCCGCGGCCGCTTCGATCCCGCCGATGTCCGTCGCCGCCCACAGCCTGCCGCTGGCCTTCAGCAAGCCAGCTACGGAGGACGGCTGGCTCGTGGAAACGGCCAGATGGTGAACGTCGCCTGCCATGAATGGTCCAACCCCTCGCAGTTCAGAGTGTAACCGCGACGTCATGCAAAATGCGTGCTGGCCTTGCTGAAGACCCGTCGCAGGCAGCTCCATGCGTCGCCCGGGCGGACGTCATGCGCGATTTGCTGATGGCCTGGGCAAAGCGTGACGCGTTCGTCCGCGACAAAAGGCGATTCCCGACACAGATCAGCGCGAACGGGTGCGATGAAGAGGATTGGTCCGCGCCCGTTTTCCTTGTCGGCAATCCGCCGGAACGCTCGCTAAATGTCGTACCGGGCGGTGCAGCAATTGTTAGCAAAATGTAATCAGGTGGCGTACACTAGGGTCCAAAGCCAGCTTCGTCGCGTCGGCTCGGCGGTGGCTACGGGAGTTTAGGTCTTCGGATACAGGCATGCATCGGATACTTGCCATTGCGGTGCTCGCCGGCCTGGGCTTGGCCCTGCCGGGGTGGGCGCCTGCGCAGACGCCGCCGATGCCCGTCATTCCGCCTGTGCAGGCCGCCCCTGCCGCGAAAGACAGGAACAGTGCGCCGGTCTGGCAGGACAAGAACGCCACGCTGTCGGTAACCGCGCAAGGGCGTGCGGGCACGGCGGTGCCCACCGGTTCGGCCGGCTCGGTGGATGGCCAGACCCGGTCCGCTGCCGCGGGCGTCCGCCTTACCTCCAGGCCAGGCCTCACCGCGCACGCCGATGTGCGTGAGATCCGCTGGTCGCCGGTGACGTCGGGTTGCGCGGAGCCCATCCCGGGCGCCCCGTCCGATCCCACCTGTTTCAATGGCATCGTGAGCGATGGCGTGCAGCGCGGCGAAATCGGTGCCGGGTTCGCCGGCCATGGCGTCAAACTGGATCTGTCGGTCGGCCAGTCGCAGAGCGAGGCCGGCACTTCGTCCGCGCTGTCGCGCCGTGTGGCGCTGCCGCGGGTGCTGCCGGCGGAAGGCGGTGCCGATGTCGCGGCGCCGCTGTGGTTCCGCAACAGCACGGCGACCAGCATCAGCGCGCGCGGGCAGGTGGATGTTGCGCCCGATACCAGCGTGAATCTCGGCGCCAGCGTCGGACGCGTCCGGTTCCTGCCGGGTTCCGGGCTTGCCGAGGACGACACGCTCGACCAGACCACGCTCAGCCTCGGAATCGAGCATGGCCCGGTGCGCGGTGCGATCGTGGGTCACGTTCTCGAACCGAACCTGCCCGGGGCCGCGCTCGACAGGAACCAGCGCTGGAGCGGCGTCGATCTGGGGATCAGCGTACGGTTGCCCTGGCGCGGCGAGCTGAATTTCGGCGCCCAGAACGTGTGGACGTCCGGGCGGTCGCCGCTGTTGTTCGGGCCGGCGGGCAATGCCACGCCCGACCAGGGGCGGGTGCCGTACGTGCAATATCACCAGGATCTGTGAGGCTCCATCCGCGGGCGGCGTGGCTGCGATGGCGCATGATCGGGGCGGGCAGTTGGGGGATCGGGGATCCCGGCGCCAGTGTGGTGTCCCGAAGATCCCCTTGTCATTCCGGACGCGCCCACAACGTGGGCGCGATCCGGAATCCAGGTTTTCCGGTGCTGGCGGAGCATGGATTCCGGGCTCCCGTACCGGTAAAGGCGGGCACGGGCCCCGGAATGAGGATGTCCAGGTTCGTGGGGACACCACATTGGGAAGCATTGGCTTTGGGTGAAGAAGCTTGGGGTGGCGTACTTGCCGGGCGGGTGCGCGTGGCCCAGCAAGTCCGGGCCGGTTCCGGTTGCTTGCTCCGCGCGTTATGGGCACGGGGCGCGCGATTCATGTCTGCCACTGAATGATCACTGACCGGCGGGCCAAGCGGCGTTAACACCCTTTTTACGAATTGCTGTAGCATCGCGGCATCGGCGCCTGCCCCGGCGGACAGGCGACCGCATAAAACAGAGGGCGTGGGTCGGGCCACCCGGTGGGGGAACCTGTCCCGAACTGTTCGAACTTTTTTTGACGTCTGGAGAGTGCAATGAGACTCGACCGCAGTGAGCTGTCCAAGGCCGTGCAGACGGCCCTTTCGATGGGTGCCGTCGCTGCCGTGGGCGTTGCCGGTACTGCCTTCGCGCAGAATACGGCTGCCCCGCAGAACGATCAGCAACAACCGCAGACCCTGCAGACCATCGTGGTTACGGGTTCGCACATCCGCCGCGTGGACCTGGAAACCTCCAACCCCGTGGTGGCCGTCACGGCGCAGCAGATCCAGCAGACCGGCAAGCTGACGCTTGGCGACGTCGTGCAGAACCTGCCGGTCATCACCGGCGGCGTGAACAACCCCAGCGTCAACAACAGCGGCGCCACCGGCCAGACCCTGGTCGGCCTGCGCGGCCTGGGTGCCAGCCGCACCCTGATCCTGATCGACGGCCAGCGTGTCACCGGCACCTTCGGCCCGGCGGACTTGAACGCGATTCCGGCCGCCGCGGTGGAGCGCATCGAAATCCTGACCGACGGCGCGTCGGCCATCTACGGTTCGGACGCGATCGGCGGCGTCATCAACTTCATCCTGAAGGACAACTACCAGGGCGCCCAGTTCCAGCTCAACTACGGCATCTCCGATCACGATGACGGCGTGCGCAAGGGTGCGAGCTTCATGTTCGGGCAGACGTCCGACAAGGGCAGCATCCTGGCCGGCATCGACTACAACAAGTTCGACCCGATCCTGCAGTCGCAGCGCAAGTTCACCGAAAACGCCCTGTCATTGACGGCGACCAACACCTACGGCGGCACGGCCACGGCGCCCCCCGGCCTGACCTACCTGGCGCAGCCCGGCTCGGGCTACACCTCGTTCGTGGGCGGCTCGTCGTTCGCGTTGCGCAACCGCATCTTCCTGCCGCCGGGTGCGCTTCCCGACAGCAACCCGCTGTCGCAGTGCAGCAGCCTGTCCCTGAACAGCGGTACGTTCGCCTCCGGGGCGGATCCCAGCGCGACCACCGCCGACTACCACTGCTTCGGGTCCGATCCCGCCACCGGCGCGAACGACCGCTACAACTACGCGTCGGTCAACTATCTGTTGACCCCGCAGGAACGCACCAACGCGTTCTTCAAGGGCACCTACCACCTTACCGACAACATCGACTTCTACGGCACGGTCATCCACAACAAGACCAGTTCGGGCAGCCAGCTCGCACCGGCGGTGATGGGCACCGGCCCGCTCGGCTTCGACACCGGCTTCAGGATTTCCGCGGACAACTACTACAACCCGTTCGGCGTGGACTTCACGCCCAGCGGTGCCACCTGGACCGGCCGCCTGGTTGCCGCGGGTCCCCGCATCTTCTCCGGGCAGATCACCTCCGATCAGGTGTTCACGGGATTCCGCGGCAACCTGAACTTCGGTGACCGCACCTGGACCTGGGACGTGGGCTACAACTACACCCACATCTCGAGGGTCAACACCAACCGCGGCCTGCCGAACCAGACCATCCTGAACCAGGGGGCTGGTCCGTCGTTCCTCAATGCCGACGGCGTGGTGCAGTGCGGCACGGCAGCCAACGGCTCCGCTTCCGACGCGCCGGGTGCGATTCCCCTGACGGATTGCACGCCGTTCGACCCGTTCAACCTCAACAATCCCAACACGATCGCCGCGATCCAGGCGGTCTCCTCGCCGTCGCTCGTCAACACCTGGAACATCGACCGCATCTACCACGCCGATGTCAGCGGCGGCTTGTTCGACCTGCCGGCCGGCACCATGCAGCTCGCCGCCGGTGTCCTGTACCACAAGGTCTATACCAACAACGTCGTCGATTCGAACCTGCTGTTGAATCCCGCGACCGGCACCTGCGTGCTGGGCACGAGCTGCAGCGCCCCCTTGCAGGGCGGCTACAACGTCAAGGAAGCCTACGCGGAGTTGTACGTTCCCGTCCTCAAGGACATGCCGTTCTTCCATGCCCTGAACGTGACCCTGGGCGACCGCTATTCCAAGTACAGCACCTTCGGCAGCACCAGCAACTGGAAGGTGGGCGTGGAGTGGCGTCCGATCGACGACCTGCTGCTGCGCGGCACGGTGTCGACGGTGTTCCGTGCCCCCGGCGTCAGCGACGTGTTCAGCGCGCCGGGCAGTTCCGCGCCGATCCTGACCTCGGATCCGTGCGACCACATCACGACGGCAGGCAACCCGGCCTGCCAGTACGTGCCGACCGACGGCAGCTTCGTCAATACGCTGGTCGCCTCCCACCAGCAGATCAAGGCCTTGACCTCCGGTTCGCAATACGCCGGCTTCCCGCTGGGGCCGGAGAGCGGCAAGTCGTTCGACATGGGCGCGGTCTATTCGCCGCACTTCGTGCCGGGCCTGACGGTGCAGGCGGACCTGTGGCGCATCTACCTCAACAACGTGATCGTCCCGGGTGTCGGTGCGCAGACCGTGCTCGACGCGTGCTTCAACGGCCTGGACGTCTTCTGCCCGCTGATCACGCGTACCAACGCTACGGGCTTCGAGGGCCAGATCAGCCAGATCCTGCAGCCGACCGCCAACCTGGGCCGGCTTGACGTCAAGGGCGTGGACTTCGCCGCCAACTACCGGCTGCCGGCGTTCTCGTTCGGCCAGTTCAATGTCGCCCTGAATGCGACGTACCTGAGCCAGTTCAAGATCCAGACGGCACCCGGGATCGAAGGCGTCAACCAGGTGCGCAACGGCCCCGGCATGTTCGGCGGCTTCGGCACCGGGCTGGGCAGCTCCTGTCCGTTCCCGGCGGGCGGCGTGTGCTTCTTCCCGCGGGTCCGCGCGCAGGGAAGCCTCGGCTGGCAGTTGGGTCCATGGGATGCGCAGTGGACCATGCGCTACTCCAGCCGGTTCAAGTCCGGTTCGCTGAATCCGGCCGAAGGCGACACCGCGTTGTCGTCCTTCCCGGTCACCGGGCCTGCCGGTCCGCTGGTCATCCACTACGGCGCATTCGTGTACAACGACGTGACGGTCGGCTACAACATCGAACCGATCAACACCCGCATCGACGTGGGCGTGGACAACGTGTTCGACAAGCAGCCGCCGCTGCTGTATGCCAACAACGTGCTGAACGCGAATACCTCCCCGGAGGACTTCGACGTCATCGGCCGTTACTACTGGGGCCGCCTGACCGTCAAGTTCTGATCGGCATCGCCTGATCGGGCTCGACCACGCTTCACCCTTCCGGGCCGCACGGGTATCCTCCGTGCGGCCCTTTTCTTTTTCGCGTGTCCACGATGACCGAATCCACGGCCGCCGCGATCGTCGCTGCGTTGGAGGCCGGCGAGCCGGCGCAAGCCGAGCGTCTCTGCAGCGAGCAACTGCAGCGGAACCCCGATGCCCCCGACCTGCTGGTGCTGCTGGCGCTGGCGCGGTGGCGGCAGGGAAAGCGTCGCGAGTCGCTCGAGGTCTATGAGCGCCTGACCCGGCAGTATCCCGGCGAACTCGTCCACTGGCGGAATTACGCGACCGCCTTGCGCGAGGCCGGGGACCTCGAGGCCGCCGAGAATGCATCCGCGCACGCGGTGCGCCTGGCGCCCGACGATCCCGAACTGCTGGACTGGCACGGCCTGCTGCAGATGGATTTGCGCAAGCCGGCGGAAGCGCGGGACACCTTGTTGCGCGCATTCGGGAAGTCCCCGGGTTCCCCGGTCATCCGCATCCATGCGGCGCGCGCTTGTTCCGCCTGCCGCGACGCGCGTGCCGAGCACCTGCTGCGGCCGTGGCGGGAATGGCTGCCGCTCGATGCTCCTCTCCAGTCCGAGCTGGTGGAAGCGCTGAAGGAGCAGGGCGACGTGCTGGCAGCGACGGAGCTGCTGGAGGACCTTGCCCGCCGGTTGCCCGCGGAGTGGCGGTTGCGCCTGCGGCTGGCATCGTTGTACGAGCGGGCGAATCGCCTCGAGGAGGCAGGCGCGTTGCTGGACCGGATCGAAGCCGAAGGCGTGGTGACGGGCGCGCTCCCCCGGGAGATGCGCGAGATGGCCCATCAGCGGGCACGCCTCGCCGTGCGGCGGCGCGACCATGCCGCGGCGCGCGAGCTCCTGGAATCCTCGGGGCCCCATGACGAGCACCATTGCGCGCATTGGTTCGAACTGGGACAGATCTGCGACAAGCTCGGCGACACCACCGCGGCGATGGCGGCGCTCGAGCGTGCCCACGCGATCCAGATCGCCGACATCAAGGCCAACCATTCGGGCTGGTTCGAGCCGGGAGCGAGAACGCTGCCCAACCGGAACCCACGCGTGTCCGCCGCCGACTACGCCGCGTGGCCGCCGCTCAGGGCTCCGGATGCGACCGAGTCGCCGGTATTCGTGGTGGGGTTCCCGCGCTCCGGCACCACCTTGCTGGAACAGATGCTGGACGCGCATCCGCGCCTGCAGTCGATGGACGAGCGGCCGTTCTTCAACATGCTGGCGACCGAACTCGAAAACAGCACCGGTGTCGTGGTTCCGCGTGACCTGGGCAAGCTGGACCAGGCCGATTGCGACGAGTTGCGAAAAGGGTACGTGATCCTCGCGTGCGGCAAGGTCCCGCGGCGCTGGGACGCGCGGCTGGTGGACAAGAACCCGATGAACATGCTGTGGCTGCCGATGATCCATCGCATGTTTCCCGCCGGCAAATTCATCCTCGCCGTCCGGCACCCGTGCGACGTGTTGCTGAGCTGCTACATGCAGAATTTCATGTCCAGCAGCCTCGCGGTCGTGTGCGAGAACCTGGAGACGCTCGCCCGGGCGTATGTCGATTCCATGGGCCACTGGCTCTACCACGTCGACGTGTTCAAGCCCGACGTGTTCGTCTCGCGCTATGAGGACCTCGTGGCGGATTCTGAGGGCCAGACGCGCCGCATCGCCGACTTCCTGGAGCTGGAAGATGCCCAGGCCATGCTCGGCTTCGACCGCCGCGCACGCGAGAAAGGGTTCATCGCCACCCCCAGCTACACCCAGGTGATCGAGCCGATCAATCGCAAGGGCATGGGCCGCTGGGAACGCTATCGCCGCTACTTCGAGCCGGTGCTGCCGATCCTCGAGCCGATGCTCCAGCATTGGGGCTACGCGGCGGATTCGACCGCCGCGGCGATGGAGCCTTGAGCGGTGGGTGTCGCCGACCGGATGTTCGAACCGCCGGCGCCGGACCTCGCGAAAGTCACCGCGCGCCTGCAGCACCTGCCGCCGCCACTGGGGGCGCAGCTCCAGCGGGCCAGTGATGCGCTGGCGGCGGGCGACGTGCAGGCTGCCCAGGCGGCTCTGCAAGACGCACTCGCGGGTGCCCCGGGCCAGCCCGATGTGCTGCGGCTCTATGGCTTGTTGCTGGCACGGATCGGCAATGTCCGTGCCGCGTTCGCGAATTTCGAAGCCGTGCTGCGCGCGGCGCCGGACGACCCCATCGGCTACTCGCAATACGCGCAGATCCGCGAGGAATCCGGCGACGCGGCCTCGGCTCTGCGCTTGCGCGACCTGGCCGTGCAGCGCCTGCCCGGCTCGCCCCTGGCGCTGGCGGACCTCGGCGAGCACCTCGCGCGCCATCGGCGTCCGGAACAGGCCGTGGCGTACCTCGAACGTGCCGCGGACCTGGCGCCGGAGTACGCGCCGGCGCAACTGAAGCTCGGTGATGCGCTGGTGGCGTGCGGGCAGATCGAACGAGGCGCCGCCGCGATGCGCAGGGCGATCGCGCTGCAGCCCGCGTTCGCCGCCGCATGGCTCGACCTCGTGGACATCAAGACGCTGCCCGTCACGGACGAAGAAGTTTCCGCCATGCAGGCGGTGTTGCGACGCGATGGCATCGACGAAGGTGAACGGACCGCGATCCAGTTCGCGCTCGCGAAGGCGTGCGAGGATCGCGGCCGCCACGCCGAGGCATACGGGTTGTTCGTGGCCGCCAACGCCAGGCGCCAGCGGGAAATGCGGCACTGGGACGCCGGGCGGTTCCTGGCACGCGCGCACGCCGCAGAGCGGGTGTTCGCGGCGCCATACGCGGCCGCGGAAGATCCACGCCTGGGCGAGCAGGTGGTCTTCATCGTCGGAATGCCGCGCTCCGGCAGCACGCTGGTCGAGCAGGTACTGGCGTCGCATCCCGGCGTCCAGGGCATGGGTGAACTTGGCGAACTTGCGCAGGTGCTGGCCGAGGAATCCGCGCGAAGGCAGTGCCGCTATCCGGAGTGGGTGCCGCAGGCGACCCCGCACGATTGGCAAAGGCTCGGCCAACGCTATCTGGAGCTCGTCGCGCCCCGCCGCGACGGCCGAGCGCGCTTCACGGACAAGATGCCGAACAATTGGCAGGCGCTCGGCGCGATCCAGGCGATGCTGCCTGGCGCGCGCGTGGTGGTCTGCCGGCGCGACCCGCTCGAGACCTGCTGGTCCTGCTTCAAGCAGTACTTCGCCAAGGGCTGGGAGTTCACCTGCGACTTCGATCAGCTGGCCACGTTCTGGAAGGCCTTCGATCGCGAAGCTTCGGCGTGGGCGACACGGGATCCGGGACGGGTGCGCGAGCAGCACTACGAGGCGCTGGCCCAGGCCCCGGAGGCGCAGACCCGCGCGTTGCTCGAATTCTGCAGCCTGCCGTTCGATCCGGCATGCCTGGCGCCCCATACCGCGCCCCGCAGCGTGCACACCCTCAGTGCGGCGCAGGTGCGCGCTCCGATACGTCCGCGAGCGGCCACCGCAGCCGCGTACGGGACGTTGCTGGATCCGCTGCGGGCGGCACTGGGGTTGCCTCCCGTCACGCAGGCATCGGAGGGTGGCGGGGCAGCCTAGCTGGGAATGCGCGACAGCTCCGGGACGAACGCTGCGTAGTGCCGCCAGCGTCCGACCGAGCGCGTGTGCACCGGCTGGCGCGCCTGCCAGAGGCTGGCGGTGCTGATGCTCGACTTCGGACCAGCCGGTGGCGCTGCCGTGCCGGGCGGCAGGCCGATCCACGCGGCAAGCTCCCCGATGAGACGCGCGGGATCCGACGCCAGTTCCTCGTAGCGGAGGGTCCGGATCGACGCGGGATGGCGCGAGGCCCAGTGCGCCATCAGCTTGTCGTGGTCGCGCATCACCAGCGCAATGTCGCCGAAATCGTAGCTGTAGCCCTGCACGTCCTTGAGGAAGCACTGCATCCACAGGGACAGCGCGGTATCGCGCGCGCCGCGCTGGCAATGGATGATCTTCGCGTGCGGAAACATCGCCAGCACCAGGTCGAGGTAGCAGAAGTTCATGGGCTGCTTGTCCAGGAACCATCGCGCCTCGCCCGCATCGTCCTGCCGCGAATGTGCGACATAGGTTGCCGCGGCGCGTTCCAGCTCTGCTCGCGCGGGATTGCCGTTCAGGGCAGGGCGCGCCGCGAGGTTCGCGATCCACGGCAACTCGCCGCGGTTGCAGACCTTCGGATGGCGCGACAGCAACTCGGCGACCAGGGTGGTTCCGGAACGCGGCATCCCCACCACGAATACCGGCGTGAAGTCGTCCCGCGGATCGAGGCGATGGGCCATCGGTGCCGCCGCAAGCCGTGCCTCGACCATGCGCCGCCAGTCCTTGCGCGACCATTTCGTCAGCCGGTGCACGATGGCGTTGCCCTCGCGGAAATGGCGCGCGGCATCTTGGTAGGCACCGACATCGTCGTGTGCCTTGCCGAGCGCGAAGTGCAGTTCCGCGCGTGCCTTGGCGGAAAGATCCTCGCGCCTCAGGCCGTCACGAAACAACGCGAAATCGGGATGCTCGTCACTCGCATAGCGTTGCGCCGAGGAAAGGCCGATCGGCATGTGCCATTCCCAGGCCCGCTGGTCGAGTTCGAGCGCGCGCAGGTAATGCCGGCGCGCCTGCACGAACTCGCCGACCTGCATCTGCAGCATGCTCGCGTAGGCGTGCAGGCGGGGCTCGCCGGGGTTGTCGGCAATGGCGGCGAGGGCGATCGCCGCGGCATCGAACTTGCGGTCGCAGTCGTCGAGGAACTCGATGGCCTTGATGGCGAGGTCCGGGTCCCGGCGATGCCGGGCGTCGGCGAGGCATGCGCGCATCGTGGCCGCCGCGGCCGCCGTCCGACCCTGCTCCTTCAGCAGGCGCGCGAGCGAGAATGCGGCGGCGGCATCGCCGCGATCGGCAGCGAGCACTTCGCGCAGCAGCGATTCCGCTTCGGCAAACTGGCCCATTCGCTGGCAGGCGCCCGCCCGCGCGCGGCGCAGTTCGACCGAATCCGGGTGCTCGGCCAACGCCTGGGCCAAGGTGTCTTGCGCCGCGCTGGCATCGCCTCGCAGGAGTTGCGCCTGCGAGGTCGCCAGCCAGTCCGCCGCGGTGCGCTGCAAGGCCAAGCTCACCTCCCGAACGGGGGCAGGCCGAGCGCCATGCGCAACGGATCGAGCAGCGCGCCGTATCGTTGCGCGCGTGCGGTGTCGGAATCCACCGGCCGCCGCACCTGGGTGGCGCTGGGTGAGTGCACGTCCCGCCGTGTCTGGTGGAACCGCAGGCAGGATTCGTCGAACGGCAAGCCGCAGGCGGCGAGCAGCTTGCGGATGCCGGCCTCCGGATCCTTCTGCAGGAACTCGTAATCGTGCTCGTAGACGTGGCGGGGATGCGCGCTCGCCCAGCGGGTCATGCTGCGGTCGAAATCCCGCCAGAAGGCGGCGAGGTCCTCCGGTGTACGGGTGTATTCGTTGTTGAAGAAGTGCTGCCGGTAGCAGGAAAAGCACGTTTCCAGGGGATCGCGCCGGCAGACGACGATGTGGGCGCCGGGAAGCATGGCCCGGATCGCGCCCACGTACATCCAGTTGTTGGGCAGCTTGTCGGTGAATATCCGGCGGCGCCGGCGCCAGTGGGCGGTGCGTTCGAGGTAGCGCTCGCCCAGCCGTTGCCAGTCGGCCGGTTGCATCTTCCGGACCCAGCGCGGGAACGGTTCGCCGCGCCGGCGCGATTCCTCCGCCAGCACGTTCGGCAGGTCGGGCAGCTCGCCCGCGCCTTCGACCTCCGGGTGCGAGGCGAGGATCTGTTCGACCAGCGTGGTGCCGGAACGCGGCATGCCGACGATGAAGATGGCTTCGTGGCCGAGACCGGGCGCGGCGGCACCGTTCGGGGGCGGTGTGAATGACGCGTCGACGGCCGCGATGCTGGCAGAGAACGCCGGGGCATCCCAGCGTTGCCGCAGCCGCGCAATCGCGTTGGCCCGCTTCAATTCGTCCAGCGATTCGCTGCATTGGCCCTGCTCGTCCAGCGCCTTGGCCATCGCAAAACCGATGGCGACGCGGTCGTCGTCGCTGGCGCGCGTATCGCGCAGAGCCGCGCGCATCCGTTCGATGTCGCCGGCCGCCAGCGCGTCCGTCCGCAGGTCCGCCAGCCCCCACCAGGCCATGCCGGCCCACGGACGTTCCGCCAGTACCCGGCGGTACTCCGCGGCCGACTCCTGCACCCGCCCGCTCACGCGCAGCATGTCGCCGAGCAACGCGCGTGCGTCCATGTTGTCGGGCGCCAGTTCGACCGCCCGCTGCAAGGCCTCGACGGCTTCCTCGTGGCGCACGCAACGGGTCAGCATCACCCCGAGGTTGTACCAGGCGCTCGAGAGGCCGGGCTGCAACTCGCATGCACGGTGCAGCGCACGTATGGCGGCATCGTAGTCGCCGGCGGTCGCCAGCACCGTGCCGAGCGTGTTCTGGTACAGCGCATCCATCGGCCGCAACTCGATCGCACGCTCCATCGCCGAACGCGCGCCGGGGTAATCACCGCGCAGGTTGAGGATGCCGGCGTGCAGGCGGAGCACCTCGGGATGGCCCGGATGGCTGGCGAGTGCCGGAGCGAGCCGGGCGGCGGCCTGGTCCGCGCGGCCCAATCCGAGCGCCTGCGCCGCGCCGATGACATGCTGTGCGGCCGCGTTGTCGAGGCCCTGCAGGCGTGCCGCCGTCATGGCTGGAATCTCCGGCGGAAGCCGCGCGATGCCTGGTGGCCGAGGGAAAAGCGTTGCATGCGACAGGTGCGGTTCGAAGGACTGGTTATGATAGTGGCAACGTTTGTCGATCGCGCCGATGCCGTCCGTGTCCACGGTGGAACCCGACGCCCAACTGGCCATTGCCCGCGAGCTGTGGCGGCAGGACCGACCTGCCGACGCCGAAGCGGTGCTGCGCGACGTCGTGGCGACCATGCCACGGCGCGAAGATGCGTCGATGCTGCTGGCGGAAGTCCTGCGCAGCCAGGGGTGCTTCGGCGCGGCGTCCGAAGCGCTGCGCACGTTGTGCCGCGCGAACGGGTTCGAGCCGGGCCTGGGCTTGCGCGCGGCGCAGTTCGTCCGACAGTGCGATCGCCACCGCATTGCCGGTGAAATCTGCGAACGCGCACTTTCGCGGCAGGCAGCGCCACCCGCGGAGCTGCTGGCGCTGGCCGGCCACATCGCGCGCGAATCGGGTGACTTCGAAACGGCACGCCGGCGCTACCTTGCCGCGCTGGACGCCGGGATCGACCTCGAGCGCCACCATGTGCTGTCGGCGCTGGCCAATACGCGCCGGTACACCGACGCTGGGGACCAGGATCTCGCGCGTTGCGAGGCGCATTTTCGCAGTGCCGCGTATTCGGCGCGTTCGCGTGCCTCGGCAGGATTCGGGCTGGCCAAGATCCGCAACGACCTCGGCGACTACGCGTCGGCGGCGCGGGTGTTGCGCGAGGCGAACGCGCTGGTGCACGGGGTCCAGCCTTGGGACGTCGCCGCATGGCAACGGTTCGTGGAGGCGCGGACGCGCGACCGCGCGGCCCCGGCCGTTTCCGCCGCGGGCGGAAACTTCGTGCCTGTGTTCGTGCTGGGCATTCCGCGCTCGGGCACGACGCTGACCGCAAGCCTGCTCGCACGCGCCACCGGCGCGCGCGACCGCGGCGAATCCCGCGCGTTGCGTTTCATCGCGGACCAGCTCGTCGCGGGCGGGCACCTGGAGAACCCGGCGGCCTTGGCCGAGGCGGCCAATCTGTACCGCACGCTTGCCGTGCAGGACGATGCGCCGGCGGGGTGGTACATCGATCAGGACCCACTGAACTTTCGGTATCTCGACATTGCCGCGGCGATGTTCCCGCAGGCGCGTGTCATCCACCTTCGCCGCGAAGCGCGCGATACCGCGCTGTCGCTGTGGAGCCAGG
The DNA here is from genome assembly GCA_035700365.1 of Rhodanobacteraceae bacterium. Taxonomy (GTDB): domain Bacteria; phylum Pseudomonadota; class Gammaproteobacteria; order Xanthomonadales; family Rhodanobacteraceae; genus 66-474. The sequence continues at coordinate 15,249 of DASSOQ010000005.1, read as the reverse complement.
ACTTCGCGCACGCCGACATGGCGTTTGCCTACGACTTCGGCGACATGGCGGCCTACATGGCGGGCCACGACATGTTGATGCAACACTGGAAGCACGCTTTGCGCGTTCCCATTCACGAGCTCGATTACGAAACCCTGGTCACCGACACCGACGTCGTGTTGGCCGCGCTGCGTGAATTCATTGGCGCACCCGCTGGCGCATCGCGCCCCTCCGCCGAAGGCGTGCCGGTGCAGTCGGCCAGTGTGTGGCAGGCGCGCCAGCCCGTTTACAGGACATCCGTGGGACGCTGGCGGCACTACGCGCCGTACGTACCCGAACTGGCGCGGTTCGGGCGAGAAGCCGGGAAGACGGGAAAATGGAAAGACGGGGAGACGGCGAGATAGGACGGGAGGCGACCATGCGTCCAAATCACTATGAACTGCAGGTCTGGCAGGAGGCGAGGCTTCTGGTCCGCGAGATCTACGCTGCCACTGCAGAGCTTCCCGACGACGAACGATTTGGGTTGATTTCGCAAATGAGGCGAGCAGCAGTCAGCGTCCCATCCAATATCGCGGAGGGTGCTGCACGAGGAAGCAATGCGGAGTTCGTGCGCTTTTTGCTGATCGCCCGCGGGTCGCTGCTCGAGATCGACACACAAATATGCCTGTGCGAGGATCTTGCGTATTTGATTGATACAGTGGTCCTGCGCGAGCGGATCGAGCGTCTTTTCGCCAAGCTCAACGCGTTCATCTCGACAAAACGGAAGCGCGGTGGCACCGCGTAAACGCGAATGCCACTTGCCTTTGTCTCCGTTTCTTCGTCTCCCCGTTTCTCCGTCTTCCCGTCAGTACCTGTAGTGATCGGCCTTGTAGGGGCCTTCCACCGGCACGCCGAGGTAGTCCGCCTGGTCCTTCGTCATCTTGGTGAGCTTGACGCCGATCTGCTCGAGGTGCAGGCGCGCGACTTCCTCGTCCAGCTTCTTCGGGAGGCGGTAGACGGTCTTTTCGTACTCGTCCTTGTGGGTCCACAGGTCGATCTGGGCCAGCGTCTGGTTCGAAAACGAATTCGACATCACGAACGACGGATGGCCATGCGCGCAGCCGAGGTTCACGAGGCGGCCTTCGGCCAGCAGGTAGATCGAGTTGCCACCGTCGAAGGTGTAGAGGTCGACCTGCGGCTTGATGTTGGTGTGCTTCGCGGCCTTCTGCAGGCGGTCGACCTGGATCTCGTTGTCGAAGTGGCCGATGTTGCAGACCAGCGCGTGGTTCTTCATGCGCTGCATGTGCTCCAGCGTGATCACGTCGCGGTTGCCGGTGGTGGTGACGTAGATGTCGCCGACGCCAAGCGTGTCCTCGACGGTCGCGACCTGGAAGCCTTCCATCGCGGCCTGCAGCGCGCAGATCGGGTCGATCTCGGTGACGATCACGCGCGCACCGAAGCCTTTGAGCGAGTGCGCGCAGCCCTTGCCGACATCGCCGTAGCCGCACACCACCGCGACCTTGCCCGCGACCATCAGGTCGGTGGCGCGCTTGATGCCGTCGGCCAGCGATTCGCGGCAGCCGTACAGGTTGTCGAACTTGCTCTTGGTGACGGAATCGTTGACGTTGATCGCGGGCACCAGCAGCTTGCCGGCCTCGGCGAGCTGGTACAGGCGATGCACGCCGGTGGTGGTTTCCTCGGACACGCCGCGCCATTCGGATGCGACCTTCTTCCAGAAGCCCGGACGTTCGGTGCGGGTCTTCTTCAGGAGATCCTTGATGACCTGTTCCTCGTGGTTGGCGCCTTTCTCGTCCACCCACCTGGAACCGTCTTCCATCTCGACGCCCTTGTGGATCAAGAGCGTCGCGTCGCCGCCGTCATCGACGATCAGCTCCGGGCCGCTCATGCCCGGGTGCGTCAGCGCGTCGAGCGTGCACTGCCAGTATTCCTCCAGTGTCTCGCCCTTCCACGCGAACACGGGCACGCCGCTCGCGGCAATCGCGGCCGCGCAGTCGTCCTGGGTCGAGAAGATGTTGCATGACGCCCAACGCACCGATGCGCCGAGTGCCGCGAGCGTCTCGATCAGTACCGCGGTTTCCTTGGTCATGTGCAGCGAGCCGGTGACGCGCACGCCTTTCAGCGGCTTTTGCGGCGCGTACCGCGCGCGGATCTGCATCAGGCCCGGCATTTCCTGCTCGGCCATGGTGATGCGCTTGCGGCCGAGCTCGGCTTGGCTGATGTCGCGCACCTTGTAATCGTGCGAGGCGGTGTCTTTGACTACGGCGTTCATGGTGTTTCTCCGATGGATGGGCGCTGTTGGAAAGGGTGCCGAGCCTGACCGTGCTTCACGGTTGCAGCGCCCCTCGGCGATCCAAACCCTCCCCCTTCGCGTGCGAAGGGGGATTGAGGGGGATGGCTCTTGCGATGGTGGAGGCCATCCCCCCGCCGCCTGCGGCGGCGACCCCCTTCTTTCGGAAGGGGGTGACAACATCACTTGATCTTCGCGGCCTTGCGCAACGCGTCGGCGCGATCGGTCGCTTCCCACGAGAACGCGGTCGCGGTCTCGGCCTTCTTCACCAGCTTGCCGCCTTCGCGCTCTTCCCAGCGGTAGGTGTGCTGGAACGGCTTGCGGCCGAAGTGTCCGTAGGACGCGGTGGACTGGTAGATCGGGTGGATCAGGTCCAGCATCTTGATGATGCCGTACGGACGCAGGTCGAAATGCGCGCGGATCAGCTTCTCGATCTTGTCGTCGCTGATCTTGCCGGTGCCGAACGTCGTCACCGAAATCGAAGTCGGTTCGGCGACGCCGATCGCGTAGGAAATCTGCACCTCGCAGCGTTCGGCGATGCCGGCGGCCACGATGTTCTTGGCGACGTAGCGCGCGGCGTAGGCGGCCGAGCGGTCGACCTTGGATGGATCCTTGCCCGAGAACGCACCGCCGCCGTGGCGGGCCATGCCGCCGTAGGTGTCGACAATGATCTTGCGGCCGGTCAGGCCGCAATCGCCCACCGGACCGCCGATCACGAACTTGCCGGTCGGGTTGATGTGCACCTTGTTCTTCGGCAGCGTGTCCAGCAGCTTCTTCGGCAGCACCGGCTTCAGGATGTACTCGCGCACGGCTTCCACGAGGTCGGTGTGCCTCACCTCGGGATCGTGCTGGGTCGACAGCACGACGGCGTCGAGGCCGATGATATTCATCGTGGCGTCGTCGTACGCCAGCGTGACCTGAGACTTTGCGTCCGGGCGCAGCCACTTCAACTTGCCGGCCTTGCGCACCTTGGCCTGCTGCTCGACCAGCCGGTGCGAGTAGTAGATCGGTGCGGGCATGAATTCGGGCGCTTCGTTGCAGGCGTAGCCGAACATCAGGCCCTGGTCGCCGGCACCCTGTTCCTCGGGCTTCTTGCGTGCGACACCCTGGTTGATATCGGGCGATTGCTTGCCGATCAGGTTCAGCACGCCGCAGGTCGCGCCGTCGAAACCGACGGTGGACGAGTCGTAGCCGATGCCCAGGATCACCTTGCGCGCCAGCGCCTCGATGTCAACCCACGCGTCGGTGGTGACTTCGCCCGACACGATCGCGACGCCGGTCTTGACCATGGTTTCGCACGCCACGTGCGCGCGCTTGTCCTGCGCCAGGATCGCGTCCAGCACGGCGTCGGAAATCTGGTCGGCGACCTTGTCCGGGTGGCCTTCGGACACCGATTCGGAGGTGAACAGGTAACGGCTCATCGTGGGTTATATCCTTTGATACGGATGGAAGGATGGAACGAACTGCGCATGATACAGGGTCGCGGCCGAGGCTGCAGCGGCCAGCGTACCGCGTTCAGCGGCGGACGGGTTACGCGGCCGCGGCGAATTCGCCGGGCACTCCGGCCGCGAGAGCGTCGAAATAGTCGCGGGTCAGGCGTCGCTGCTCGTGCGCGCTTTCCGCGGCATTGGCGACCGCACGGAAGGCGGCGTTTTCCGGGCGGTCCTTCGCGTACCAGCCAAGGTGCTTGCGCGCGATGCGCACACCCGCGACTTCACCGTAGAACGCATACAGCGCGTCGAGGTGGCCGAGCAGGATGTCGCGCACTTCGGTGGCGTCCGGCTCCGGCAGCCATTCGCCGGTGGCAAGGAAATGCGCAACCTCGCGGAAGATCCATGGCCGTCCCTGCGCGGCGCGGCCGATCATCAGCGCATCGGCCTGCGTGTAATCGAGCACGAAGCGCGCCTTCGCCGGCGAATCGATGTCGCCGTTCGCGAGCACCGGAATCGAAACTTGGGCCTTCACCGCCGCGATGGTGTCGTATTCGGCGAAACCTTCGTATTTCTGCGAGCGGGTACGGCCATGCACGGCCAGCGCGGCAATGCCGCAATCCCGGGCGACGCGCGCTATGGCCAGCGCGTTGCGGTGTTCGGGAACTTGCCCGGTACGGATCTTCAGCGTCACCGGCACCTCGACTGCCGCGACGACAGCTTTGCAGATGCGCGCCACCAGCAGCTCGTCGGCCAGCAGCGCGGAACCCGCCCAGGCGTTGCACACCTTCTTGGCCGGGCAGCCCATGTTGATGTCGATCAGCTGCGCGCCGTTGGCGACATTGCAGCGTGCGGCTTCGGCCAGCATCGCAGGATCTGAACCCGCAATCTGTACCGAAACCGGATCGGGTTCACCCGCGTGATCCATGCGGTGCAGCGACTTGCGGGTTTGCCACAGGCGCGGATCGGAAGCGGTCATTTCCGACACGGCCAGGCCCGCGCCCAAGCGCTTGCACAATTGGCGGAACGGCTTGTCGGTGACGCCGGCCATGGGCGCGAGGGCCACGGCCGGGTCGATCGCAATGGGACCGATTTGCATCCGGCAAGTGTACCCGTCCACTGGCCCAATCCTTGCACCGAACCAACGAGGGTCCGATCATGGCTTCGCGGAGAGGCTGATGCGGAAGTTGCTTGCGGGGTTGCTGCTATGGGGAACGCTGTCGGTGGCGTGGGCCGTGACCGCGCTGCCACCCGTGGAAATGCGCACCCTTTCCGCGAGAGATCCGCAGGGCCTGATCGTCAAACTGCGCGCGGCACTCGATGCCGGAGTGTACGCCGGCGATCCCGTGGGCGAGCGCGACGCGTTGTGGTGGATGGGTCGCGCCGGGATCAACGTTTCCGATGATGCCGCGGTCACCGAAGCGGTGGCGCGCCTCAAGAGCCTGGGCAGCGTCGGGCACGACACCCTGGCCGAATCGTATGCCGGTTTCCTGAATGCCGATCTGCGCATCGCGCACGGCGATGGTGGTGGCGTCAGCGATGCCCTGCAGGCCGCCGCCCTGCAACTGGACAGCCCGGATCCCGCGCACCGCGCGCTGGCCAAGTTCCAGTTGTGCGATGTCTACAGCATGGCCGGCCAGCATCACCATTCGCAGCCATTGTGCAAGCAGGCCGACGAGGCCTTCGGCGCGCTCCACGACGACTGGGATCAGGCCCAGGCGAGGAACGACGAAGGCAACAACGCCTACGGCATGGGCCAATACGACGCCGCAGGCACCTTCTACGAGCAGGCACGTGCGCTGTACGAGAAGGCCGGCGACCGCTCGCAGGCATTGATGGTGGGCGACAACCTTGCCCAGGTACTGCTGAAGCAGGGCAAGCCCAAGCAGGCGATCGCGCTGTCGCGGTCTTCGCTGGCGGACGAACGTGCGGCGGGTCGCGAATCCGACGCGTTGATTTCGCAGCACGATATCGCACGTGCGATGGAATCGATGGGCCAGCATCGCGACGCGATGGCCCTTATCGCGTCGACCGTGGACGAGGCGCGCAAGGCGCACCTGGATGGCCTGCTGCCGGACTTGCTGCAGGAACAATCGCGGATGGCCGAGCGCGACGGCGACCTGAAACTTGCATTGACCGCAGCGCGCGAATCCGCGGCCGTGGCGCGCAGCCACTGGACCAGCAGCCTGCAGTCGCAGCAGGCGGAGCTCGCGGCCCGCTACGCGGCGCGTGAAAAGGAAATCCGCATCCGGGAGCTGGAGCGCAACAACCAGATCAAGAATCTGAAACTGCAAGCCGCCGAGGCCGACGCCGAGCGCAACGTGATGCAGATGCGCCGCCAGCGCACCACGCTCGTGGCCGCCCTGGCCGCGACCACGGGATTGGTGGTGGGGGTGGTGTCGCTGCTGCTGTTGCTGCGCTCGCAACGACGCCACACCCTGGAGCTGCGGCGCCAGGCGCTGGAAGATCCGCTGACCGGCGTGGACAACCGTCGCGGGTTTTTCCGGCGTGCCGAGAAACTGCTCGGCAAGCGCGACGCCGGCGAGCCGCCGTTGCATGCGTTGCTGCTGTTCGACTTCGATTACTTCAAGCGCATCAACGATCGTTGCGGTCATCCGTTCGGCGACATCGTGCTGAATGTTTCGTTGCAGTGCCTGCGCGAGGTGGTCGGCAAGCGTGGCCGGCTCGCGCGCCTCGGCGGCGAAGAATTCATCGTGTTGTGTCCGCGCATCGGTGGCGCCGCGGCGCTGCAGCTTGCCCGCGAAATGCGCGCCGCGATCGCCGGCCTGGAATTTCCGAATGCGCCCGACGATCTGGACGTCACCATCAGCATCGGCATGGCGTTGTTCGACGGCATGCGTTGCCACGATGTCGGCAGTTGGTTGCGGGCCGCCGACGACGCGATGTACGCGGCCAAGGCGCGCGGGCGCGACCAGATCGTGGTTGCGCAGCAAGTGGGCAGCCTGCTGCAGCAGGCTGGCGCACCGGTTGTCGAATAGATTGGCAAATCGCGGATTCACCCGAAGCGCGAGTCCCTCGATACGGCGGACAGCGAAGTTCAGTGCGCGGTCGCGGCGGCCTGCCGCGCACGGATGGCAATGCCGGATTCGCGTCCGCGCAGATGCCCGCTCAATCCCATGCCGACACGCATGCCGTAGCCGATGCGTTCGGCGTAGCCGGTCATCAGCGCCGCGGATTCGACATCCAGCACCTCGCCCGCCGTTTCCCGCCACAGCGCCAGCCAGCGCTGGAAGTGTCCGGCGCCGATGGCCAGCGGCTGGTGTTTCGCCAGCGGGCTGCCACGGTAGTGTCCGCTGCGCAGCGCCACGGTTGCCCAGAACGACGTCATCAAAACCTTGTGCGCGTCCCAGTCGTCGATCCGCGGATTGAAGACCGGCCCGAGCAACGGGTCGGCGCGCACCTTGTCGTAGAAGCGGTCGACCAGCGTGGCGAGCCGTGTTTCGTCCAGCGTTGCGGGAATGGCGTTCGGCATGCAGGCAGCGTCGCGCGCCGGGTTGCAGCGGGCCATGACCTGCATCAATGATGCGCATCAATGCCGCGCGACCGCCATCGGCGCAAAGTGCATGCGTATCCTCGTCATGGAGCCGTGGTCATGACCCACGTCGTCACCGACAACTGCATCAACTGCAAGTACACCGATTGCGTCGAGGTGTGCCCGGTCGATTGCTTCCACGAAGGCCCCAATTTCCTGGTGATCGATCCCGACGAGTGCATCGATTGCACCCTGTGCGTGGCCGAGTGTCCGGTGTTCGCCATCTTCCCGGAAATGGATGTGCCGAAGGGGCAGGAGAAATACCTCGCGATCAACGCCGAGCTCGCCAAACAGTGGCCGGTGATCGCCGGCAAGATTCCCGCGCTGGAAGGTGCCGACCTGTGGGACGGCATTCCCGACAAGCTGCCGTTGCTTGAGCGCGGAGGAGTCTCCAAATCGTCCAATGCAGCGTGACGCCGCCTTGATCCCCGTCGGCTAGACTGGCCGGAGGCCCGGCACCCCGGGCCACCGTTTCCCCTACGCATTCAGAAGGAGCAGACCATGTCCGGCACGAAATTCAAGGGCAATCCCGTCCAGGTAGACGGCCAGTTTCCGAAAGCCGGCGACAAGGCGCCGGCGTTCAGGCTGATCGCGGGCGACCTTTCCGAAAAGACGCTGGCCGACTTCGCCGGCAGACGCAAGGTCCTGAATATTTTCCCGAGCGTGGACACCGGCGTGTGCGCGGCCTCGGTGCGGCACTTCAACAAGGATGCGGCGGGCCTGAAGAACGCCGTCGTGCTCTGCATTTCCGCGGACCTGCCGTTCGCGCAGGCGCGTTTCTGCGGCGCCGAGGGGATCGAAAACGTCACCATGCTGTCGCTGATGCGCGGGCGTGAATTCCTGAAAGACTATGGTGTCGCGATGACCGATGGTCCGCTGGCCGGTCTTGCCGCGCGCGCAGTGGTGGTGCTAGACGAACACGACCAAGTGATCCACGCGCAGATGGTGGACGAAATCACCCAAGAACCGGATTACGCCGCCGCGCTGAAGGCGCTCGGCTGACCGCGATTTCCTGCTCTTGCAGAGGACCTCGCCTGGCTTCCCCTTCCGAAGGAAGGGGGATTGAGGCAGATGGCTTTTGGGAGAAGGCTGACGTCTCCGCTGCATTCCCACGAATGCCGCCTTGCGGCGGCTTCGACCCTTCCTTTGGAAGGGAAAAATCGGCTTGGGAAGACCGTCCAGGTCACTTCGCGTTCGCGAACGCCTCGGTCATGTCGAGCATACGGTTGGAGAAACCCCACTCGTTGTCGTACCAGCCGAGCACCTTGACGAAGGTGCCGCCCATCACGCGGGTCTGCGTCGCGTCATAGGTGCACGAAGCGGGGTTGTGGTTGAAGTCGATCGACACCAGCGGCTTGGTGTTGACGGCCATCACGCCCTTCAGCTTGCCGTTCGCGGCTGCGTTGATCACGGCGTCGATTTCTTCCTTGCTGGTTTCGCGCCTGGCGACAAAGGTCAGGTCGACGCACGACACGTTGATGGTCGGGATGCGCATCGAAAAGCCGTCCAGGCGGCCGTTCAGTTCCGGCAGCACCAGGCCCACCGCGACGGCGGCGCCGGTCTTGGTCGGGATCTGGCTGTGGGTCGCCGAGCGCGCACGGCGCAGGTCCTTGTGGAACACGTCGGTCAGCACCTGGTCGTTGGTGTAGGCGTGGATCGTGGTCATCAGGCCGTGCACGATGCCGATCTTCTCGTGCAGCACCTTGGCCAGCGGCGCCAGGCAGTTGGTGGTGCACGATGCGTTCGAGATGATGGTGTCGGTAGGCTTGATCTTGTCCTCGTTGACGCCGAACACGAAGGTGCCGTCGACTTCGGTGCCGGGCGCCGAGATGATCACCTTCTTCGCGCCCGCGGCAAGGTGCGCCGCGGCCTTGTCGCGTTTGGTGAACAGGCCGGTCGATTCGATCACGATGTCGACGCCGAGTTCCTTCCACGGCAGCTTTGACGGATCGCGCTCGGCACACACCTTGATGCGGTCGCCGTTGACGACCAGGTCGCCGCCTTCGACGCTGACCGTGCCGGGGAACTTGCCGTGCGCGGTGTCGTATTGCGTCAGGTGCGCGTTGGTTTCGGCGTCGCCCAGGTCGTTGATCGCGACGATCCTGATCGCGCCGGTGCGGTTGGATTCGTACAGCGCACGCAGGATGTTGCGGCCGATGCGGCCGTAGCCGTTGATCGCGACCTTGATCGCCATGGTGTGGTCCTTTGCGGAAAGCCGTGTGGATGAAACCGCAATTTTAGCCTGTTTCAACCTTGGTTTCATGGCCGAAGGCGGCTGCGCGCGTGGCAAACTGGCGCTTTTGCGGGGAGTCGCCATGCGGGTTCGTTTACACACCCGGCGCGTCGCCGGTAGGCTCACGGCAGCACTGCTGGCGACGCTGGTGTGCACGCCGATGGCGTGGGCTTGGGGGCCGCGCGGGCACCGGATCGTGGCGGAACTGGCCGAGGCGCAGTTGACGCCGCAGGCGCGCGCGGCCGTGCAGAAACTGCTGGCCGTGCGCGGTATGCAGCACCTCGACGATATCGCCAACTGGGCCGACGACCTGCGCGACAGCGATCCGGAATTGTTCCGGCACACCAGGCGCATGCATTTCGTCAACTTCCATTCGCGCGACTGCCTCTACGATCCACCGCGCGAGTGCCGTGACGGCAAATGCGCGGTGGCGGCCATCGACAGATATTCGGCGATCCTCGCAAACCGCGCCAATCCGCCTGCCGAGCGTGCCGAGGCGCTGGCGTTCGTGGTGCATTTCGTCGGCGACGTCCACCAGCCGCTGCATGCGGGTTACCGCCACGATGCGGGCGGCAACGATTTCCAGGTGCGCTGGCGTGGCCACGGCACCAACCTGCATCACGTCTGGGATTCACTGATGCTTGATTCCATGCATCTGTCGGCGGCGCAATTCACGGACAAGCTTGCCGCCGAACGGACGCCGGTCGCGACCGGGGGAACGCCGATCCAATGGGCCGAGGAAAGCTGCCGAATCGACCGCGACGATGGCGTGTATCCATCGTCGCGACGCATCGATGCGGCCTACGTGGAGCGCGAACTGCCAATCGCCGAACAGCGTTTGCGGCAGGCCGGCGCGCGGCTGGCGGCCCTGCTCAACCACGATCTTGCGAAGGGCTGAGAGGCGTCTCGTGCCTGCAGGTTTGGGTCGCGCGCAGGCGCGCTCCTGCAAAGCACTATCGTGGCATGCGTTTCGTGGAGGCCTGCCTGCAGGCGACCTCAATACGCAATGCCCAGACGGCGCATCAGCTTGCCCATCAGCCACGCGGGACCGATCAGCAGTTGCACGACGTTGGTGAGGAACGCGGGGCGACGGCCCTCGATCGCGTGTCCGATGAACTGCCCGATCCACGCCAGCACGAACAGCACCGCGGCGAGCATCAGCAGGTTGCGCGGCCCGAGTGCGCCATACAGTGCCCACGCGATCGCGCCGCTGACCAGGAACACCAGCACCATCGCGAGTCCGAGTTTGCGCGACAGGCGGTAGTAAAACAGGAACGCGAGGAACATCGCGGACGCCGCCCAGAAGCCCGGCTTCATCCATTGCGGAATCACGGGCACTGTCCAGAGTGCCGCGATCACGCACCACATGATCACGGGCACGCATACCCAGTGGATCGCGCGGTTGGTCGCGTTCTTGTGATCGGCGGCATAGCTGCCGAACCATTCGTGGATGTCGCGCATCGCAGCCTCGCTCGGGTGGCCCCGTACTCAATCTACGCCATCCGCGCGCGCCGCGCGACGGTGGTCGAAATCAGGTGACGGTGATGCCGGCCAGTTTCTTCAGCGCCTCGGCGTATTTCGCAGCGGTGCCGTCGATGACTTCGCGCGGCAGCTTCGGGCCGGGCGCGCGCTTGTCCCAGTCCAGCGTTTCCAGGTAGTCCCGGACGAACTGCTTGTCGTACGACGGTGGGCTGATGCCGACCTTGTACTGGTCGGCCGGCCAGAAGCGCGAAGAATCCGGCGTCAGCATTTCGTCCATCACGTACAGTTTGCCGCCCGCATCGGTGCCGAACTCGAATTTGGTGTCGGCGATGATGATGCCGCGCTCCGCGGCGTATGCGGCCGCGAACTTGTAGATTGCGAGCGTCGCATCGCGCACCTGCGTCGCGAGATCGGTGCCGACCAGTTTCACCACCTCGTCGAAGCCGATGTTTTCGTCGTGGGTACCCTTGGGCGCCTTGGTGGACGGCGTGAAGATGGCCTCGGGCAATTGCTGTGCCTGTTGCAGGCCTTTGGGCAATGCGATGCCGCAGAGCGATCCCGACTTCTGGTAATCCTTCCAGCCCGATCCGATCAGGTAGCCGCGCGCGATCGCCTCGACCGGCACGGCCTTCAGACGCTTCACCACCACCGCGCGTTTTTCGTAGAGTTTCGGATCGACGCCCGTGGGCAGCACGTCCGCGACCGGCGTGCCGGTCAAATGGTTCGGCACCAGGTGCGCGGTCTTGTCGAACCAGAAGTTCGAAATCTGGCACAGCATTTCGCCCTTGCCGGGGATCGGATCGGGCAACACCACGTCGAATGCCGACAGGCGATCGGTCGCGACGATCAGCAGGCGATCGCCCGGCAGCGCATACACGTCGCGCACCTTGCCGCGGTGCAGGAGTTCGAGACCGGGCAGGTCGGATTCGAGCAGGGTGGTCGGCACGGCGGCGCTCCGCAGACGGAAAACGCGCATTGTAGCGATCCGGTGCGTGCATGGCCGCTGATAAACTTGCCGGATGCGCAAATTGCCTTCGATGATCCTGCTGTGCGCGGCCACACCGTTGGCGCTCGCACAGGCCGCGGCCGCAGTACCGGCCCCGCCCGCGCAGCTCGGCCTGTGCGCGGCATGCCATGGCGAAGACGGCTACGCGCGCATCCCCGGCGCGCCCAATCTTGCCGGTCAGCCGTACCCGTACCTGCTGCAGGCATTGCACGCGTACCGCGATGGCGGGCGCAAGGCCGCGGTGATGCGCGCGGCGGCGGGGCCGCTCACCGAAAAGGACGTGCAGGCGCTGGCGCGATGGTTTTCCGCGCAGCCGCCGTGCAAGCCCGGCCAGGCGGGGAGTCCATGAGGATCTGGGGGAAGCTGATCGGCTTCGTGATCGGCTTGGTGGTGACGCGGGATTTCGGCGGCGCGCTGATCGGGCTGGTGATCGGGCACCTGGTGTTCGACAGCGGCTGGCTCGGCGGATTGACGCGCACCGGCGGCAAGGATGGCTACGTCGAGCCGTTGTTCGCGATCATGGGCACGCTCGCCAAGAGCGATGGGCGCGTGTCCGAAGCCGAAGTCGCGATCGCCGAGAGACTGATGACGCGCCTGGAACTGGACGCGCTGTGGCGACGCCGCGCGATCGATGCGTTCAACAGGGGCAAGGCGCCCGGTTTCGATCTTTCCGGCTCGCTGGTGGATTTGCGCTCATGGTGCCTGCCGCGGCGCAGCTCGGTGATGCCATTCCTGGACATGCTGTGCGACGTGGCGATGGCCGATGGTCCGTTGACCGACGAAAAGCTGCGCGTGCTGAAGCGCGTGGCGTTTTCGCTGCGCATCAGCGAAATCCAGCTGGTGGCGCTGCTGGCGATGAAGGGTTTCGCCTGGAACACGGGGCCGCGGCCGGGCGAATGGGCGCAGTCCGGCGCGTATTCGCAGCAGGGCTACCGGCCCCCGCCGCGCAGCAGCGGCCCGGATCCCTACGCCGTGCTGGGCGTACCGCGCGAGGCCGACGAGCGCACCATCAAGCGTGCCTACCGCAAGCTGATCAGCGAGTTCCATCCGGACCGTCTCGGCAACATGCCGGAGGACTTGCGGCGGCGCGCCGAAGCGCGCGCCAGCGAAATCAACGCGGCGTGGGAACGCATACAATCGGAGCGGGGGTTCCGGTAGGCGTCCGTTTGCGCGCGAACCGGCTCGTCGCCCCCTCCATCGAGGTCGCCGGCAGGCCGGCTCCTACAAGGGAATTCCATGGCCAAGCAGCCCTGCATCATCGCCCCCTCCATCCTTTCCGCCGATTTCGCCAGGCTGGGCGCGGAAGTCGATGCCGTCATCGATGCCGGCGCCGACTGGATCCACTTCGACGTGATGGACAACCACTACGTGCCCAACTTGACGATCGGGCCGATGGTGCTGAAGGCGTTGCGCGATTACGGCATCACCGCGCCGATGGACGTGCACCTGATGGTCGAGCCGGTGGACAGGATCGTGCCGGACTTTGCCAAAGCCGGCGCCACCTCGATCAGCTTCCATCCGGAAGCCGCGCGCCACGTGGACCGCACTCTTTCGCTGATCCGCGAACACGGCTGCAAGGCCGGGCTGGTGTTCAATCCGGCAACGCCGCTGGACTGGCTGGACTACGTGCTCGACAAGGTCGATATCGTGCTGGTGATGAGCGTGAACCCGGGTTTCGGCGGGCAGTCGTTCATTCCGTCGGCCCTGGAAAAATTGAATCGTGCGCGCAAAGTCATCGACCGCAGCGGACGGGCGATCCACCTCGAAGTCGATGGCGGAGTGAAGGTGGACAACATCGGTGACATCGCACGCGCTGGCGCGGATGCCTTTGTCGCGGGTTCCGCGATTTTCGGCAGCGATGACTACAAGGCCACGGTCATGGCGATGCGCAAAGCAGCGGGTTGAGTGTTCCAGGCGAAGCGGCTGTTGGTGCAAGTCAGCCCATGGATGGGCGAGGTGGACTGTCAGAGCGCGATCGGCTTGGATGCTGGCAGGTACTGATCGGAGCGGCGTTCATGGATGAATGCACAAACAAAGACCAACGGCCTCGATGCTTGCGCATCGAGACCGCGGCCGACCAGGAGAGGAACGAAACATGAGGCGGGAGAGAGTGCGCCTCGAACTGCGTGTGGTCCACCGCGCTGGACGCCTTCCGGTGTCAGTGGCCGGCGCGTCTCCGGCGCCAGCGCGGGGGTGTTCTACAGTCGACATCCACGGCAGGAGTACCGACGGCAGTCATTTGGCCGGGTGCGGGCGCCGGACACGGGGCAGGTCAAGGGCAACCGGCGGACGATTTGTGGCAAATTTCTGACAGCGCCGGAGGGGACTTGCGCGCGGTGGGCGTATGACGCACGCTCGCCCTCGGCGCCCCGTTGCGAGGGGCAGGATGAATCCAAGGAGCACCGAATGGCCCGGGCCATTGCCATCGTCGAGGACGAACCCTCCATCCGCGCCAATTACGTCGAGGCGCTGTCGCGCTTCGGCTACGACGTGCACGGGTTTGCCTCGCGCAGCGAGGCCTCGGGCGCCTTCGCCAACCGCATGCCCGAGCTGGTGATCATCGACATCGGCCTGGGTGACGAGCCCGAGGGTGGCTTCGACCTGTGCCGCGAGCTGCGCGCGCGCTCGGCGACCTTGCCCATCATCTTCCTGACCGCACGGGATTCCGATTTCGACGTGATCTCGGGGTTGCGCCTGGGCGCCGACGATTACCTCAGCAAGGACATCAGCTTCCACCAGCTCGCCGCGCGCATCGGTGCACTGTTTCGCCGGGCCGAATCGCAGAAGGCGCCGGCTGCCGCCGAAACCGTGGTCGAGCACGGCCCGCTGAAACTCGAAGCCGAACGCATGCGCGTTACCTGGAACGAAGTCGAGGTGCCGCTGACCGTCACCGAGTTCTGGATGGTGCACACGCTGCTGCGGTTTCCCGGCCACGTGAAGAACCGCGACCAGTTGATGCGCGACGCCGAACTGGTGGTGGACGATGCCACCATCACCTCGCACATCAAACGCATCCGCAGGAAATTCCTGGCCATCGATCCGGAATTCGACGCGATCGAGACGGTGCACGGCGTGGGTTACCGCTGGCGGCCTTGAAGCCCCCGGATCCAGGGTTCGCGAGAGCGTCACGAACTTCCGTGTCATCTATGGACTCCTCCCCGGTTGCAAGCACTTTTTTGCAAGAACACGGACGTTGCGTTCATCTATTCGGCCTGTGGGTGAGCCATGGGTTTGGACTCTGGCCTCGCATGGTGTCATCGCGTGTGGGGGCCAATCATT
>DASSOQ010000004.1:0-9820 GCA_035700365.1 Rhodanobacteraceae bacterium | reverse complement strand
GACAGGTCCGGCCGAATCCATGGGCTCGGGCTTCATCATTTCGTCCGATGGCTACATCCTCACCAACCGCCACGTGGTCGCCAACGCCGATTCGGTGAAGGTGCATCTCACCGACCACCGGAGCTTCACCGCCAAGGTGGTCGGGTCCGACAAGATCTACGACATCGCGCTGCTCAAGGTCGACGCAAGCAACCTGCCGACGGTGCAGATCGGTGATTCCGATGACCTGAAGCCCGGCGAGTGGGTGGTCGCGATCGGCTCTCCCTATGGCCTGGACCATTCAGTGAGTGCCGGCATCGTCAGCTACGTCGGGCGCACCCTGGGTAGCCAGGACCAGCCGGCGGTGCCGTTCATCCAGACCGACGTGCCGATCAACCGCGGCAATTCCGGTGGACCGTTGTTCAATCTTTCCGGTCAGGTGGTCGGGATCAATTCGCAGATCTTTTCCACCACCGGTGGCGCGATGGGATTGTCCTTCTCGATCCCGATCAACATCGCGATGAACGCGGCGCACCAGTTGAAGACGAACGGTTATGTCAGCCGCGGGATGATCGGCGTCAGCATCCAGAACGTCACCGAAGCCATTGCCAAGTCCAAGGGCCTCGAGCAAGCCCAGGGTGCGGTGGTCGCGCAGGTCCAGCCGGACGGCCCCGCCGCCAAGGCCGGCCTCGAGGTCGGCGACGTGATCACCGGGTTCGATGGCCACAGGATCTACGAATCGTCGCAGTTGCCGCCGGCAGTCGCGATGACGCCGCCGGGCACCGAAGCCACGATGAACATCATCCGTGACGGCAAGCCCAGGACTCTGAAGATCAAGGTGGGCGAGATGCCGCGCAATGGCCTTTCGACGGAACTGATCGCCGGCGCGCCGGCCGCCACCAGCGGCAGCAAGTTGCTCGGCTTGAGCGTGCAGGACATCACGCCACAGATCCGCCAGCAACTCGGCTACAGCGGCAAGGGCGGAGTGGTGATCACCGACGTCGAGGGACCCGCTGCCGATGCGCACCTCTCGCCGGGCGACGTGATCCTGCGCGTGGGCAACAAGCCCGTCGACAGCGTCGCCGCGTTCAAGCGCGAGACCGCGAACGTCAAGCCGGGAAGCGTGGTGCTGCTGCTGGTTTCCCGGCAGGGCCAGAACCTGTTCATCGCGGTTCCCGTGCCGGAGAAGTAGGCCGGCGGATTCCGTAGGCCGGCTCAAGCCCGAAGGGCGGAGCCGGCACCGC
Source organism: Rhodanobacteraceae bacterium (assembly GCA_035700365.1). Classification (GTDB taxonomy): domain Bacteria; phylum Pseudomonadota; class Gammaproteobacteria; order Xanthomonadales; family Rhodanobacteraceae; genus 66-474. The sequence continues at coordinate 8,597 of DASSOQ010000004.1, read as the reverse complement.
GGATCGCCATTCCCGGTGCCGGCTCCGTCGCTGCGCTCCTTGAGCCGGCCTACGGCGTGGCCGAGGCGATGAGGCCGCTATCATGACGCGATGTTCGATTGTGATGCGGTGCGCCGATGAAGCTGTACTCCATCGAAGGCAACACCCAGAAGCTCGACGGCGGCGCGATGTTCGGAAACGCGCCGCGGGCGATGTGGTCGAAGTGGGTTCCGGTCGACGGGCAGAACCGCATCCCGCTGGCCTGCCGCTGCCTGCTGGCCGTCGATCTCGACGGCCGCAACGTGCTGTTCGAGACCGGCATCGGCGCGTTCTTCGAGCCCAGGCTCCGGGAGCGTTATGGCGTGGTCGAGGATCGCCACGTGCTGCTGGAATCCTTGCGCGCTGCCGGGCTTTCGCACGAGGACATCGACGTGGTGGTGTTGTCGCACCTGCATTTCGACCACGTCGGCGGATTGCTCGCGGCGTGGGAAGAGGATGCGCCGCCGCGCTTGCTGTTCCCGAACGCGAAGTACCTCGTCAGCGCCGGCCATTGGGCGCGCGCCGTCGATCCGCATCCGCGCGACCGTGCGTCGTTCGTGCCGGGCGTGACCGAACTGCTTGAGGCGAGCGGCCGGCTGGAACTGGTCGACGACGAATACTCGGAAACGCTGGGCAAGGCGGTGCGCTTCCATTGGTCGCAGGGGCACACCCCGGGCCTGATGCTTTCGGAAATCGTCGGTCCCGATGACAGGAACGGCATCGTGTACTGCGCCGACCTGATCCCCGGACGGCCGTGGGTGCACCTGCCGGTGACGATGGGCTACGACCGCGCGCCCGAGATGCTGATCGACGAGAAACGGGCCTTCCTGGACGACAAGATCGCGCGCGGCGTGCGGCTGTTCTTCACCCACGACCACGCGGTGGCGATGGCAACCCCGCGACGCGACGAACGGGGCCGCTACGGGGTCGGCGACGAGCAAGCGCACTTCGCGGGAGCTTCGTTGTAAGCTCGCGGCGTGATCCGCCTGCCCGGACTGCTGCAGGACCCCTCGCGCAACGCCGTGTGGTTGGGCGCGGGCCTGCTGGTGCTCGGGCTGGTGTTGCTCGGCTTCACCGAACACGCCGACAGCCTCCGCGCGATGGGCGAGGACGCGCTGGGGGGATTCGTCCGCACCGGCGAAGCGGCGGTGCCCGGCCCCGGGAGCGAGGGCCAACTGGTTCTCGCGGTCGGTGCACCGAAGGTCGAGGCGCCGGCGCGCGATGCACAGTTCGGCGTCGCGGTGGACGCATCCGCATTGCTGCGCAAGGTCGAGATGTTCCAGTGGAACGAAACCCGTTTCGGCGGCCGGCCGGGGTACGAGCTGGACTGGTTCGACCACCCGATCGACTCGTCCGCGTTCGACGACGCGGATCGCCACGCCAATCCCGGGGCGTTCCCGATCAACGCGGCCCGTTTCGACGCGCCCGAGGTCACCGTTGCCGGGTTTCACCTGGCGCCGGAGCTGGTGGGCATGATCCATGGCCCGGAATCCTTCGACCCCGATCTCTCGCAGCTGCCGGCCAACATGGCGGCAACCTTCCAGCCGCAGGACGGGACGCTGGTGACCAGCGAGGATCCGGCCCGGCCGCGGGTGGGCGACCTGCGCATAAGCTGGATGCGGATTGCGCCATCGGAGCTGACCGTGTTCGCGCGCGATGAAAACGGAACGCTGGTGCCGGTGCGCAACCCCCAAGGCGAACCGATCGCACAGGTGCTGATCGGCCGCCATTCGCTCACCGACGTACTCACCGATGCGCCGCAGCCGCCACGCTTCCGCTGGGCACGGCGCGTGCTCGCGGTGCTGCTGGCGTGGGCCGGCGCCGCGCTGCTGCTGCCGTACCGGTGTCGCCGTGACCGCGTGTTGTCGCTGGCGACTGCGGTGGTGCCGATGGCGATCGTGGCGGCGGTCTGCTGGTTCGACGTGCGCGCGTGGGCCGCGGCCGCGCTGGTGGCGGTCGCGATCCTCGCGGCGACGCTCGCAGGCTGGCGCGTGCGCCAGCACATCCGGGAGGCGTGAAGATGCTGATCGCGGGGTTCTATGCGGCCTTGGGCGCGCTGTTGATCGTGGCGCTCGGGGTGCGCGTGATGTGGTTGCGCAACACGCGCCGCGTGGGGCTCGGCGCAGGCGGCGACGCCGTGCTCGCGCGCGCGATCCGGGCGCACGCGAACGCGGCCGAGTACCTGCCGATTGCCTTGCTGCTGCTGGTGCTGCTCGCGCTGGAGCAGACCCGGCCGGGCCTGTTGCACATGTTCGGAATCGTTCTGATCGTCGCGCGGATCCTCCACGCCATCGGCTTGTCCACCGCGTCCGGCCGATCCCTCGGCCGCATCGCCGGCATCGGATTGACGGTGGCGGTCATCATCGCGATGGCGATCCTGCTGATCGTGCGTTTTGCGCTGGTGAACGCGGCCGGGATTGCCGGGTGACGCAGGGCGGGCACTGCTCGCTTCGGACGCGCGGCGGACGGGGACCGCCCTACGCTGCCGGCTCGGCGTGTTCGAGGAACCACAGCCCCGCGAACAGCTTCGGGTCGATCGAATAACCCTTCTGCGTCATCGCGTGCAACCACGGGCCGGCCTCGCTGCGCGGGACTTCGTGCACCACGATGTCTTCGGAGTCGTCGCCGCCGCCGTCGCCGATCTTGCGCAGCCCGAGCGCGCGCACGAAGTGCATCATCTCGGTGCTCATGCCCGCCGAGGACGGGCCTGCATGCAACGGCACGACGCGCGTGCAGGTCCAGCCGGTTTCCTCTTCGAGCTCGCGGCGGGCGGTGGTGGCGATGTCGTCATCGGCGTGGCCGGTGTCGCCGATCAGGCCCGCGGGCATTTCGATCGTATGCTGGCGGATCGCCATCCGGTACTGCTCGACGAACAGCACGCGATCTCCCGGCGTCACCGCGACGATGATCACCGCGCCTTCGGGATTGTTGCGCTCGACGAATTCCCAGCCTGCGCGCTGGCGCAGGGTCAGCCAGCGCCCCGCGTAAAGCGTCTCGACGGGCGCATCCGCGCCGGCGGGTACGCGCGGTGCGCGGGTCATGCGATCGCCTCCATCTGCAGGATCCTGAGCGCGCGGGTACGGGTGAGCGGCCCGAAGCGGAAGCGTTCGAACAATGCCGTGAGCGCGGCGGCGTCCGGTGCCTGGCGTTGCAGCCGGTCCGGATGGCCCGGCACCGGCGCATCCAGCGCGATCCGGGCAAGCCGCTGCGACAGGCGCGCCTGCATCGCGTGGAGGCGCAGCTTCACGGCCATCGAGGCGGCGCCGCGCAGCCTGAGGAACGGCACTTCGTCGACCCGCGCCAGCAGGGTTTCGAGATCGCCGAAATGCGCCAGCAGCGCGGCGGCACCCTTGGGTCCGATGCCGGGGACGCCCGGGATGTTGTCGATGGCATCGCCCGTCAATGCGAGGTAGTCGACCACCTGGTGCGCTTCGACGCCGAGGCGCGCCGAGACGCCGGCGGCGCCCCAGCGTTGCCCGCGCGCGTAGTCCCACTGCTCGGCCCCATCCCGCAGCAATTGCCCGAAATCCTTGTCGGCCGAAACGATCACGGCGCGCAGGCCCTGTCCGTGCGAGGCGTGCAGCACGCTGCCGATCAGGTCGTCGGCTTCGTACGCGGCGTCCGCCAGCACGGTGAGGCCGAAGGCGGCGGCCAGTTCGCGGCAGCATTTGAACTGCCGCTTCAACTCCGGCGGCGCGGGTTCGCGGTTGGCCTTGTAGGCGGGATAGATCGCGTTGCGGAAGGAGCTGGTGAGTGCGATGTCGAAAGCCGCGACGGCATGGGTCGCACGGGTGCGTTCGAGGAAATCCAGCAGGAAACGCCCGAAGCCGTGCACCGCATTGACGGGCTCGCCGTCGCGGTCGAAGAACACGTTCGGCATCGAATGCCAGGCGCGGAACACGTACATGCTGGCGTCGATCAGGTAGAGCGTCGAGATCGCCGCCGATGCCGGCGTCGCGTCCTTCAGCCCGTCCACGCGCTGACGACCTCGTCGACCCCGGGACGATTGCGCTCGGGCGGTTCGACCTCCCGGCTGCCGATGTGGATGTAGGCGATCGCCCGCTCATTGGCCGCGAGGCCGAGCAATTTCGCCGCCTCGCGGTCATAGCACGACCATCCGGTCAGCCACTGCGCGGCGAATCCGGCCGCCTGCACCGCCAGCAACAAGTTGAAACCCAGGCAGCCTGCCGACAGCAGTTGTTCCTGCGCCGGAATCTTCGGATGCTGCTCGTCGATGCGCGCGATCACCGCGAGCACCACCGGCGAATGCGCGAAGCGTTCGCGGTCCTTGACGAGCTTCTTGCCGGGCACGCCGGGATCCACCTGCGCGTGGAGCGCCGCGAGTGCCGCGCCGTAGCGCGCGCCGGCGTCGCCGGTGAAGGCGACCAGCCGCCACGGCGTCAGCTTGCCGTGGTCGGGCACGCGGATCGCGGTGGCGATGATTTCGCGAAGTTGCTCCGGCGTGGGGCCGGGCGGCGCCAGTTGCGCAGCCGGCACGGAGCGGCGGTTGCGCAGGAATTGGAGCGCGTGATCATCCCTCATCCCGCCAGTCTAGCAGCCGCGCCATACCGCTCGGCGCGGCCATGGGCTAGGATGCGGTGGCCGCCGCAGGAGGAAGCCATGCCGATCACCATTGCCGCCTTGCGTGAAACCGCCGAGGGTGAACGCCGCGTCGCAGTGACCCCGGAAACCGCGAAGAAATTCGCCTCACGCGGCACGCGGGTGTTGCTGGAACACGATGCCGGCGAGCGCGCGGGGTTCCCCGATGCTGCATATCCAGGCGTTGAATTCGCAGCGGCCGACGCGGTGGCGCAGCAGGCCGAGGTCCTGCTGTGCGTGCAACCGCCGGCGCAGGATCGCATCGCCCGCATGCAGCAGGGTGCGGCACTGATCGGCCAGTTGCATCCGCATGCCGCCGCGGATCGGCTGACCGCGTACGCGCGGCGCGGGCTCACCGCGTTCTCGCTGGAACTGCTGCCGCGGACCACGCGCGCGCAGGCGATGGACGTGCTGTCCTCGCAGGCGGCCGTCGCAGGCTACCGCGCCATGCTGATCGCCGCCGAATCCGCGCCCAAGCTTTTCCCGATGATGACCACCGCGGCCGGCACGCTGCGCCCCTCGAAGGTGCTGGTGATCGGCGCAGGCGTGGCGGGCCTGCAGGCGATCGCGACCGCGCGCCGGCTGGGCGCGATGGTCGAAGGCTTCGACGTGCGCCCCGAAACCCGCGAGCAGATCGAATCGCTCGGCGCGAAGTTCCTCGACCTCGGCGTCAGCGCCGCAGGGCAGGGCGGCTACGCGCGGGAATTGACCGCCGAGGAACGCGCCGCGCAACAGGCCAGGCTCGCCGAACACGTCAAGACGGTCGATGTGATCGTCACCACCGCCGCGGTGCCGGGGCGCCCGTCGCCGAAGATCATTCCGCTGCCGATGGTCGACGGCATGAAAGCGGGCGCGGTGATCGTTGATCTCGCCGCCGAAGGCGGTGGCAACTGCGAGGCGACCAGGCCGGGCGAGCGGGTCGAGCGCGACGGCGTCACGATCGTTGGCCCGCTGAACCTTCCGTCAGGGGCGCCCTTGCATGCCTCGGAGATGTACGCGCGCAACCTCGCGCACTTCAGCGAACTCGTCATCGCCGACGGCACGTGGAAACCGGATTTCGAGGACGAACTGGTCGCCAAGACCTGTGTCGCACGCGACGGCGAGGTCCTGTTCGGCAAGGCATGAGAACGACCGTCTCGATCGCCGCCTTCAGCCCCCGCCGCTCGACCGTGGGGATCCGCGGGACCGGCGGCCGCTGCCCGGGTTCCAGCGCCCGCGCTGTTCGGGGGTCATCTTCTGCCAGCGCTCGCGCAGCGCGCGGCGCTCGTCCGGCGGCAGCGACTGGAACTTGCGGAACGCCGCGCTCACTTTTTCGCGCTCTTCCGGCGTGAGGTTCCGGAACGCGCGCGCGTTTTCGCGCAACCGGTGATGCTGGGCCGGCGTCATGCCCGCCAGGCTGGTCAGCCGATCCCGGATCTGCTGCTGGCGATCCGGCGGCAGGCTGGCCCAGCGCTGTGCGAGGCCGGCGAGGCGCTGCCGGCGCGATGCCGGCAACTGGTCCCATTGGTCTTGCATGGGCGCGAGCATCCGCTGCTGGTCGGCGGACAGCCCGGACCACGCCAGCGGTTGACCGGATGCATCCGCGGCGGCAGGCGCGGGTTGCGCCGGGGCGGCTTGCGCGAGGACGGTGGCCGGTGCGGCGATGAGGCACGCGACGGCGAGCAGCCGAAGCGGCAGGGACCCCGGGCGCATGATCAACGACTCCCTCGCGAACCGGCCGAGCTGAGGGCCGGCTGGTCGGCCAACCAGCGATAGAAGGCCAGGTCTTCGACCATCTCGATCTGGCCGTTGCCGATTTCCGGCGCGCCGGCTGCCCGGGGGCTGGCGGGTTCGGCCGTGATCGCAGCATGGGTCGACGCAATCGCCGCGGCCTGGCCCGGCTGGCCGCCGGCCCGCAGCCACACCGCCCCGACGGCGAGGACGCAGCAGGCCACCGCGGTGCCCGCCAAGGCCGTCCAGAATCCGCCGAAGCGATGCGCTGTGCCGGCATTCAGCGCCTTGCGGCGGGCGAGCCCCAGCCGCAGGGCATGATAGGAATCGGTGTTCTCGCAGGCGTTCTTGAATAGCGCGCGCGCACGAGCAATGACGTCATCATCGCTGTGCAAGCCTTTGAACGTGTTGTGGTTGAGATCAGTCATCGCCAGTCCTCCAATTGCGTGCGCAGCGCATCCATGGCGCGCGACAGATGGGCCTTGACGCTGCCTTCGCTGCAGCCCATCGCTTTCGACGTGTCAGCGACATCCAGTCCTTCCAGCACCCGCAACAGGAAGGCCTGTTGCTGGCGCCGCGGCAGCGCCCGGATTGCCTTCGACATCGCCGCGTATGCCTGCCGCGATGCCAGCATCCGCGAGGGGTCCGGCCCCTGGTCGGGTGCCTCCCAGGCCGGCAGCGGCTCGCCGTCGTCGCCCGGCGCCTGGCCGGTCCAGGCCAGGATCCTGTTGCGCACCGTGCGCCGGCGCTGCAGGTCCGTGATCCGCCTCCGCAGGATGCCCCAGAACAGCGGGGCCCATTCTTCGGCGGGGTTGCCGGCGTAATGCCTGACCAGCCGCAGCATCGCGTCCTGCACGGCGTCCAGCGCCTCGTCGGGATCGCGCAAAGCGATCTCCGCCATCCGCCACGCCCGCCGCTCGACGGAGGCGAGGAACGCCTCGAGGCTCGCCGGCGACGATCGCTCGATGTCCGGGGCTTGCGACGGCACGGCTTCGAGGGTTGCCGCGGCGGTCATCGCGGCTCCGTTGGCCGGAATCTCTTTGGCATCCTTGGTCTCGCGCATCCGCACTTCCCCCAGATAACGCATCAGCGCCCGCGGGGTTGACCGCCGCATGCCGGCCGCTCCAGACGGTATGATGGCGCACGTCTGCGGGGAGGGGAAACATGATTACCGGTTTTCTTGCACTGTACATCTTCATGTTGGCGGCGTTCACCGGCTACGAGATCATCAGCCGGGTCCCGGTCATCCTGCATACCCCGTTGATGTCGGGATCCAACTTCGTGCACGGGATCGTGCTGGTCGGCGCGATGGTCGCGCTGGGCCACGCGGAAACCCCGGCCGAAATCACCATCGGCGTGATCGCGGTGCTGTTGTCCGCGGGCAACGTGGCGGGGGGGTACGTCGTCACCGAGCGGATGCTCGAGATGTTCAAGGCCAGCAAACCCGCGTCTCCGCGACCGGCGGAGAAGAAGTGATGGCGCTCCCGGGGTGGATGCCCACCGTCGTCGAAGCGATTTATTTCATCGCCGCGGTCCTGTTCATCTGGGGCCTGAAACGGATGAGTTCGCCGCGCACCGCGCGGCGCGGAATCATCTGGGCCGGGATCGGCATGGCGGCCGCGATCCTGGTGACGTTTTTCCTGCCGGGCATGCACAACCTCGGCTGGATGATCGGCGCGATCGTCGTCGGCGTAGGACTGTCCTGGTGGGTGGGGCGGCGCGTGCCGATGACCGCGATGCCGCAAATGGTCGCGCTGTTCAACGGCATGGGTGGCGGCGCCGCGGCGGCAATCGGCGCGGTCGAAGTGATCCGGTTCAACGCCGCGCTGAAGCTCATCCCGGACACGTTGCCGGTGCAGCCCGAAGCCTGGGCCACGATCTCCGGGCACCTCGGGTCGGTCGAACTGACGCTCGCATTCGTCGGCGCGCTGATCGGCGCGATCTCCTTCACCGGCTCGCTGATCGCGTTCGCGAAACTGCAGGGCTGGATGGACCGGCGCTTCGTGTTCCCGCTGCAGCGCTGGGTGAACCTGGCGATCTTCGCCGCGGCGGTGGTATGCGGCGCGCTCGCGCTCGCCGCCGGAATCGATGGCCACGCGTTCGCATGGGGCCTGCTGGCCGCGTTCTTTGTGCTGTCGCTGGTGTTCGGCGTGGCGATGACGCTGCCGATCGGCGGCGCCGACATGCCGGTCGTGATCTCGATGTACAACGCCTTCACCGGCCTCGCGGTCGCGTTCGAAGGCTTCGTGCTCCAGAACGAGGCGATGATC
>DASSOQ010000003.1:0-13255 GCA_035700365.1 Rhodanobacteraceae bacterium | reverse complement strand
GCGACGCCCTCGCTGGTGGGCGGCGCGGTGTAACCCTGGAACACCGCGATCAGGCTGACCACGCCGCCGAACACGATGCTCTTGTACAAACCGTCGAGGATGTCCTTGTGCAGGTCGACGGTGGACGTCATGTTGCCCCAGAAGGTTCCATTGTCGAGTCCCAGCCAGGTGACGCCCACGAGGTGTCCGCCGAAGATGCCCATCGCGTTGAACACGCACGCGAGCAGCGGCATCGCGACCACGCCCGCGAGGAACCGCGGCGAGGCCACGTAGGCCAGCGGGTCGACCGCCATCATGCTCATCGCGTCGAGCTGGTCGGTCGCACGCATCAAGCCGATTTCCGCGGTGACCGCGGTGCCCGCGCGCCCCGCCACCAGCAGCGCCGTGACCACCGGCCCGAGTTCGCGGAACAGGCTCAATGCGACCACCGTACCCAACGCCGCGGTGCCGCCGAAGATCGACAGGGTGTAGTAGAGCTGCAACGCCAGCACCATGCCGACGAACAGGCCACAGGTCATCACGATCACGAGGCTCATCGCACCCACGAACCAGACCTGCCGGCACGTCTCGCGCCAGTAGCGCAGGCTCTTCGGCAATGCGCCGAGGATGGCGACGAAGAACAAGCCGCATTCGCCGACGGACGCGATGCCCCGGAGCAGCCAGTGGCGGCGCAGGTTCGTGTTCACCGGCGTGGCTCCGCAAGCCCGAGCTGCGCGGCGTAGTCGGGCGCCGGGTAATGGAACGGCACCGGGCCGTCCGCTTCGCCGCCGAAGAACTGCCGCGTCCACGGCGAGTCGCGGTGCGCGAGCTCGTCCGGGGCGCCTTCGGCCACCAGCTTGCCGCCGGCGATGAGGTATACGCGGTCGGCCACCTGGCGCACCGCGGCGAGTTCGTGGGCGACGAGGATCGAGGTTATGCCGAGCGTCCGGTTCAGCGTGCGGATCAGGCGCAGCACCTGGTTCAGCGCGATCGGGTCGAGCCCGACGAACGGCTCGTCGTAGAGGATGAGCATCGGGTCGAACACGATCGCGCGGGCCAGCGCCACGCGCCGCGCCATGCCGCCCGAAAGCTCGCTCGGCATCAGGTTCGCCGCGCCGCGCAGGCCCACGGCCTGCAATTTGGTCAAAACGATGTTGCGCACCAGCTCCCCGCCGAGCCGCGTGTGCTGGCGCAGCGGGAAGGCGACGTTCTCGAACACGCTGAAATCGGTCAGCAGGGCGGAGTTCTGGAACAGGAATCCGATCCGTTCGCGCAAGCCGAACAGCGCGCGCCGCGACAACGCCGTGACTTCTTCGCCCGCGACCCGCACGCTTCCCGCATCCGGCCGCAACTGCCCCGTCAGGTGCCGCAGCAGCGTGGTCTTGCCGGTGCCGGACGGCCCCATGACCGCGGTGACGCCGCCGCGCGGCACCTCGAGGTCGAGGCCGTCGAAGATGAGTTTGCCGCCAAGGCGGGTGCGCACGCCGCGCACCTGCACCATCGCGTCGGCAGATGCGTTGTCGGCGACGACATTCATTGCGGATCGGGAAGACCTCGTTCCTGCGGACCAGCTAGGTTAGCGGAGCGGCAATGACAGTGCCCGGTTGGCTGGGGGTCAGAGTGCACTTTCGGACGTTCCCCGGCGCAACGAAAACCCTTCACGAAAGTGCACTCTGACCCCGGTTTTCCTCAGGCCAGCAACTTCGAGATCAGTGCCGCGTGACGGTCCGCCGGCAACGCCTCACCGGCGCGCGCCGCGTGCACGGTCGCCTGCAAGGCCGCCACGGCATCCTCGAAGCGGTCGTTGACGACGATGCAGTCGAACTCGTGTGCGTGGGAGATCTCCTCGCGCGAAGCCGCGAGGCGCCGCTCGATGGTCGCGACGTTGTCGGTGCCGCGCGCGCGCAGCCGGCGCTCCAGCTCGGCACGCGAAGGCGGCAGGATGAAGATGGACACGCATTCGGGCATCGCGCGGCGGACCTGCGCCGCGCCCTGCCAGTCGATTTCCAGCAGCACGTCGCGGCCCGATGCGAGCGCCGGCTCGACCGCAGCGCGCGAGGTGCCGTAATAGTTGCCGAACACGTCGGCGTGCTCGATGAAATCGCCGCGTGCGACCATCGCCTCGAACGCCGTCCGGTCGACGAAGTGGTACTGGACACCGTCCACGTCACCCGGCCGCGGCGCGCGCGTGGTGTGCGAAATCGACAACGCGATGCCCGGCTCGCGCGCGAGCAACGCATTCACCAGCGTGGATTTCCCCGCCCCCGATGGCGCCGCGACGATGAACAGCCGGCCGCGGCTCACTGCCCGTCCCCGCGGCGGCGCGGCGGCCGGACCAGTCGCCCCGGTTGGTCCCGGACGCAGGCCTCGAGCCGGGCGCGCCGCGCGCGCATGGGCGGGAGTTCGCAGAGGCCCGGGATGCGTTGGCCGTCGAAATCGATCCGGAACCTCCGGCGTTCGTCCTCGACCTGGGTCACCACGCCGACGGCCCGGCAGGCACGGCTGCCGGAACGCCGTTCCGGCTCGAAGCGACGCTCGCTCATCGCCGTCATTCCAGGTTCTGCACCTGCTCGCGCATCTGCTCGATCAGCACCTTCAAGTCGACCGCAGCGCGGGTGGTGCGCTGGTCCGCGGACTTGGAGGCCAGCGTATTGGCTTCACGGTTGAATTCCTGCATCAGGAAATCCAGCCGCCGTCCCACCGGCTCGCTCAGCGTCAGCACCCGGCGTGCCTCGCCGACGTGCGCATCGAGGCGATCCAGTTCCTCGTCGACGTCGATCCGGGACAATTGCAGCACGAGCTCCTGCTCAAGCCTGCCGGGTTCCGCCGACGTCTGCAGTTCCCCGAGGCGCGCTTCCAGCTTCGCGCGCAGTGCCTTGCGGATGTCCGGCACGACCGCGCGCTGCCCCGCGATGAGATGTTCGACGCCATCCAGCCGCTCGCGCAGCGCGGCGGCGAGCTTCTCGCCTTCGCGCTCGCGCCCGGCGATGAATTCGTCCAGCGTGCGGTCCAGCAGCGCCAGGGCTGCCTGGGCCACGCCCTCCTGGTCGAGCTCCGGCTTGACCAGCAGCCCCGGCCAGTCGAGCAGCGCCGCGAAATCGGTGGCCAGTTGCGGAAAGCGCGCCTTCAGGGTTTCCGCGGCCGAGGAGAGCTGCATCGCGGTGCGTTCGTCCAGCAACAGGTCGGCCGCGGCGGAAGGCGCACGATAGCGGAGCGTCGCATCGAGCTTGCCGCGCGAGAGCCGTGATGCGATGCGTTCGCGAACCTGCGGTTCCAGCGCGCGCAGTTCGTCCGGCAGGCGCACGCCGGTTTCCAGGAAACGGTGATTGACCGCGCGCACCTCGCAGGCGAGCCAGCCGAGCGGGGTGGTTTCCTCGTCGCTCGCGTACGCGGTCATGCTGCGGATCATCGGCACCGTTCCGGGAATGGCAAAGCGCGATGGTAAACTGTCGAGCCCTGCGCGGAAACCTTTCCCGATGGCAACCCCCCGCCCTTCCGGGCGCGCGCCCGACGAGTTGCGCGCGGTCACGATCGAACGCCACTACACCCGCCACGCCGAAGGCTCGGTGCTGATCAGCGCGGGCGATACCCGGGTGCTGTGCACCGCCAGCGTCGAGGAACGCATCCCGCCGTGGCTGCGCGGCAAGGGCCAGGGCTGGGTCACCGCCGAATACGGGATGCTGCCGCGTGCGACGACCGACCGCACCCAGCGCGAAGCCGCACGTGGCGGACAGGGCGGGCGCACCATGGAAATCCAGCGCCTGATCGGGCGCTCGCTGCGCGCATGCGTGGACCGCGTCGCACTCGGTGAACGCGTGGTCACGCTCGACTGCGACGTGCTGCAGGCCGACGGCGGCACCCGCACCGCGGCGATCACGGGCGCCTACGTGGCGCTGGTCGACGCGGTGGACGTGTTGATGCGGCGCGGCATGATCAAGCGCAATCCGATCCATGGCGCGGTTGCCGCGGTGTCGGTCGGCATCTTCCAGGGGGTGCCCGTGCTGGACCTCGATTACGCGGAGGACGCGCACTGCGACACCGACATGAATATCGTGATGAACGACGGCGGCGGCTACATCGAACTCCAGGGCACCGCCGAAGGCCACGCTTTCCGGCGCGAGGAACTGGATACGTTGCTGACGCTCGCCGAAAAAGGCGTCGGTGAACTGATCGCCGCACAACGCGAAGCGCTGGCGGACAAGGGCTAGGATCGTCGTTCCGGAGCGGCGTGCGCGCGGCGCGCGCAGAACCCGGCATCCATTTCGATCTCGATTCCCGTGATCGACACAAGATGGATTCCGGCTTTCGCCGGGATGACGGCCATGTGGGATATCGTCGAATGAACAAGATAGTCCTCGCCAGCGGCAACACCGGCAAGCTCGTCGAACTGCGCGAGCTGCTGGCTGGCACCGGCATCGAATTCATCCCGCAAACGGAACTCGGCATCGAGGGTGCGGACGAGACCGGCGACACCTTCGTCGAGAATGCCGTCCTGAAGGCCCGGCACGCGGCCCACGCGTCGGGTTTGCCGGCCCTGGCCGACGACTCCGGCATCTGCGTTGATGCGCTGGGCGGCGCGCCCGGCCTCGATTCGGCCCTCTACGCGGGCGTGCACGGCGCGGACGAGGCCAACAACGACAAGCTGTTGCGTGCCTTGGCCGATGTGCCGGACGCGGCGCGCACCGCGCATTACACTTGCGTCGTGGCGCTGCTGCGCAGCGCCGCCGATCCCGATCCGCTGATCGCAATCGCGCGTTGGCCGGGGCGCATCCTGCGCCAGCGCCGCGGCACGCGCGGCTTCGGCTACGACCCGCTGTTCCTGCCCGATGACGGCGGCGGCCTTTCCTCGGGCGAACTCGATCCCGCCGAGAAGAACCGGATCAGCCATCGGGGTCAGGCGCTGGCCGCGCTGCGCGAATCCCTGGGGAGGGGCAACCCAGGACCGCGGACCGGCGATTCCCGATCGCCTGGAAGCATTTGAAGCGGCGCCATCGTCATGCCGACCATCTCCGTCACAGCGCAATCGGAAACCTCGCGCGCCCCGTTCCCCGGTCCCCGGTCCCCGGTTCCGCTGTCGCTGTACATCCATATTCCCTGGTGCGTACGGAAGTGCCCGTACTGCGATTTCAATTCGCACGGCCTGCGCAGCGAACTGCCGGCGCGCGAGTACGTCGCGGCGCTCATGGCCGATCTGGACGGCGACCTCGCGGATTTCGGCGCTGCCCTCGAGGGGCGTGGCGTCGCCAGCGTGTTTTTCGGTGGCGGTACGCCGAGCCTGATGCCACCGGATGCGATCCGCGCGATCATGGACGGCGCCGCGGCGCGGCTGCGGTTCGCGCAGGACTGCGAGGTCACGCTGGAAGCCAATCCGGGCACCGTCGAGCACGGCCGCTTCGACGGCTATCTCGCCGCCGGCGTCACCCGCATCTCGTTCGGCGTACAGAGCTTCGACGACGAAAAGCTCCGCGCACTCGGCCGGATCCATTCGGCGGCCGAGGCCGAAGCCGCGGTGAAGCTCGCGCAGGATGCGGGCTGCGACAACATCAACCTGGACCTGATGTATGCGCTGCCCGGGCAACGACCCGAAGGCGCGCTTGCCGACATCGAACGCGCACTCATCCTGCAGCCCGCCCACATTTCGCATTACCAGTTGACACTGGAACCCGGCACGCCCTTCGCCAAGCGCCCGCCGCCGCTGCCCGACGACGACACGGCCTGGGACATGCAGGAAGCGTGTCAGGCGCGGCTGGCAGCGGCGGGGTTCGCGCAATACGAGGTGTCGGCGCATGCACGCGACGGGCGCCGCTGCCAGCACAACCTCAACTACTGGCAATTCGGCGACTACCTCGCAATCGGCGCGGGGGCGCACGGGAAGGTGACAGGAGTGGGAACCGGCGAGCGGGGACCGGGAAAAGCCGGCAATCTGCGGATCAAGCGGCGGTGGAAGGTCCGTTCGCCACGGGCATATCTGCAGAACGCGGCAACGCCGCGGCGCATCGGCGGCGACGAAGACATCGCGGCGGAACTCCTGCCTTTCGAATTCATGCTGAATGCGTTGCGGCTGGACGACGGCATCGCCGCGCAGGCGTTCAGTGCGCGCACCGGCTTGCCGCCGTCCGCGATCGATGCGCCGCTCGGCATCGCGCGGGAGCGCGGTTGGCTGGTCGACGATCCCGCACTGTTGCGGACCACGCCGCTGGGTCGCCGCTTCCTCAACGACGTGATCGCGTTGTTCCTGCCCGAGCCGGCCAGGAAATATCGCCATGCCTGATTTCGTACCCGTGGGCTGCCCCTATTGCGGGGAAACCGTCGAACTCGTCGTCGATTCCTCGGCTGGCTCGGCCGCCTACGTCGAGGACTGCCCGGTGTGCTGCCGGCCCATGCAGGTGACCGTCGCGGTCGACGGCGAGGCAGTGTCGGTGCGCGTCCAGACCGGCGACGAATGATCCCGGCCATGGCGCTTTGCGCTCCGGTTCCGTAATATCCGCGGTGCGCGGGCGTTTGCCGGCAAGCGCCGGCACGCGGACCGCTGGGGAATCGATGGAAAAGCAGCCGACACTCGCCGACCGCAGCGACCTGGCGCCACGCGCCCGTCACCTGCTCGCCCAGCAGCTCGCCGAATGCGGGGGGTTGCTGGAACCGCTGCTGCGGAACGTGCTCGACGACCTCGAGCACGAACTGTTCCGGATCGGCGAGCAATCCAGTGGCGGACAGGTCCAGCACGAGGCGATGGAAGCGCTGCGCGAGGTGAAGCAGTCTCGCCCGCGTTTCCAGGGCCACTTGATGGCAGCGCTGGAACGCCGCTTCGCCGGCATCGGCCGGCCTGCCCCCGCCGCGGCGCGTGCGGCACAGCCCCTCGCCAGCGAAGGCTTGTCGCTCGTGGACCCGCACGAGTTCGACGAGAGCATGGCGCTGGATGACCTGTCCACGCGCACCGAGCTGCACGCCGGGAGCGCGATCTTCGAGCTCTGCTATCGCTACGGCGTGCTGCTGGCGTCCCCGCCACTGGAAAGCGACATCCTGCCGCCGGGCCCGCACGTGCTGGCCAAGGTGCTGGGCGAGGCCGCGAATGGCCTCGCCATCGAACGCGAACAGCGCCTGCTGTTCTACCGGTTGTGCGACCGCCGCCTGTTCGGGGCGGCGGAGTCGTTTTACGGTCGGCTCAACGAGCACCTGAAGGCCTGCGGCATCCTGCCCGACCTGCGCAGCTACCTGCCCCGGCGCGGCTCTTCCGATCAGCGTCCGGCGGAACCGCCGGGCCCGGTCGATGCCCCAGAGATGCGCTCCATTCCGCCGGCGGTCAATTTCACCCCGCCCCCCGCGGCCAGTGACCTGCACAACCTGCTGGACGCGCGCCGCCGCACGCTCCATGCCGAAGACGCTGCAGCTGCACAAACGCGCGAGTTTGCCTCGATGCCGCAACTGCAGGAAGCACTCGCCGCGCTGCAGACCCTGCCACCGCGGCGCGTCGGTCCCGGCGCGGGGGAAAACCTCGCAAAGGAACTGTCGGCCCAACTGCAACGCGGCGCGCCCGCGGGCTCGCGCCCGCAATTGCAGCCCGAACACCGCGACGCGCTCGACCTGATCGGATTGCTCTACGACCAGTTGCTCACCGAAACCAGGACCGAGGGCGTCGCACAGCAATTGCTGTCGAGCCTCCAGGTGCCGCTGCTGCGGGTCGCGTTGACCGACAGCAACTTCTTCACCGTCCGCGAGCACCCGGCCCGGCGCCTGCTGAACCTGGTGCTGGAGACCGCCAACCTGTGGCTCGATCGCAGTGGCGACAATTTCGATGCCGCGCTCAACCAGCGGTTGCAGCGCACCGTCCATCGAATCACCAGCGAGTTCCAGGGCGACATCGGCCTGATCGAGCGCGAGGCCGACGATCTCGACTCGCACCTGCGCATTCTTTCCCGGCGCGCGGAAATCGCCGAGCGCCGCCAGGTCGAAGCCGCGCAGGGACGCGATCGCCTGCGCGAGGCCCGCGCCGCCGCCAAGGCCGCGATCGGCAAGCGGCTCGCCGGCCGCAACGCCACGCCCCTGATCCGCGCGCTGCTCGAAAGTGCGTGGACCGATGCGCTCACGCTGACGCTGCTGCGCGAGGGCGAAAACAGCGAGGCATACCGTCGCCGCCTTGCCGATGCCGACCAGCTGCTCGATTCTCCCGTGGGCCGCGACGACGCCCGGCTGGCCGCCGACCTCAACCACGGCCTGACCCAGGTCGGACTGCAGGCCTCCGAAGCCGACCAGATCACCCGCTATGCGCTCGACCTGCCGCAGCGGCCGACCTCCCGCGCCGCGACGCCACCGCCCAGCCAGACCGAGCTTCTGATCCGCCTGAAGTCCCGCCACAAGCGCGAGGATGGCGACGCGGCGCCGGCCGCCCCGGTGGCACCGCACAAGCTGCCGTTGACACCTTCCGAACGGCGGGCGCTCGATGAACTCAAGCAGTTGCCGTTCGGAACCTGGCTGGAATTCACGGTCAACCAGCAGGGCCAGAAGGTGGCTCGCAAGCTGGCATGGCACAATCCGGTCAGCGGACGATGCCTGCTGGTGAACGCCCGTGGCGCGGCCGCTCCGGAACGGACCCTCGAACAGATTGCCCGCCTCATGGCGCGCGGCCAGGTCCACCTGCTGCCGCCGCAGGACAAGGGCATGATCGACCGCGCCTGGAATGCCCTGGTCGCGGGATTGCGGAAATTCAGCGGCACCAACCTGACCACGGAGACGGCGACATGAACGACGAACGCCGCAGCGCACCGCGCAGACCTTCCACGGCGCCCATCGAGGTCGTCGACACGATCAGTGGCGAGGCCATCGGCCGGCTCGGCAACCTGTCGCGAACCGGCATGATGCTGATCTGCCATCGGCCCTTGAACGACAACGCGCTCTACCAGCTCAAGTTCCGGTTGCCGGACCGGCAGGGTTCCGACTGCGTCATCGAAACCGGTGTCCACACCATGTGGAGCGAACAGGCTTCGACCAACGGCTACCAGTGGGCCGGAGCGCGCATCATCTCCATCAGCGGACCTTCCGCCGCCTCGCTGGACAAGTGGCTGGACACCGCAGCGCATTAGTCTTTCCTCCGCCGCGATGATGCCTGGCCATGCCGGCGGCCCTGGCATCAAGAAAAACCCGTCATCCGGGCGCCCCCCGCCAGCCCCATCGGCGGCGGAACCCGACATCCGCGAACCCGATGGCAGCCCACGAGGCGAGCCGCGGACGCGGCGCGTCCCTCCGGCTTCTGCAGGTCCGGAATCGAGTCCCGGGTCCACGCCCCGCGAAGGCCGGAGGTCCGATCCGGCACGACCGGATGGGCAGGCGGGAGTCGTCTCCGGTCAGGCAGGTTTTTGCTTTGCGCCACACATCGCGGGATCATGGCGGCTCCCGTTCCGCTGCCGCGTCCCATGACCGCTTCCCCGCAGGACAATCTTTCCGCGCTGTACCCGGCGCACCTGGCCGAGGTCGAAAAGCGCAGCGCCGACGCACTAGCCGCGGCCGGGCGCGACACGCTGGCCATCGCCGCCGGCCAGCCGCACGGCTGGTTCCTCGACGACCAGGATTACCCTTTCAAGGCCAACCCCCACTTCCTGCACTGGCTGCCGCTCACCGGCGCGCCGGGAAGCTGGATCGTCTACACGCCGGGTAGCAAGCCGAAGCTGGTATTCCTGCAACCGAACGACTACTGGCACGTCGTGCCGGCGGCGCCCTCCGGATACTGGGTCGAGCACTTCGACGTCGTGACCATCCGCAAGCCGGAAGAAGCTCGCGCGCACCTGCCGAAGGACCCGTCGCGATGCGCCATCATCGGCGAAGCCAATGCTGCCGTCGGGAACTTCGTGCCGGACGGTCCCCAGGCTGCACTGAACCTGCTTCACTACCGGCGCGCATCCAAGACCGCCTACGAACTGACGATGATGCGCGTCGCGAGCAAGCTCGGCGTGCACGGGCATCGCGCGGCGGAACAGGCATTTCGCGAAGGCCTGTCCGAATTCGACATCCATTGCCGTTATCTCGAAGCCACCCGGCTGACCGAGTCGCAGTTGCCCTACGGCAACATCATCGCGCTGGACCAGCATGCGGCCGTGCTGCACTACATGCACTTCGACCACAATCCACCGACGCACGCGCATTCGTTCCTGATCGACGCCGGTGGCCAGTTCCACGGCTACGCGTCCGACATCACGCGCACCCATGCATCGCCGGATGCGGGCGAGTTCCAGGCGTTGATCGACGCGGTGCAAAATGCCCAGGAGGGATTTTGCGCCATGGTGCATCCGGGACAAAGCTATCCCGACCTGCACGTGCATGCGCACCATGTGTTGATGCAGGCAATGCGCGACCAGGGCTTCATCACCTGTTCGCCCGAAGCGGCGGTGGCCAACGGCATCTCCGCGACGTTCTTTCCGCATGGCCTTGGCCATTCCATCGGGCTGCAGGTGCACGACGTCGCCGGCTTCGCCCGCGACGAGCAGGGCGGCACGATCGCCAAGCCGGAAGGTCACCCGAATCTTCGCCTCACCCGCACCCTCGCCCCCGGCATGGTCGTCACCATCGAGCCCGGGCTCTACTTCATCGACATGCTGCTCGCGGAATTGAAGACCAAGCCCGCCGCCAGGGACATCGCGTGGCCGAAGGTGGACGCGTTCCGCAAATATGGCGGCATCCGCATCGAGGACGACGTGGTCTGCACCCACGGCGAGCCGGTGAACCTCACCCGCGAGGCGTTCGCGGCGGCGTAGATGCGATGTCCGTAGATTCGCGCTGAGCGCAGCGCGGCCCGACATCACGATGCGTGCGTGCCCGCAATGTCGGTTTCTCCCGGGTAAAGCCAGGGACCAGCCAAACCTGCAAAAACCGGGGCGTGTCTCGCTTGCGATCGGTTGGGCAGGTCGCGGCCATGGGCCGCTCCTACAACTTCATCGCCACCGCGTCGGTGGTGGTGGGCAGGCCAACCTTCTTGCAGAACGCGGCGAAGCGCGGGTCGTTGCGGTAGCGCAAGATAAGCGGATCCATGAGCAGGTAGCTGATGCCGCCATCGCGGTCGGTCCAAGCGCGATCCAGCCACTTGAACGTACCGTCGGCGTCGCCGCGCAGTGCATATATTTCAGCGATCTGGTAACCGGCAACGCCCGATTGATCTTGGATCAGTTTCTTCAGTGCGGCATCTGCGGCTTTGCGATCCGGACCGATCTGCAGGGCGAACGCCAAGGCGATCTGGCGCCACGATCCGTCGGGTTCCTTTTGCGCGGCTGCCAGTGCGACACCGGCGTCGCCGCGCTCGACTTCGATGATCGCCCAGAGCTCGTGCCCCTGCGCGGCCTGAGGTTCAATGGCAATTGCCGTCCGAACGGCCGTCTCGGCGGCCTTGGATCGCCCCAACGCGAGGTAGTACCACGAGAGATCGAAATACGAATTGCTGTTGCGAGGGTCGAGAGACAGGTCTGCGTTGGTCAACGCGGCGGCATGCTTCACCTGTCCCAACGTGGCCAACACGCCTACGAGCTGAAGTTTCGCATTACTGTCATCGGGTGCCAGTCGCACAGCCTGTTGCGCATCGGATAGCCCATGATGCCAGTCAAACTCGCCATACGTCTCGAGATAACTGCGCGCGGCGTAAGCTGCCGCAAGGTCCGGGTCCAATTGCAACGACTTGTCAATGACGTGCCTTGCCTCATCATAGACCCGCTGCTGGGCGCCTCCGCCAAGAAAAATCGCGCCCAGTTGTGCCCGGGCAAACGCCTGCGCGGCGTATGCGCGCGCATAACGCGAATCAAGGCGGATTGCTTGCCCGTAATTGGCAATGGCTCGGCGATAGCCCAACTCGGTTCCCTGAAGCATTTCACCCCGGCCGTGCAGGTAGGCCGCATAGGCGTCGAGATTGCCGCTGGGTGGCCGGTCGCTCTGCACCACCGCGCCGGGCGCGGTCAGCAGCTTCGCCTTGAGCGCGCTGGCCACGGCTGTCGTGATCGCGTCCTGCAACGCAAACAGATCCTTGTAGGGCTTGTCGTAGCGCCGCGACCACACGATGCTGCCGTCCGCGGCATTCACCAACGTTGCGGTGATGCGCACCTCGTCGCCCGCGCGCTGCACCGAGCCTTCCAGCAAGTGCGCCACCCCCAGCAGCTTGCCGATTTGCGCCGAGGTGTCCTTGCTGTCGCGGAACTGGAACGCCGAATTGCGACTGATCACCTTCAGGCCCGCGAACTGCGACAGCGCGGTGATCAGGTCTTCGGATAAGCCGTCAGAGAAGAACTGCTGGTCCTTGTTGCCGCTCTCGTTCGCGAATGGCAGCACCGCGACGGATTTCGTTGGGATAGCGACGCCTGACGCGCCCGATGCACCGGGTAGCCCGGATGCAACCGCGGCAGCGGTGGAGTCCGGGACAATCGCCGACGCCGTTCCCGGATTTCGTTTCACTTCATCCGGGCTACTCGCCGCCGCTGCGGCAATCGGCGCGGGCGCTTGTGCGTGCCGCACCGCGTACAACCGCCAAGCCAGCAGCGCCACCGCCAGCACCAGTACCACGACGATGATCGCGTTGAGCTTCTGCCTCATCGAACGGTACTCGTATTCGGCGCGCGCGTCAGGCGTGCCGGCGGGCGTGGTGCGGCGGATGCCTTCGGGCGTCAGCTCGTACACCCACGCGAACGCCACCGCGACAGGGAACCCGATCACGATCAGGACCACCACCAGGCGCACCGCCCAGCCCGGGATGTTGAAGAACGGAAAGACCTGCGTGGCGACCTGCACCAGCAGCCAGCCTGCGAGCGCGTAGGCAATCGCCACGCGTACCACGTGGCGGCGCTTCAACTCGTGGAAGAAGCCGGGCTGATCGGATGCCACCGTCCCAAGGAAGTCCCCGCCGGGCAGGTCCCGGCCTCCGCTTGCCGCGAGTGTAGTCCATTGGGGCGGCACGTTCAGGTGCAGGACCGATCTTCCGCGATCCGGTCATGGCGGCGGACCGCCACGCTGTTGCCGGCACGGACCCGGATCTCGCCCGGGCGACTCCTCGGCCAGCATGACCATCGCCACACGGACAGACGCGCCGTGATCTGCGATCATCCGGCACATTTTCCAGGTGGAATCCATCGATGAGCAATGAATTCGCAGTCCGTCGGACCGTGGGCGCATGGGCGCTGATGTTCACGGGCCTGGGCTCGATCATCGGTTCCGGCTGGCTGTTCGGCGCGTGGCGTGCGGCGCAGCTCGCGGGGCCCGGCGCGATCTGGGCGTGGGTGATCGGCGCGGTGGTGATCCTGTTCATCGCGGTCAC
>DASSOQ010000002.1:0-5824 GCA_035700365.1 Rhodanobacteraceae bacterium | reverse complement strand
ACCGTCGCGGTGGTGGTGCCGTCACCGGCGGCGTCGGAGGTCTTGGAGGCGACTTCCTTCACCATCTGCGCGCCCATGTTCTCGAACTTGTCGGCGAGCTCCACTTCCTTCGCCACGGACACGCCGTCCTTGGTGATGGTGGGGGCGCCGAAGCTCTTCTCGAGCACGACGTTGCGGCCTTTGGGGCCGAGGGTTGCCTTGACCGCGTTGGCCAGGGCGTTGACGCCGCGCACCATGCGGCTGCGCGCGTCTTCGGAAAAACGGATTTCTTTGGCTGCCATGGTTGGATTCCTGTAATGCTTTGCGTTCGATCGTCATGCCGGCGAAGGCCGGCATCCAGGGGGCTTGCGAAGAAGCTGGATTCCGGCCTGCGCCGGAATGACGGCTGGGAATTCGGAGGGCTCGATCAGCCTTCGATGATCGCCATCAGGTCTTCTTCGCGCATGACGAGCAGTTCCTCGCCTTCGACCTTGACCTCGGTGCCGGAATACTTGCCGAACAGCACCTTGTCGCCGGCCTTCACGCCCATCGGGCGCACCTTGCCGTCTTCCTGGATCTTGCCGGTGCCCACGGCGACCACTTCGCCCTTGATGGGCTTTTCGGTCGCGGTGTCGGGGATGACGATGCCGCCCGCGGACTTGGTTTCCGCTTCCAGGCGCTTGATGATGACGCGGTCGTGCAACGGACGAAGCTTCATAACGACTCCAGCTGCGTTGGGGGATGAAAAGGGGTTGACGTTGTTAGCACTCAACAACGACGAGTGCCAATTGTAGGTCCGGAATGGGCCGTTTCAAGAGCCGCCCGCATAGATCCGCCTTCGCAGGCGCAGGGGAAGGCACACCTTCGGAGCGAAGTGGTGGCGGGATGGGGCCTGCGGTACGCTGCGCCCATGCCCGATCCCCTGCTCTGCCTGTCCACCTGCCCCGACGCCGAAACCGCGGCCCGGATCGCCCGGGCGCTGGTCGAAGAGCGGCTGGCGGCCTGCGTCAACCGGGTATCCGGCGTCGATTCCACCTATCGCTGGGAAGGCCGCGTGGTCGACGAAGCCGAAGTGCTGCTGCTGATCAAGACCACGCGCGAGCGCTTCGACGCCTTGCGTGGCCGCCTGCTGGAACTCCACCCCTACGCGGTACCCGAGCTGATCGCGCTCGACGTCATCGACGGATTCGGCCCTTACCTCGACTGGGTGGCGGCGGAAGCCGGCTTCTGAGGGAGAGCCCCGGCTGGCGATCGGGGGCCGGGCCTGCGACAATCGCTTCATGTTCCACAGGCTCGTTCGAGCCGACACCGCCGTGCGGCGCAGCTCGACTCGCGATTCGGTTCCTCCGCTGCCCGGTGCGGCTCGACTTCCGCCTCGCATTGGTGCCCGGTGCGGAGCGGCGCGACCCCGGGCGGGGTTCGCGCCAACCCGCGGAGTCCAGGCCGCGACCCGGGTTCGCGTGCCAGGCGGGTTGGGCCGATCCGCCCATGCAAGGGAACCAAGGAAGGTCGAACCTGATCTTCTCCTGCAATCATCGTGATGCGATCTTTCCGAAATCCAATGTCACGCCTGGTGCTGCTGGCGATGCTGGTGCTCGCCGGTGCGGCCGCGCATGCGCAAGGCACCAGCCCGGGCGGCGGCCTGCTGCCGGTGACGCAGGCCTTCGCGCTCAAGGCCACCATCGACCGGCCCGGCCGGGTCGC
Organism: Rhodanobacteraceae bacterium; assembly: GCA_035700365.1. GTDB lineage: Bacteria > Pseudomonadota > Gammaproteobacteria > Xanthomonadales > Rhodanobacteraceae > 66-474. The sequence goes on along the minus strand of DASSOQ010000002.1, from coordinate 4,141 downwards.
CCTGCACTTCGACATCGCGAAGGACTACTACCTCTACCGTGGCCGGATCCACGCGAAGATCCTGACCCCCGGCGTCGAGGCCGGCGCGCTCGACCTGCCGCCCGGCAAGCAGGAGCACGACGAGTACCTCGGCGACGTCGAGATCTACCACGGCAGCGTCGAGGGGACGCTGCCCTACAGCGCCGGCGGCGCGATGCCGGCCACCCTGAAGGTCACCGTGTCCTACCAGGGCTGCCACGAGGTCACGCCCAAGATCTGCTACCCGCCGAACGCGGAGACCTTCACCTTGCCGACCAGCGGCGGTGGCCCGATCGGCGGCAGTCCGGCCGGCGGCGGCGCTGCAGGGAAGGCGATCACCGCCTCGCTCGGTGCCCCGCCGCCGTCCAACCCGCAACCACCGAACGCCGGCGGCCCGAATGCCGCCATGTCGGCGGCAGGTCCGCTCTCCATCGGACTTGCCTTCGCGCTGCTGCTGGCGTTCGCGGGCGGCCTGGTCCTGAACCTGATGCCGTGCGTGCTGCCGGTACTCGCGATCAAGGCCGTCGGCGTGCTGGAGAGCAACACCAGCCGCGCTGAATCGCGCCGCCACGCATTGGCCTACGCGGTCGGCGTCATTGCCACGTTCCTCGCGATCGGCCTCGCGATCCTGGGGCTGCGCGGCGCGGGACACGCGGTCGGATGGGGCACCCAGTTGCAGCAGCCGGTGATCGTCGCGTTGCTGGCCTGCGTGCTGTTCGCGGTGGGGCTGTCGATGTCGGGGGTGGTGAGCTTCGGTTCACGCCTGGGCAAGTTCGGCAGCGGCCTGGCCCGGCGCGGCGGCACCGCCGGACACTTCTTCACCGGCGTGCTGGCGGTGGTCGTCGCGAGTCCCTGCACGGCGCCGTTCATGGGCGTGGCGCTCGCCTACGCGTTCGTGGCGCCGCCCGCGCACGAGATCCTGGTGATGCTGGTGCTTGGTATCGGGCTCGCGCTGCCGCTGACCCTGGTCGGCCTGGTTCCGGCATTGGCGCGGCTGCTGCCGAAGCCCGGCCGCTGGATGGAAACGCTCAAACAGGTCCTCGCGTTTCCGATGTATCTGTCGGCCGTGTGGCTTGTATGGGTGCTGGGGCACCAGCGCGGGGCCGATGCGGTGGCGCTGGTCCTGGTCGCGATGGTGCTGATCGCCGCGGCGGCCTGGTGGCACGGACGTGCCCCCGCGGGTCGCAGGTTCGGGCATGCCTTCACCGCGGTGCTGGTGATCGCCGCGGTCGCGGCGTTCTACGCCGTCGCGCGCGTCGCTCCGCCGGCCCGGGCCGCGGCCGCACCAGGCAATGCCGTGGCTTTCAGCCCGGACAAGCTCCAGTCGTTGCGCGATGCCGGCACGCCTGTGTTCGTGGCCATCGGCGCGGACTGGTGCGTCACCTGCAAGGCCAATGAATACGCCGTCCTCGATACCAGCAGGTTCCATGCCCTGCTGGAAACGACCGGTGCGGTGTACATGAAAGGCGACTGGACCGATGTCGATCCGGAGATCGGCGCCTATCTTCGCGAATACCACTCGCCGGGCGTCCCGCTGTACGTGGTGTATCCGCGCGGCGGCGGCGCCGGGCACGCCCTGCCGACGGTGCTGACGGCTTCGCTGGTCCGAAATGCGCTGGAGCATGCCGACATGGAGACGACGATCCGATGATGGACCGCCGCGTCGTCTTGATCCTGGTCCTGGCGTGCGTCGCCGCCGCGGGCGGATGGTGGCTGCAGCGACGCTGGACGGCGGCGGCACCGCCCGAGCAGCCGGCCGCACCGGCAGGCGTGACGGTGTTCGGCCCCGGCGACTCCGTGGGCGGCTATGCGCTGCCCGGCCTCGACGGCCGGACGACTTCGCTCGCCGCGTGGCGCGGCAAGGTCGTGCTGCTCAACTTCTGGGCCACCTGGTGCGCGCCCTGCCGCGAGGAACTGCCCGCGCTGGCGAAACTGCAGCGCGAACACGCATCCGACGGCCTGCAGGTCGTCGGGGTCGCGATGGACCAGCCCCGGTCGGCGGCCGCTTTCCTGAAGCGGACGCCGGTGGACTACCCGATCCTGATCGGCATCGACGCCGACCCGGTGCCGACCACCACCTTCGGCGACACCGCAGGGCTTTTGCCCTACAGCGTGCTGATCGGGCGCGATGGACGCATCCTCAAGACCAAGCTGGGCGTGCTCGATCCAGCCACGATGCAGGACTGGACGGCCGAAGCGCAGTCCACCAAGTCTTGAAACACGCGATGAACTCCGCCGATCTCCAGCGAATCCAGCCCGAACGCTGGACAAGAGGTTAATGACGGTTCAGACTTCGCGGCTTCCGGTCACCTACGCAGGCGTGCCGAGCGTGGCGCAGATCCTGGTCATCCACGGGCCCAACCTCAACCTGCTCGGCGGCCGCGAACCGGCGGTGTACGGCCGCCATACGCTCGCCGAGATCGACGCCATGCTCGTCGATCGGGCGCAGCAGGCCGGCCACGGGCTGCACAGTTTCCAATCCAACGCCGAACACGCACTGATCGAGCGCGTCCAGCGCGCGCCCAATGAAGGCATCGACTTCATCCTGATCAATCCCGCCGCCTACACCCACACGTCGGTGGCGCTGCGCGACGCGCTCGCCGACGCCGCGATCCCGTTCATCGAGGTGCACCTCTCGAATCCCCACGCACGCGAACCGTTCCGCCACCGGTCGTACTTTTCCGACCTCGCGGCAGGCGTGGTCGCCGGGTTCGGCGCCGACAGCTACCGCTACGCGCTGGACGCGGCGATCCAACAGCTTGGTGCCCGCCCGCCCATCCATCCCCATCCTTCCGCGCCGGCTGAAGGACACTGACCGAGGCCACCATGGACCTGCGCAAAGTAAGAAAGCTCATCGAACTGCTGGAAGAATCCAATCTCTCGGAACTCGAGATCCGGGAAGGCGAGGAAACGGTCCGCCTGTCGCGATTTCCGGCCGCCGGGGTGGCAGCGCAACAGTTCGTCGCGCCGGCACCGCAGCCGATGGCGGCATCCGCCGCGGCCGCTTCCGCCACCGCGCCGTCTTCGTCGCCCGCCGCGTCGCCGCACGAATCGGGCTTGCCCGCCGGCAACGTCGTGCGCTCGCCGATGGTCGGCACCTTCTACGTGGCACCCTCGCCGGGCGCCGAACCGTTCGTCACGGTCGGGCAGCAGGTCAAGGTCGGCGACCCGCTCGGCGTGATCGAGGCCATGAAGATGTTCAACCAGATCGAGGCGGAAGTCGCCGGCACCGTCGTCGCCATCGCCGCCGAAAACGGCGAGGCGGTGGAGTTCGACCAACCCCTGTTCGTGATCGGCTGATGCCCGTGCTAGACAAAGTCCTGATCGCCAATCGCGGCGAGATCGCGCTGCGCGTGCTGCGCGCCTGCCAGACCATGGGCATCAAGACGGTCGCGGTGCATTCCACCGCCGACCGCAACTTGAAGCACGTCGGCATGGCCGACGAGGCCGTGTGCATCGGGCCCCCACCGTCCGCGCAGAGTTATCTCAACATCCCGGCCATCATCGCCGCGGCCGAAGTCACCGACGCCTCCGCGATCCATCCGGGCTACGGCTTCCTCTCCGAGAACGCCGACTTCGCCGAGCAGGTGGAACAGTCGGGCTTCGTGTTCGTGGGCCCCACCGCGCCGGTCATCCGGATGATGGGCGACAAGGTCGAAGCCATCAAGGCGATGAAGGCCGCGGGCGTGCCCTGCGTGCCGGGCTCGGACGGGCCGCTCGACGACGATGTCGAGCGCAGCATCCGGATTGCGCGCGACATCGGCTATCCGGTGTTGATCAAGGCCGCGGGCGGCGGCGGCGGGCGCGGCATGCGCGACGTGCATACCGAGGCGCACCTCGGCAATGCGATCGCGACCACCCGCGCCGAGGCGCGCGCCGCGTTCGGCAACGATCAGGTGTACATGGAGAAGTTCCTGGAAAACCCGCGCCACGTGGAAATCCAGGTGCTCGCAGACGGCCAGGGCAACGCCATCCATCTGTGCGAGCGCGATTGCTCGATGCAGCGGCGCCACCAGAAGGTGGTCGAGGAAGCGCCGGCACCCGGGATCACCCCGGAAATGCGCGCCGAGATCGGCAAAATCTGCACCGACGCCTGCATCCGCATCGGTTATCGCGGCGCCGG
>DASSOQ010000001.1:0-36802 GCA_035700365.1 Rhodanobacteraceae bacterium | reverse complement strand
GCAGTTCGAGGTGCTGGCCACCAACGGCGACACCTTCCTCGGCGGCGAGGACTTCGACAAGCGCGTGATCGATTACCTGGTCGACGAGTTCAAGAAGGACCAGGGCGTGGACCTGCGCAACGATCCGCTCGCGCTGCAGCGACTCAAGGACGCCGCCGAGCGCGCCAAGATCGAGCTGTCGTCCGCGCACCAGACCGAGGTGAACCTGCCGTACGTGACGGCCGACGCTTCCGGTCCGAAGCACCTCAACATCAAGCTGACCCGCGCGAAGCTCGAAGCGCTGGTCGAAGACCTCGTCAAGCGCACCATCGAACCGTGCCGCACGGCGCTCAACGATGCCAACCTGCGCGTGTCCGACATCGCGGAAGTGATCCTGGTCGGCGGCCAGACCCGCATGCCCAAGGTGCAGGAAGCGGTCAAGGACTTCTTCGGCAAGGAGCCGCGCAAGGACGTGAACCCCGACGAGGCCGTCGCGGTCGGCGCGGCGATCCAGGGCGGCGTCCTGTCCGGTTCGGTCAAGGACGTGCTGCTGCTCGACGTGACCCCCCTGTCGCTGGGCATCGAGACCCTCGGCGGCGTGATGACCAAGCTGATCGACAAGAACACCACGATTCCGACCAAGGCTTCGCAGGTGTTCTCGACCGCCGAGGACAACCAGAGCGCAGTGACCGTGCACGTGCTGCAGGGCGAACGCGACCAGGCCCGTTTCAACAAGTCGCTGGCCAAGTTCGATCTCGCCGGCATCCAGGCCGCGCCACGCGGCATGCCGCAGATCGAAGTCAGCTTCGACATCGATGCCAACGGCATCCTGCACGTCACCGCCAAGGACAAGAACACCGGCAAGGAACAGCGCATCGAGATCAAGGCCGGCTCGGGCCTCTCCGAAGACGAAATCCAGCGGATGGTTTCCGATGCAGAAACCCACCGGGAGGAAGACAAGAAGTTCCAGGAACTGGTGGTCACCCGCAACAAGGCCGACCAGTTGGTGCATGCCACGCGCTCGGCCATCAAGGAGCACGGCGGCAAGGTCGGGGGCGACGTGATCGGACGGGTGGAGGAATCGCTGTCGGAGCTCGAGAAGGTGATGAAGGGCGACGACAAGGACGCGATCGAATCGCGCGTCTCGAAGCTCGAGGAAGCGGCGCAGTCGTTGTTCGCCGCTGCGCAGGCGGGCGGCGCGCAGCCCGGTCCGCAGCCGGGCGCCCAGCAGGCGCCGGGCGGCGGCAGCGCCTCGCCGGAAGACGTCGTGGATGCGGAGTTCACCGAGGTGAAGGACAAGGACGACAAATAGGTGTTATCCACCAACGCTCGCGCGTTGGTGGATCAACTGTCCGCGTTCGAGCGGCGCTGGGAAGCACGCCGTTCAACGCGGACAAGAGCGAGACTCCCGACTGTCGTCATTCCGGGACCATCGCCGGTTGCATCGGCGATGGAACCCGGACTGCGGAGGCAGGATGCCGGAGCGAACACCGGCGGAGCCGATGGCCCGAAGGGCGAGTCGCAGGACGCGGCGAGTAATCCATTTTGGTTTTCTTGCACGACTTCACCGGGACGGGGAATTGGGGATGCACAAAGGCCGGATGGAGGCATTCACCGATGGCGTGATCGCGGTGATCATCACCATCATGGTGCTCGAGCTGAAACTGCCGCGCGAGGCCACCTGGCAGGCCTTGCTCGCCGACCTTCCGGTGTTCCTGAGCTACGTGCTGAGCTTCGCGTACGTCGGCATCTACTGGAACAACCACCACCACATGCTGCAGATGGTCACGCACGTCAACGGCAAGGTGCTCTGGGCGAACCTGTTCTTCCTGTTCTGGCTGTCGCTGTTCCCGTTCACGACGAGCTGGTTGAACGAATCGCACCCCGTCCCCGCGGCCGTGCCGACCGCGCTCTACGGCGTCGTGCTGCTGCTCGCGGCCTTGTCGTGGGTACCCCTCTTGCGCAGCCTGATCGCCGCGAACGGCGGCGAGGAAAGCGCGCTCGCGTCGGCACTCCGGCATGACTGGAAGGTCATCGTTTCGCCGATCGACTACGTCACCGGGATTGCGTTGGCGTTTTTCGAACCCATACTGTCGTGCGTGATCTACGGCGTGGTCGCGGCCCTGTGGTTCGTGCCCGATCGCCGGCTCGAAGCTAGACTGCGCGCATGAAACGTTGCTATTACGAAATCCTCGGTGTCGAGCGGACCGCCAGCGACGAGGAACTGAAAAAGGCCTTTCGCCGGTTGGCGATGAAGAACCATCCCGACCGTTGCCCGGACGATCCGACCGCACAGGAGCGCTTCAAGGAAGCCAAGGAGGCGTGGGAAATACTGGGCGACCCGGAGCGCCGCGCACTGTACGACCAGTACGGCCATGCCGCGTTCGAGAACGGCGCCGGGCGCCGGCGCGGCGGTGCGCCGTTCGGCGACGTGGGTGACATCTTCGGCGACATTTTTTCCGACATCTTCGGCGGCGGCCGGCGCGGTGCGCGCGGCTCCGACCTGCGCTACGTGCTCGAACTCGATCTCGAGGAAGCCGTCGCCGGCATCGAGAGGCAGATCCGCGTGCCGACGATGGTCAACTGCCACCATTGCAACGGCACCGGCTCCGAAGATGGCAAGCTGTCGACCTGCGCCACCTGTCGCGGCCATGGCCGCGTGCGCATGCAGAACGGGATCTTCTCCATCCAGCAGACCTGCCCGCACTGTGGTGGCGCGGGCCGCATGGTAGTCACCCCGTGCAAGCACTGCCACGGTGAGGGGCGCCTCGAAGACGAACGCAGCCTGGAAGTCAAGGTGCCCGCGGGCGTGGACGACGGCGACCGTATCCGCTTGACCGGGCAGGGCGAGGCCGGCCCCGCCGGCACGACGCCCGGGGACCTGTACGTCGAAATCCACGTGCGCGAGCATCCGGTGTTCCGGCGCGAAGGCGACAACTTGCGCTGCGAAGTGCCGATCCGCTTCGCACAGGCGGCACTGGGTGCAACCATCGAAGTGCCGGTCCTCGGCGGCGCGACCACCATCACCGTGCCGCCGGAAACCCAGACCGGCCAGGAATTCCGGTTGCGCGGGCAGGGCGTGAAGTCCGTCCGCAGCCGCCATACCGGCGACCTCTACTGCACCGTCGTGGTGGAAACGCCGGTGCGTCTCGACAAGCAGCAGCGCGAGTTGCTGGAGCGGTTCGAGGCCACCTTCGCCGACGCCGAGGAAGCGAAGAAGCATTCGCCGCGCTCCAGCGGCTTCGTCGACAACGTCAAGCAGTTCTGGTCGCGGATGACGGGATAGGATCGGCGCCAGACAGCTTTGGCCCAGCCGGGCCTCCATGGGAAGGAAGATCGATGTCGGACCTGGAACTCGCACTGAAGCTGTTTGGCTTGGTGCTGGTGGTTCTGGGGTCCTGCCTCGCCGTTCGATATCGCAAATTCGGTGACGGCAGCATTTCGAATGGCTCCGCAGCCATGCCATGGCACGGCCGGAACGGAGTGGACGATTGTTCTGGCGAAACCCGGCGGCATGGTGCGCGGTGGCTTCGCACTGGTCTGTGGGCGGGGTTCGCCGGAGCGGTGCTGCAACTTGTGGCGATCTGGATTTGAGGAAGTGCCGTCCTGGTGCCGTTTCCGTCCGGCGCTATCCTCCACGTCTTGATCGCGTAATCCACGTGGGCCGCCGGAAATGACGAACAGCCTCTTACTTGCCCTCAGCGGCGGCGACGGCCGCATGGGCCGCGTGCTCCAGGCCTTGGTGCGGGAAGACGGGCGCTTCCAGTTGGCGCATTGCGTGAATGCATCCTCCGAATGGGCGAATGCGCCAAAGCTCGATGTCGTGATCGACTTCAGCACCCCGGCCGGCTTCGATGCGGCGCTCGCCCATTGCCGGGAACATCGGGTCGCGTTCGTCAGCGGCACGACGGGACTGGATGCGACCCGGCGAACCACGCTCAGCGAGGCGGCCCGCGATATTCCATTGCTGCACGCGGCCAATTTCAGTCTCGGGGTGGCGGTACTCACGCGCGCATTGCGCGATGCCGCGGCGGCGCTTCCGGACTGGGACCTCGAAATCCTCGAGGCGCATCACGCGCGCAAAGCCGATGCGCCCTCCGGCACTGCCCTGGCGTTGGGTCATGCGGCGGCCGCAGCGCGCGGACAGGACTTCGAATCGGTCGCGGTGCTGTCTCGCGAGGGACAGGTGGGCCCGCGCCGGACAGGGACGATCGGCTTCGCTGCGCTCCGCGCGGGCGACATCGTTGGAGAACACAGCGCCGTCCTCGCCACGGCTGGCGAGCGCATCGAACTTTCCCATCGCGCCACGGACCGCGTCATCTTCGCGCGGGGCGCCCTCGCCGCGGCGGCCTGGCTCGCCGCCAAGCCGCCTGGTGCCTATGCGCTCGAAGGCATGCTCGGAAATGGTGTCAGGGACAATTCGTAGTTCGAAATTGTCCCTAAATTGTCCCTGACACCATTTCAATTCCGGTGCGCGGCGCTGCGGTCGCGGCCGGCGCCGAACTTCCGGTCCAACCTTCCGGCCAGCTTCTTGAAGAACCGCGTCGCGGTTCCGCGTTGGGTCTTGCGCAGCTTTTCTTCCTCACTGGTCAGCCAGGCGACCTGGATGACGCGGCGTTCGCCCTCGAACGGCAGGTGGCCGTGGAAGGAGTTGTCGGCGCGCTTGAAGATCACGAACTCGCCGTACAGGGGTTTCACTTCGGGGGCGATCGTCGCATCGATGTCGTCGACGCTCCGGAGGAAACGCAGGCAGCCGTCGCTGGTGTCGTTCCAGCTCGGGTTCAGGTACAGTAGGGCCGTCGCGACCTTGGACTTGCTGTCGGTGTGGATGGTGCCGTGTCGCTTGTTCAGGTGCCGGCAGATCGTCACCAAGGTCGGATATTGGCCCAGGCCCTCGATGCCGAGCTTGGCACCGACCGCGCTCGCGAATTCCGGCGCCGTGATGGCCTCGACGAGATGGTTGATGGATTCGCCGCACTCCCGGGCGTCGTACGGGAAGAATCCCGCGCCGGAATATTTCGGGAAGTCCCGGCCGAGATCGGCGCGCGAAGCGTCGGGGAGCTGGCCGTGCGCGATCAGGAACGAAAACGGATCGCGCTGGACGAGTGTGTCGGGACGGTCCAGGCGGGCGGGGTCGAGTAGGGCGGGGGAAGGCATGCAGATGTCCGGAAGCGTGCGCGCATTGTATCTCCGGCGCGACGGTTCGCCCTGAATGGCGGGCGCGTTTCTGCTAGCATTGTGCCTCGCCCGAACACTTTCACCCACAGGCCCGCTCCGCGCGGCCTGAGGGTTGTCTTGCACCCGGAATCCGCCCATGCCCAGCCGCGCCCTGCTCGCCCTCGCCGATGGAACCCTCTTTCACGGCGACGCCATCGGAGCGGCGGGCGCGACGGCCGGCGAGGTGGTGTTCAACACCTCGATGACCGGTTACCAGGAGATCCTGACCGACGCATCGTACGCCCAGCAGATCGTCACGCTGACGGTGCCGCACGTCGGCATCACCGGTTGCAATACGGTCGACGAGGAGTCCGGCAAGGTGCAAGCCGCCGGACTGATCGTGCGCGACGTGCCGCGGCTCCCGTCGAACTGGCGGAGTACCGAATCGTTGCCGAATTACCTGCGGCGCAACGGCATCGTCGCGATTTCCGGCATCGATACCCGCAAGCTCACGCGCATCCTCCGCGACAGGGGCGCGCAACATGGCTGCATCGTCGCCGGCGATTCGATCGACACCGACGACGCCCTCGCCAGGGCGCGCGCGTTCCCCGGCCTGAATGGCGCGGACCTCGCCAAGATGGTCAGCCTGCGCGAGCCGGCGCCCTGGAGCGACGGCAACTATGAACTCGACGAGCAAGCGTTCCGCAATCCCGCCGTGAAGTTCAGGGTGGTCGCCTACGATTTCGGGCTCAAGCGCAACATCCTCCGCCTGCTGGTCGAGCAAGGATGCGACATCACGGTGGTGCCCGCACAGACGCCGGCCGAAAAGGTCCTGGCGATGCGGCCGGACGGCATTTGCCTGACCAACGGCCCGGGCGATCCGGCCGCCTGCACCTATGCGATCGAGGCAACCCGCACGTTGCTGGACGCGAAGGTTCCGCTGTTCGGGATCTGCCTCGGGCACCAGTTGATGGGACTCGCGGTCGGGGCTAAGACGCTGAAGATGCCGTTCGGCCACCACGGCGCCAACCATCCGGTGAAGGACCACGACGACGGGCGCGTGCTGATCACCTCGCAGAACCACGGCTTCGCCGTCGATCCCGCGACGCTCCCAGCGAACACGCGCGTCACCCACACCTCGCTCTTCGACGGCTCGTTGCAAGGCTTCGCCCTCACCGACCGGCCCGCGTTCTGTTTCCAGGGCCACCCGGAGGCGAGCCCGGGGCCGCATGACATCGCGTATCTGTTCCAGAGGTTCGCGAAGCAAATGCAGTCCGCAAATGAACCCAAATGAACGCGAATGGCTCACGCATTTCGGAGAAGGTAATCGGATGCGCGATGGCGGTCAGCAACGAGTTGGGCGTTGGCTTCCTCGAGGCGGTGTATGCAAACGCCCTCGCCATCGAACTCGCACGGCAGGGAGTCCGATTCGAACGCGAGAAACGATTGCAGGTTTTCTACAAGGACACGGAAATCGGTACCTATTACGCCGACTTTCTCATCGATGGTTTTCTCTTGATTGAACACAAGGCGCTGAAGGCAATAGCGACTGAACACGAGGCGCAGGTGATGAATTATCTGCGCGCAAGTGGAATCACCGTGGCTGTGCTGTTGAACTTCGGTACTGCAAGGCTGGGGCTCAGGCGAATTGTGCTCCAGCACGACGATGTGAGTCTTGTTTGAGGTTTATTTGCGTTTATTCGCGTTCATTTGCGGACCGGTTGCTTCTCATGCCCAAGCGTAACGACATCAAAACCATCCTCATCATCGGCGCCGGTCCGATCGTGATCGGCCAGGCTTGCGAGTTCGACTACTCGGGCGCGCAGGCGTGCAAGGCGCTGCGCGAGGAAGGCTACCGGGTGGTGCTGGTCAACTCGAACCCGGCCACGATCATGACCGATCCGGAGATGGCCGATCGCGTGTACATCGAGCCGATCGACTGGCGCACCGTGGAGAAGATCATCGAGCGCGAAAAACCCGACGCGCTGCTCCCGACGATGGGCGGCCAGACGGCGCTGAACTGCGCGCTGGACCTCGCCGACCACGGCGTCCTGGAAAAGCACGGGGTCGAATTGATCGGTGCCTCGCGCGATGCGATCAGGATGGCCGAGGACCGCGAGCTGTTCCGCAACGCGATGGACGAGATCGGCCTCACCTCGCCGAGGTCGGCGATCGCCCGCTCGATGGACGAAGCCCGCGAGGGCCAGGTCGCACTCGGCTTCCCGTGCATCGTGCGCCCCTCGTTCACCCTGGGCGGCACCGGCGGCGGCATCGCCTACAACGTCGAGGAATTCGAGAAGATCGTCGCGCGCGGGTTGGAACTCTCGCCGGTGCACGAGGTGCTGATCGACGAGTCGGTACTCGGCTGGAAGGAATTCGAGATGGAAGTGGTCCGCGACCGTGCGGACAACTGCATCATCGTGTGCGCGATCGAGAACTTCGATCCGATGGGCGTGCATACGGGCGACTCGATCACGGTCGCGCCGGCGCTCACCCTCACCGACAAGGAATACCAGCGCCTGCGCGATTACTCGATCGCGGTGCTGCGCAAGATCGGCGTGGATACCGGTGGCAGCAACGTGCAGTTCGGCGTGAACCCCGCCGATGGCCGGGTGGTCGTGATCGAGATGAACCCGCGGGTGTCGCGGTCCTCGGCGCTGGCCTCCAAGGCGACGGGCTTCCCAATCGCCAAGGTCGCGGCCAAGCTCGCGGTCGGCTACACGCTCGATGAACTCAAGAACGAAATCACCGGCGGCAGGACCCCGGCTTCGTTCGAGCCGGCGCTCGATTACATCGTCACCAAGATTCCGCGCTTTGCGTTCGAGAAGTTCCCGGCCGCCGACCCGCACCTGACGACCCAGATGAAATCGGTCGGGGAGGTGATGGCGATCGGCCGCACCTTCGCCGAGTCGCTGCAGAAGGCGCTGCGCGGCCTCGAGACGGGCCACGATGGATTGAACCCCGGCGGCATCGACTGGCACACGCCGGAAGGCATGGAACTGCTGAAGCGCGAGTTGCGCCAGCCCGCGCCCGAGCGGATCTTCCACGTAGGTGATGCCTTTCGCGCGGGGCTGTCCCTCGAGGACGTCCATGAATTGTCGAAGATCGATCCCTGGTTCCTCGCGGCGATCGAGGACATCGTCGCGACCGAGGCCGACGTGCGCGCCGGCGGCATGCGCGCACTCGACGCGCCGCGCATGCGGGAACTGAAGCGCCTCGGGTTCTCCGATTCGCGGCTCGCCAAGTTGCTGCAGTCGGACGAAGGTTCTGTTCGCCACGTGCGCCACACGCTCGGCGTGCGCCCGGTGTACAAGCGCGTGGATTCCTGCGCGGCTGAATTCGCCACGACCACGGCGTACATGTATTCGACCTACGAGGAGGAATGCGAGTCCAACCCGACGGACCGCAGGAAGATCATGGTGCTGGGCGGCGGTCCCAACCGGATCGGGCAGGGCATCGAGTTCGACTACTGCTGCGTGCACGCCGCGCTAGCGATGCGCGAAGACGGGTTCGAGACCATCATGGTCAACTGCAACCCCGAAACCGTGTCCACGGATTACGACACGTCGGATCGCCTGTATTTCGAGCCGGTGACGCTCGAAGACGTGCTGGAAATCGTCGACAAGGAGAAGCCGACGGGCGTGATCGTGCAGTACGGCGGTCAGACGCCGCTGAAACTCGCACGGGCGCTCGAGGCCGCGGGCGTTCCGATCATCGGCACTTCGTCGGACTCGATCGACCTTGCCGAGGACCGCGAGCGCTTCCAGCAGTGCATCGAGAAGATTGGCCTCAAGCAGCCGCCCAACCGCATCGCGCGCACCGCCGAGGAGGCCATGGTGCTGGCGCGCGAGCTCGGCTATCCGCTGATCGTCCGGCCGAGCTACGTGCTGGGCGGCCGTGCAATGGAGGTGGTGCACGCGGACGAGGATCTCGCGCGCTATATCCGCGACGCGGTGCGCGTGTCGGAATCCTCGCCGGTGCTGCTGGACCGCTTCCTCGACAACGCCGTCGAGGTGGACGTCGACGCGATTGCCGACGCCGACGGTGCGGTGCTGATCGGCGGCATCATGCAGCACATCGAGGAAGCCGGCGTGCATTCGGGCGATTCCTCATGCTCGCTGCCGCCATATTCGCTGAAGCCCGAAATCCAGGACGAGCTGCGGCGGCAGGTGGCCCTGCTGGCGCGCGAACTCGGCGTCGTCGGCCTGATGAACACCCAGTTCGCGATCCAGGGCGACGACGTGTACATCCTCGAGGTCAACCCGCGCGCGTCGCGCACGGTGCCGTTCGTGTCGAAGGCCACCGGCCGGCCGCTGGCCAAGATCGCGGCGCGCTGCATGGCCGGCAAGAGCCTCGCGGAACAGGACGCCACGCGCGAGCGGGTGCCGCACTACTGGTCGGTCAAGGAAGCGATCTTCCCGTTCCTGAAATTCCAGAACGTCGACCCGATCCTCGGCCCCGAGATGCGTTCGACCGGCGAGGTGATGGGCGTCGGCCGCAGCTTTGGCGAAGCGTTCGCGCGCGGCCACGAGGCCGCCCACGTCGCGGCGCCGGCGGCGGGCAGCAAGGTGTTCCTGTCGGTGCGCGATGCCGACAAGTCCCGGTTGCTCGAGGTGGCGCGCGACCTGCGGAAGCGCGGCTTTTCGCTGATCGCTACCGGCGGCACCGCGGCGTACCTGCGCGACCACGGCATCGAGTGCGAGCGCATCAACAAGGTGCTCGAAGGCCGGCCGCACATCGTCGACGCCATCAAGAACGGCGAGATTTCCTACATCGTCAACACCACCGAAGGGCGGCAGGCGATCGCCGACTCGTTCTCGATCCGGCGCTCGGCACTCCAGCAGCACGTCACCTATTCGACGACCGTCGCGGGCGCGGCGGCGCTGCTGCACTCGCTGGACTTCCGCGAGCAGGGCGGCGTCACGAGCCTGCAGGAACTGCACGCCGAGCTGGACGCCCGCGACGCGCGCGGGCCCCGGAAAAACGTCGCCGCTGCGTGACGCCAGAGCGGGGTCGGAGGGCACGTCGCCGAAGGTCTCGTGGACCGGTGCCCCTGGCGCTCGAAAGCGCACTCTGACCCCCGTTTTTTGTTCAACCATTCGAAAGGAGTCCCGCACATGCAGCGAGCCCCCATGACCAAAGCCGGTTCCGAGCGACTGCGCGCCGAACTGGATCGACTGAAATCCGAAGAACGCCCGCGGATCATCGCCGCGATCGCCGAGGCCCGTGCCCACGGCGACCTGAGCGAGAACGCCGAATACAACGCCGCTCGCGAGCAGCAGAGCTTCGTGGAAGGACGCATCCACGCCATCGAGGCCGCGCTTTCGACCGCGCAGATCATCGACCCGGCTACCCTGAACCCCGGCGAGAAGGTGGTGTTCGGCGCGGTGGTGGACCTCGAGGATGCCGACAACGGCGAGGCGGTCACCTACCAGATCGTCGGTGACATCGAAGCCGACATCAAGAAGGGCCTGATCGCGGTGTCCTCGCCGATCGCGCGCGCGATGATCGGCAAGTGCGAAGGCGAGAGCTTCGCCTTCGAGGCCCCGGCGGGCGAGCGCAACTACGAAATCACGGGCGTGCGATACGTGTGATCGGCTTCCGTGACTTCGCCCTTCGCCGCGGTGGACGGCTGCTGCTGGCGGGCGTCGACGCAGTCCTGCACGACGGGTGGAAGATCGGCGTCGCCGGGCGAAACGGCACCGGCAAGTCGAGCCTGTTCGCGGCGATCCTCGGGGAGGTCGAGGCCGATGCGGGTGCGCTCGACGTACCGGCGGGTCTGCGGATCGCCTCGGTCGCGCAGGAAACGCCTGCGCTCTCCGAGGCGGCCATCGACCATGTCCTGGGCGGCGACACCGAACTCGCCGCGACGCTGGCCGATGAAGCGCGCGCGCAGGCGGAGGGCGACCACGCCGCCGCGGCGGCCGCCCACCACCGCATCGATGCGATGGGTGGCTACGACGGCCGCGCGCGCGCCGGCCGGCTGCTGCACGGGCTGGGCTTCCAGGCGGACGAGCACGAGAAGGCCGTCGCGGAATTCTCGGGCGGCTGGCGCGGACGGCTGAACCTCGCGCGCGCGCTGATGGCGCCTTCGGACCTGCTGCTGCTCGACGAGCCGACCAACCATCTGGATCTCGACGCGGTGCTGTGGCTCGAGCAGTGGCTGCGCCGCTATCCGCGCATGCTGATGGTGATTTCGCACGATCGGGAGTTCCTGGACGGCACGGTCGACCACGTGCTGCACCTGGAGCAGGGCGGCGCGCGTTTGTATGCCGGCAACTACAGCGACTTCGTGCGGCAGCGCGCCGAGCGCCTGCATCAGCAGCAGGCCGCATTCGCGAAAGAGCAGGCCGAGCGCGCGCACCTGCAGTCCTTCATCGACCGCTTCCGTGCCAAGGCCACCAAGGCCCGCCAGGCGCAGTCACGCATCAAGCGGCTGGAGAAGCTTGCGGGCACCGAAGCCGTGCGCGCCGAACGCACCTTCGAATTCCGGTTCCCCGATCCCCCGCGCGTGCCGCAGTCGATGCTGAAGCTCGAACACGTCGACGCCGGCTACGGCCCGGCTTACGTTGCCGGAGCGCAGCATGCGCGCGATGGCGACACACCGGGATTGCAGGCTGGGTCACGGTCAGAGACAGGGGCAGGTGCTTCGCGCAGGGCCGCTGCGGCAAATCCTGCGCGGATTTTGTCCGGCGTCCGCTTCAACATCGAGGCCGGCGACCGCATCGGACTGCTCGGACCCAACGGCGCCGGCAAGTCCACGCTGGTCAAGACGCTGGTCGGCGAACTGCCGCCGCTCGCGGGGATGCGCGAGGCGCACAAGGATCTGGTGATCGGATACTTCGCGCAACACACGGTGGAAAGCCTCCGCGCGGGCGAGACGCCCTTCGACCACCTGCGCGAACTGGCGCCCGACGCGCCGGCTCAGGTCCTGCGCGATTGGCTGGGCCAGTGGCATTTCGCGGGCGACCGCGCGTTCGATCCGGTCGACGGCTTCTCGGGCGGCGAGCGCGCGCGCCTCGCGCTCGCGCTGATCGCGTGGCGCAAGCCGAACCTGCTGGTGCTGGACGAGCCCACCAACCATCTCGACCTGGACATGCGCGAGGCGCTGGCCGACGCGCTCAACGACTACCCCGGCGCGCTGGTGCTGGTGGCGCACGACCGGCATCTGCTCGGACTGGTATGCGACGGCTTCTGGCGCGTCGCGGGTGGCGCGGTCGCGCCCTTCGATGGCGACCTCGATGATTATGCGCGCTGGCTGCGCACACGCAGCAGCGAGCCCGCCGCGCGCGACACGGCCACATCGCCAGCGGCGGGTCCGCGCGAGCGCCGCCGCGAGGCCGCCGCGATGCGCGAACGCCAGCGTACCCAGCGCAAGCATCTCGAGAAGATCGAGGCGCGCGTGGCGGCGATCGACGCCGTGCTGGCGCAACTGCAGGATCGCCTCGCTGATCCCGCCATCTACGAAGGACCGACCGCCGTCCTCGCCGACATCGGCCGCGAGCAGAATGCCCTGCGCGAGGAAAAGACGGCGCTCGAAGACGAGTGGCTGGCGTGCTGCGAAGCACTCGAAGCGGCGAGGGCATGAGCATCCTGCACGTCCTGTCGCCGTCGCCGCGCCCCGCCCGCGACGCGGCGCTGCGGCGGTGGCTGGCGAGGGGCGATCGCCTGGCGGACGTGCCGGGTTCACGCGATGCCCAGGTGCGACGACTGTTCCACTTTCCCGGCGGGGTGCTGTCCATTGCCGCGCTGCGCCACCACGTCCATGCCGGCGACGCCGCCGTCGGAAGCTGGTTGTGCGCCGATCCGGCGTACGTGCGCGGCGAACCCACCGGCGCCCGGCTGATGGCATGCCCGTTGCCCGACATCTCCCGCGACGAGGCGCAGGCGCTCGCGGCTACGCTGGAGCCCTTGTTCGAGGATGCCGGGTCGTCGCTTGCTGTCGATTCGCCCTTCGCGTGGTGCGCGCATCTGGGCCGGGGAAGCCCGGAGGTTGCTTTCACGCCGCCGGCGGAGGCGTTGGGCGCGGACCTGCTGGGCTGCCTGCCGGCCGGCGAAGCCGGACGCCGCTGGCGCCAGCTGTTCAGCGAGGCGCAGATTGCGCTGCACGCGCATCCGGTGAATGCTGCGCGGATTGCCGCCGGCAAGCTGCCGGTCAATGCCTTGTGGCTCTGGGGCGCCGGTTCGCTGCCGGTGGCGGTGGAAACCGGGCTGGCGGTCGTGGCGACCCGGGACGACGTGATCAGGGGCCTGGCCAAGGTGGCGGGGGTCGACATCGCGGAGCCATCTCCCGAGGCGTTCAAGGGAATCGCCGGCGATGGGCTGCTCGATGTTGGAACATCAGATGGATCAATGGAATGGCTTCCGTTCTTCGAGCAAGCTCTTGGCGCGCGGCGGTTCGATGCGATCGAAGTGACGTTGCCGGCCGGTGAGCGCTTCCGGGTTCGGCATGCCCACCGTCTGCGCTTCTGGCGACGCGGGTGAGTGTCGGCGCCGCCGCGCTGAAGATCGTGCGCCGCGGAGCGGGTGCGACGCCGCGCGGCTGGATGGCTTCCGTACACCCGGTCGTGCAACGGGTCTACGCGGCACGCGGGGTTTGTTGCCCCGACGACGCGGGCCATCGGCTTGCCGGGCTGTTGCCGCCGGCCGGGCTGGCGGGTGTCGGTCCCGCGCTCGAACTCCTCGTCGATGCCGTCGCGAACGACCGCTCGATCCTGGTTGCGGGCGACTACGACTGCGACGGCGCGACGGGTTGCGCGGTCGCCGTGCGCGGCTTGCGGATGCTGGGCGCGCGGCGCGTCGGCTATGTTGTTCCCGACCGTGTGAGGCACGGCTACGGGCTGACCCCAGCGCTGGTCGACACGATGCGGCCGGCGCCGGACCTGCTCGTCACCGTGGACAATGGCATTGCGTCGCTCGCCGGCGTCGCTGCCGCGAAGGCGCGTGGCTGCCGGGTCATCGTCACCGACCACCACTTGCCGGGCCCGCGATTGCCCGAGGCGGACGCGATCGTCAATCCGAACCTGCCGGGCGACGGCTTCGGCAGCAAATACCTGTGTGGTGCCGGGGTGGTGTTCTACCTGTTGCTGGCGTTGCGGGCCGCAATGGGGAAGCGCGGCGAAGTCGACCTCGCGTCGCTGCTCGACCTGGTGGCGCTCGGCACGGTCGCCGACCTGGTGGCGCTCGACCGCAACAACCGCGCACTGGTGGAGGGCGGATTGCGGCGTATCCGTACCGGCCGCGCCTGCGCCGGCATCGCGGCATTGTTCGAAGTCTCCGGCCGCGACGCCGGCAATGCGGTCGCCGCCGACCTGGGATTCGCGGTGGGTCCGCGGATCAATGCCGCGGGGCGGCTCGAGGACATGTCGATCGGCATCGAGTGCCTGCTGTCGGACGACCCGTCGCGCGCCCGGGCGCTCGCGGCGGCGTTGCACGCCATCAACGCGCAGCGCCGGGACCTGCAGACCGCGATGGTGGACGATGCGCTGGTGGGCCTCGCCGGGCTCGCCACCGGCAATGCGTTCGGCGTCGCGTTGTTCGACCCGTCATGGCATCCCGGCGTCGTCGGGCTGGTGGCAGCGAGGGTGAAGGAACGGCTGCATCGTCCGGTGGTCGCGTTCGCGCCCGCGGGCGAAGGCGATTCGCTGCGCGGTTCGGCGCGTTCGGTGCCCGGGTTCCATGTTCGCGATGCGCTGGCCGAGGTCGATGTGCGCTGCCCCGGGCTGATCGAGCGGTTCGGCGGCCACGCGATGGCGGCGGGGCTCAGTCTCGCGTTGTCGAACTACGTGCGCTTCGCCGAGTCGTTCGATGCCGTGGTGCGCGACCGCATCCTCGAGGAATCGCTGCAACCGGTACTGCTGAGCGACGGCGAACTCGCGCCCGCGGAGCTGGAACTCGAACTGGCACGGCAGTTGCGCGTGGCCGGACCGTGGGGCCAGGGATTCGCAGCGCCGCAGTTCGACAACGTGTTCGAGTGCGCCACCCAGACCTCGATGGGCGCCGACGGCGCACACCGCCGACTGCGCCTGCGCGACCCGCGCGACGGCCGCTCGCACGACGGCGTGTGGTTCCATGCGGACGGCGACGTTCCGCAGGGCGTGCCGCTGCGGATCGTGTTCGAATTGATGATCGACGAATGGCAGAGCCGCGAATCCATGCGGCTGCTGCTGCGGCATTGGGAACACGTGTAGGCGCGCGGGAGCCCGGTTCACCAAGGCTGACGCTCACGGGAGGCTGGGCAACCTGCAAAAGCCGGCCTCGGGGCTCTTGCAGGTTGGCGCTGAGCGCAGCGAAGCCCGACAGCCGATCCCGGTGCATCGCACCCCGACGTTCGCGGCTGCCCCCGTCGCCGGCTGTCGGGCTTCTCCCGGAACGGGTGCGGGATCAGCCCAACCTGCAGAAGCCGCGGCTCGGTTTGGCATCCAGTTGGTTACCGCTTGCGCGCGAGAGTGAGCCCGTCGCCGATCGGCAGCAGCGCCAGGTCGACGCGTTCGTCGCCGTGCAGCTTGTCGTTGAGCGCCTGAAGCGCGCGGGTATCGTCGTCCTGCGCGGGCCTGGCGACGGCGCCGCCCCACAGGGTATTGTCGATGGCGATCAGGCCGCCGGCGGCGACCAGTTGCAGGCAGCGTTCGTAATAGCCGTCGTAGCCGGTCTTGTCGGCATCGATGAAGGCGAAGTCGTAGCTACCGGTCTCCCCGGCCGTGATGCGCGCGTCCAGCGTCTGCAGCGCAGGCGCGATCACGAGTTCGATCCGGTCCGCGACGCCGGCGCGCCGCCAATACGGCTTGCCGATCGAGGTGTATTCGTCGCTGATGTCGCAGGCGAGGATCTTGCCGTCCGCGGGCAACGCGAGCGCGACGGCCAGGGCGCTGTAGCCCGTGAAGGTGCCGACCTCGATCGTGCGCCTGGCGCCCATCAGCTTCACCAGCAACTGCATGAACTGGCCCTGTTCGGGCGAGATCTGCATCCCGGCACGCGGGTGCCCGGCCGTCGCCTCGCGCAGCGCGGCTTGTTCGGGATGCTCGCGCAGCGAATGGTCGAGCAGGTACTGGTACAGCGCGTCGTCGAGGTCGATCGTGCGGCGGGACATGGCGGCCTTCCGGGTCCGGTTGCATCGCGATTATCGCGCGGCGCCGCCCGTTTCGGCGTACCCTTGGGGTTCCACCCGCAGGAGATCGCGCCATGGTTGCCATGATCCGCCGAAAGCTGGGCCTGTTCGGATGTGCGGCGTTGCTTGCCGGCAGCGCGTTCGCCGCGGGGCCGATCGCGGCGTCCGGCGATACCCATGCGATGTTGCAGGAAGCCGTCGCGGGCAGCTGGCGCTCGCCTGCCAACAAGGCGCGCGACCAGTACCGGCATCCGGTCGCGACCCTGGAATTCTTCGGGATCGAACCGGACATGACGGTGATCGAACTCTCCCCGGGTGGCGGCTGGTACACCGAGATCCTTGCGCCGTTCCTGTACGCGCACGGGCACTTGATCGAAGCCGCGCCGCCATCGCGCGACGGCGGGCCAACCCGCTTCGAGCAGATGTTGAAGGCCAATCCCGAGGTTTACGGCCACATTGCGAAGGTCGTGCCGTTTGCGCCGCCCGATCACGTGAACCTGGGGCCGGACGGATCGGCCGACATGGTGCTGACCTTCCGCAACACCCACGACTGGTTGAACCGCAGCCCTGAAACGCTGGATGGGGTATTCCGGGCGGCGTACAAGGTGCTGAAGCACGGCGGCGTGTTCGGTGTGACCGACCATCGCGCAAAGCCGTTCGCCGAAGCAACCGAAAGCTCGAAGGAGCTGCACCGGATTCCGGAGGACTACATGATCGAGGCCGGACTGCGCGCCGGTTTCCGCCTCGCCGGTGTTTCGGACATCAACGCCAACCCGAACGATCCGGAAGACATCAACGTGCACCACCTGCCGCCCGACCTCGCCGGCCCCGATTCCGAACATGCGAAGATGAAGGCGATCGGTGAATCGGACAGGATGACGCTGAAATTCGTGAAGCCCTGACGGGCATGCTCGAGCTGCACCACAAGGAGGTAACACCATGAGCAAAGGACACCCCGTGATCGCGGTACTGGTCGGCAGTCTCCGCAAGGGTTCGTTCAACAAGCAACTGGCGCACGCGCTTGAGAAGATTGCCGGCGACCGCGCCGGGTTCCGCCACATCCGCATCGACGACCTGCCGCTCTACAACCAGGATTTCGACGGCGACTACCCTAAGGTGTGCGAGGACCGCAAGGAAGAGATCCGTTCGTGCGACGGGGTGCTGTTCGTGACGCCCGAATACAACCGCTCGGTGCCGGGCGTGCTGAAGAACGCGATCGACGTCTGCTCGCGGCCCTACGGCACCAATGCGTTCGACGGCAAGCCAGGCGCGGTGATCGGGACCTCGGCCGGCGCGATGTCGACCGCACTGGCGCAGCAGCACCTGCGGAACATCTGCGTGTTCCTGGACGTCCCGATGCTGCAGCAGCCCGAAGCCTTCGTCCGCTACAAGGAAGGCCTGTTCGGCCAGGACGGCAGCGTGACGGACGAAAGCGTCCGGAAGTTCCTCGGGAACTTCGTGGACAAGTACCTCGAATGGGTAGGCCGCTTCAGCGCTTGACCGGCGCGTCGTCTTCGCTGCCGCCGTAGCGATGGCGGTGGCCGCGGGATCGATGCGGCGCCAGCGCGAACAGGCCGCCCAGGATCACGAACAGCGGCCACCACGTGCCCCAGTCGAGCTCGAGCAGGAACATCACGCCCACCAGCGCGACGGCGATGCCGCACAGCACCGAGTGCACGACTTCGGCGTCGGCCCGGCCCCGCTCGCGGTGGATTTCCCAGGCGCGCGTCAGTGGCGCGAATGCCGCCAGCAGGATGATGACGGCCCACCAGTTCCCGCGGTCGAGGAACGCGAGGTTGTAGCCGAGGTTGTTCAAAAGGAACAGCACGCCGATCGCGATGATCGCGACGGCAGGGAAGATGCGCCACCGCAGGTGGCGGTCCGGTGCGGGTTCGGTGGTCACGGCGGTGCCTCGCGGGAAGGATGGGCAACTCTAGGCCGGATGGCATTCCGGCGCCAGTGACAGTCGTCAGCAGGCGGCGCTGACGCATGCGGCGCGAGCGCCGCTTTGCTACCATTCGCCTCTTTTCGCGAGCGACCCCGCCCATGATCGAGAGCAACCCCATCCGCGCCCACATCGAGGATCTGCGTGAGCGCGTGGAATCGCTCAGGGGGTATCTTTGACTACCCTGTCAAGCGCGAACGCCTCGAAGAAGTAACCCGCGAACTCGAAAGCCCGAACGTCTGGGACGATCCGCAACGTGCCCAGGACCTGGGTCGCGAACGGGCACGGCTGGCTGAATTCGTGGAAGGCCTCGACCAGATCACGCATGGCCTGGACGACGCCGGCGAGCTGCTGGAGCTGTCCGCCGACGAAGACGACGATGCCTCGCTGCAAGCCGTCTCGAACGATGTCGACACGCTCGAAAGGCGCGTCGCCCAGCTCGAGTTCCACCGCATGTTCGCGGGTGAAATGGACTCGTCGAACGCCTTCGTCGACATCCAGGCCGGCGCCGGCGGCACCGAGGCCCAGGACTGGGCGGAGATGCTGCTGCGCATGTACCTGCGCTGGGCGGAAGATCGTGGCTGGCAGACGGAGCTGCTGGAAGCGTCGGCGGGGGAGGTCGCGGGCATCAAATCGGCGACCTTTCGCGTGGCCGGCGATTACGCCTACGGCTGGCTCAAGACCGAAATCGGGGTGCACCGGCTGGTCCGCAAGTCGCCGTTCGATTCCGACAACCGCCGGCACACGAGTTTCGCCTCGGTGTTCGTGTCGCCCGAAGTCGACGACGACATCGACATCGAGATCAACCCGGCGGACCTCAAGACCGACGTGTACCGTTCGTCCGGCGCCGGTGGCCAGCACGTCAACAAGACCGAGTCGGCCGTCCGGATCACGCATGTGCCGAGCGGGATAGTGGTAGCCTGCCAGACCGAGCGCTCCCAGCATGCCAACCGCGACCGCGCGATGAAGATGCTGCGGGCCAAGCTGTACGAGATGGAATTGCAGAAGCGCAACGCCGAAAAGGCCGCCGTGGAAGCGACCAAATCCGACGTCGGCTGGGGCAACCAGATCCGCAACTATGTGCTCGACCAGTCGCGCATCAAGGACCTGCGCACCGGTATCGAGCGCACCGACACCCAGCGCGTCCTCGACGGCGATCTCGACGAGTTCATCGAAGCGAGCCTCAAGATGGGCCTTGAAGCGGGCGCCAAGCGCGCCGATGCGTAGAGGTTTCTCGAGGTTTCCCTTCTCCCTTCGGGAGGAGGGGCGCGAAGCGCCGCCTTTTCTTTTGCGCGGAGCGCCGGAAGAGGGTCCGGTACGATGCGCAAGATCACCCAACAAAACCGACCGGGAAATGTCAGAAACCAACGATCAGGTTGCCACGTCAGCGGCGGACGAAAACAAGCTCATCGCCGAGCGCCGCGAAAAGCTGCGCGCGCTGCGCGGGCAGGGGATCGCGTTCCCTAACGATTTCCGACCCGACGCCTTTGCCGGCGAGTTGCAGCATGAAACCGATGGCGCCGATTCGGAGGCATTGAACGCCAAAGCGCGCCGCGTGCGGATTGGCGGCCGCCTGCTCGGCAAGCGGGTGATGGGGAAGGCCAGCTTCGCCCGCGTCCAGGACCGCACGGGCGCGATCCAGTTGTTCCTTCAGAAGGACGCGCTGGGTGAAACCTACGACGCGTTCAAGGGCTGGGACGTCGGCGATATCGTGGGGGCCGAGGGCACGCTGATGCGCACCAGGACCGGCGAATTGTCGGTCAAGGTGGACGCGCTGCGCCTGCTGACGAAATCGCTGCGGCCCCTGCCCGACAAGTGGCACGGCCTGGCCGACGTCGAACAGCGCTACCGGCAGCGCTACGTCGATTTGATCGTGACGCCCGAGGCGCGCGAAACATTCAGGAAGCGTTCGGCGATCATCGGCTTCATGCGCCAGTGGCTGGAAGCCGAGCCCCGCCGCTTCATGGAAGTCGAGACCCCGATGATGCACGTGATCCCGGGCGGCGCAACCGCGCGGCCGTTCGTCACCCACCACAACGCGCTCGACATCGACCTGTACCTGCGGGTGGCGCCGGAGTTGTACCTCAAGCGGCTGGTGGTCGGTGGTTTCGAGCGCGTGTACGAGATCAACCGCAACTTCCGGAACGAAGGCGTGTCCACCCGGCACAACCCCGAGTTCACGATGCTGGAGCTCTACCAGGCCTACGCCAGCTACAACGAGATCATGGACCTGACCGAGGCCATGATCAGGGAAACCGCGAAAGCGGTACTCGGCACCACCGGCCTGCGGTGGGAAGAACGCGACATCGATGTCGGCAAGCCGTTCCGGCGCTGGTCGCTAAGCGACGCGGTGCGCGAGCTCAACCCCGGGATCGCGGCGCACGAATTGCGCGACGCCGCGGCCTTGCGCGGGCATTGCGCGCGCCTCAAGGTGCCGGTAAAGACCGAATACGGCTGGGGCAAGTTGCTGCTCGAGATCTTCGAGAAGACCGTCGAGCACACCCTGGTGCAGCCGACCTTCGTTACCCAGTATCCGACGGAAGTGTCGCCGCTCGCCCGCGCAAACGACGCGGACCCGGAAATCACCGATCGCTTCGAGCTGTTCATCGGCGGCAAGGAAATGGCCAACGGCTTCTCGGAATTGAACGACCCCGAGGACCAGGCGGCGCGCTTCCGCGCCCAGGTCGAGGCGCTCGCGCACGGTGACGACGAGGCGATGCACTTCGACGCCGACTACATCCGTGCCCTGGAAGTCGGCCTGCCGCCGACCGGCGGCCTGGGCGTCGGAATCGACCGGTTGGTGATGCTCTTCACCGATTCCGCCTCGATCCGCGACGTCCTGCTGTTTCCCTACATGCGGCCGGAAGGATAAGCTTGGCGTTGCGAGCTTTTCTCCTTCCCTTCAAGGGAAGGCCGGGAGGGGGATGGGGTGCTCTTGGTGCAGGAACCCATCCCCACCCAACCCTCCCCCTGAAGGGAGGGCGAACCCGCCAGACGAACGGAATCTCCCATGTGGTACGCCATCACCGGCATCGACATCCCCAACTCGCTGGACAAGCGCAAGGCTGCGCGGCCTGCGCACCTCGCGCGCTTGCAGAAGCTCCTGGAAGAAGGCCGCCTGCTGCTGGCCGGGCCGTTCCCGGCCATCGATGCGGAAGATCCCGGGCCGGCCGGATTTAGCGGCACCCTGATCATCGCCGAATTCGACGATCTCGAAGCCGCGCGCAAGTGGGCGGATGCCGATCCGTACCGGGTGGCGGGCGTGTTCCGGGAAGTGACGGTGCGGCCGTTCCGCCAGACCCTGCCATGAGTGCAGCGCCGATCGACGGGATTCGCGCGCGGCTGGAACGCGCGTTCGCGCCCACGGCGCTCGAGGTGATCGACGAAGGCCATTTGCACATCGGGCACGCGGGCGAGGGCAGCGGCCATTTCCGGGTGCGCATCGCGAGCGCCGCGTTCGACGGCAAGCCGCGGGTGCAGCAGCACCGGATGGTGTACGAGGCGCTGGCGGACCTGATGGGCCATGGCATCCATGCGCTGGCGATCGAGGCGCGGGTGCCCTAGCAGCCGCGGCCAATCGGCCTGGGACGCCTTTGGACGCACCCCTGTCGCTTCCGCGCTCGACTGGGAGGGCTGTGAAGAGTGCGGTCCAAGTCATTGACCCAAAAGAGCCGGCAGAATTTTTCGTTGCTTCCGGACGCCGCCCTTGGCACAGTGGCGCATTCGCCCGGTGCGCTGCGCGCCGGACCCGCCGTTGCCGTGACATCCAAGTCCTGACCCATGCGCCTGTCGACTATCAAGCTGGCCGGATTCAAGTCGTTCGTCGATCCGACCATCCTCCACCTCCCGACCAACCTCACCGGCATTTGCGGCCCGAACGGCTGCGGCAAGTCCAACATCATCGACGCGATCCGCTGGGTGATGGGCGAAAGCGCCGCCAGCCGGCTGCGCGGCGAAGCCATCACCGACGTGATCTTTTCCGGTTCGTCGGGGCGCAAGCCGGTCGGGCAGGCGACGGTCGAGCTGATCTTCGACAACTCCGACGGCACCCTGGGTGGCGAATACGCCGGCTTCAACGAGATCTCGGTGAAGCGCAGCGTCAGCCGCGACGCGCAGTCCGATTACTACTTGAACGGCGTGCGCTGCCGCCGCCGCGACATCACCGACCTGTTCCTCGGCACCGGGCTCGGCGCCCGCAGCTACTCGATCATCGAGCAGGGCGTGATTTCGGACATCGTCGAATCCCGGCCCGAGCAGTTGCGCATCCACCTGGAGGAAGCCGCAGGTGTATCGCGCTACAAGGAACGCCGCAAGGAAACCGAAAGCCGCATCAAGGCCACCCGCGAGAACCTCGACCGCGTCAAGGACGTGCGCGAGGAGGTCGAAAAGCAGCTCGACCACCTGAATCGTCAGGCGCGCGCCGCCGAGCGCTGGAAGAAGCTGAAGGAAGAACGTGGCTTGCGCGAAGCCGAATTGCGCGCACTGAACTACCGCTCGGTCACGGCGCAGCTCGAAACCCACCGGCAGGCGCTCCGCGAAGCGGAAACCGCACTGGAAGGCAAGCTCGCCGCCCAGCGCCACCTCGAAGCCGAAATCGAGACCGGCCGCGAAGCGCACCAGCAGCACACCGAAGCGATGAACGCCGTGCAGGCCGAGGTCTACCAGGTCGGCGCGGAACTCGCGCGGGTCGAGCAGCAGATCCGGCACCACCGGGAAATGCTGGAACGCCTGCAGCACGACCGCGAGGAATCCGAGCGCGCGTGGACGGAGCTGGCCGATCACATCCAGGCCGATACGAACCAGCACGATGAACTGAAAGCGGCCGTGGCAGAGGCTGAACCGGAGACGGGTCGCCTGCGCGAAGCCGAGTCTCGAGCCGCCCAGGCATTGGACGATGCGGAAGCCGCACACACCGCGTGGCAGCAGCGCTGGGAGGCCCACAGCGGCCAGACCGCTTCGACCTCGCGTGAAGCCGAGGTCGAGCGCACCCACATCGACCATCTCGACAAGCAGGCGCTGGATCTGTCGCGCCGGCGCGAGGCCCTGCGAAACGAACGCAAGAACTACGACCTCGATGCATTGACCGCCGGAACCGCGGGCCTCGCCGATGAACACGCGTTGCTGAAAACCCAGGTGGATGCGCACGCCCGCGGCCTGGACGGACACAAGGCCGACGCCGAGCGCCTCCTGGGCGAGGAACGCCAGGCCCAGACGTGGCTGGCCGAGGCCAACGCGCAAAAGCAGGACCTGCGCGGGCGCATCGCCTCGCTGCAAGCGCTGCAGCGCGCGGCGCTTGGGCGCGATCGCGATGCGGCGCGCGAATGGCTGCAAAAAGTCGGGTTGGCCGACGGCGAACGCCTGGGCGCGCGGCTGAAGGTCAACGAAGGCTGGGAGCGCGCGGTCGAGACCGTTCTGGCCGGCATGCTGGAAGCCGTGCTGGTCGACGATCCCGCGGTCCACGCCGGCGAGCTCGCCGAGGTCGCGAAATCCGACATCACGCTGATCGGCAGCCGTGCAGAGCTCGACCTGGATGTGGCGGGCACGCTGGCCGGCGAGGTGGACGGGCCGGCCGCAGCGCGCGCCTTGCTGGCGAAAGTACGCACCGCGGGGTCGGTCGACGAAGCGCGCGACATCGCCTCGACCCTTGCACCCACCGGCACCGTCATCACGCGCGACGGGGTGTGGCTGGGCCCGGGCTTCGCGCGTGTGCGGCGCGCCGAGGGCGGGCAGGTCGGCGTGTTGGCGCGCGAGCGCGAGCTGCAGGACGCCACCACGGAACTCGCGGCGACCGAGAAGCGCATCGCCGACCTCGAGGAGCGGCAGGCCGAAGTCCGGGACCAGCGCCGCGCCGCCGAGCAGGCGCGCGACGACGCCCAGCGCGACCTGTACAACGCGCATCGGCGCCTGTCGGAACTCGCCGGCGAGATGCAGAGTCGCCAGGGCCGCATCGACAGCGCGCGTGCCCGACTGGAGGCCATCGACACCGAACATGCCGACGTCGAGAAGGCGCTGGCCGATAACGAGCAGTTGCTGCAGGCCGCGCGGGCGCGCATGCAATTCGCCGTCGCCAACATGGGCGAACACGAGCAGGCGCGCGTCGCCCTGGAAACGGAGCGACGGCATTTGCTGGAACGCCGCGAAGCCGCGCGCGCCGATGCGCAGGAAGCCACCGACGCCGCGCATCGCCATGCGATCGCGCTGGAGTCCCGGCGCGTGACCCTGGCGGCGCTGGAACAATCGCTGGCGCGAATGCGCACCCAGCGCGAGCAACTGGAAAGGCATCGCGCGGACCTGGACCGGCGCCTTGCCGAAGGCAGCGACCCGACCGCCGCGCTGGACAACGAACGCCAGGTTTGCCTCGAGCAGCGGCTCTCGGTGGACAAGAAGCTGGTCGAGGCGCGCCGCGTGGTCGAGGAATCCGCCAACGACTTGCGCGAACGCGAGCACGCGCGGCATGTCGCCGAGCAGGCCATGGGCGAGGAGCGCGACGCGCTCGAAAAGCTGCGCCTGGAAGAGCAGGGCCAGCGACTGCGCGCCGAACAACTGGCCGAGGCGATCACCGAGGCTGGATTGGAAATCGAGCCGTTGCTCGCGAACCTTTCCGACGAAGTGCAGCCCGAGGCCTGGCAGGAAAAGATCGCCGACCTCGACGCGCGGATCGCCCGGCTGGAGCCGGTCAACCTCGCCGCGATCACCGAGCACGCCGAAGCCGCGCAGCGCAAGGAATACCTCGACGCGCAGATGACCGACCTCACGACCGCGCTGGAAACGCTCGAAAACGCGATCCGCAAGATCGATCGCGAAACCCGCGAGCGCTTCAAGGACACCTTCGACCGCGTCAACGCCGGCTTCCAGGACCTGTTCCCGAAACTTTTCGGCGGCGGCCACGCCTACCTGGAACTGACCGGCGAAGACCTGCTCGACGCAGGCGTCACGATGATGGCCCGCCCGCCCGGCAAGCGGAACAGCCACATCTCGCTGCTGTCGGGCGGCGAAAAGGCGATGACCGCGGTGGCGCTGGTGATGGCGATCTTCAACCTGAATCCCGCGCCGTTCTGCCTGCTCGACGAGGTCGACGCGCCACTCGACGAGGGCAACATCGGCCGCTTCAGCCAGCTCGTGCGCGACATGTCCGAGAAGGTGCAGTTCATGGTGGTCACCCACAACAAGGCCACCATGGAAATGGCCTACCAGTTGTGCGGCGTGACCATGCGCGAACCCGGCGTGTCGCGGCTGGTGCAGGTGGACCTGGCCGAGGCGGCGAAGCTCGCAGGGCTCGCCGCGTAATCGTTCGCTTTCGCAACGGCGCCGCATGGATCGACGATCGTTGGGGCTTCGCTGCGCCCGGCGCCAACCTGCAACAGCGCCCGCCGCAGCCACGGTTCAGGCCGCCGAACACCCGCCGCATTGATTGAACATCGCAGGGCTGCCCCCGGACCGAGTCCGGGGTCAGCACCACCCTGCACGAGCCTCCGGCGCACCCGTTTCCGCCCGCGCATACGACCATGGTTTTTGGCCGTCGAGTTAACTGCTAGAGTCCGCCTCATGGAACCGGTTTCCGCCACGATCCTGCGCATCATCATTGCCGCGATCGGCGTGGTGATCCTGGTCGGCATCTATTTCTTCGGGCGGCCCCGGCGTCCCGGACAAGGCCGGCGCGTCGTGCTCCGCACGGAGAAGGACGAGCGCGTCGAGCCGGTCCTGGGCGATCCGCAGGAAGAGCATCCGGGCGAGGGCGGTAGCGTCTCCCCGCAACAAGGCGAGCTCGACGTGGCGCTGCAACGCGAGCTGGATCGCCTGGGCGCGGCGGTCGTGGCCGGGCGGCGGGGCGCGACGGTATCCGAGCCCCTCGCGCCACCGGAACCTGCGGTGGGACAGCGCCCCCACGAGTTCCCGGTGGACCGCATCGTCACGCTGTTCGTGGTCGCCCACGAGGGCGACGTGTTTCGTGGCAGCGATATCGTCGTCGCCGCGGAGAAGGCGGGTCTCCGGTTCGGCGCGATGCACATCTTCCATCGCCTGGTCGATGGCCGTCCCGATGCCGGGCCTGTGTTCAGCATGGCCAACATGATCAAGCCCGGCTACTTCAACATGGCGCGAATCGCCGAGCTGACCACCCCCGGGGTCACGTTCTTCATCACCCTGCCGGGGCCGCTCGCCGCACTGGACGCGTGGGAAGCCATGCTTCCGGCGGCCCAGCGGATCGCGGAACTCCTGGGCGGCGAATTGCTGGACGAGGATCGCAATGCGCTCGGCCGGCAACGGGTCGCCGGATTGCGCGAGGAGCTGCGCGCATGGGACCGGCAGCACGAGGGGCCGCTGATCGGCGCTCCGCCGCCCCGCCGCTGAGACGCCGATGGCATATCCGAGTCCGGCATTCCGCGAGGGCCGCAGGGAAGTCCTGCACGCTGCCATCGACGAAATTGCCTTCGGCATGCTGGTCACGCACCCCGCGGGCGGTTTTGCAACCTCCTACCTTCCGTTCGAGATCGATGCCGATCGCGGCCCCGGCGGCACACTGGTCGGACACCTCGCGCGCTACAACCCGCAGTGGAAGGATTCGGCGGCAGGCGCAGAGGCGCTGGTGGTATTCCAGGGGCCGCACGCCTACGTGTCGCCTTCCTGGTATCCCGGCAAGCGCGACGATCCACGGCAGGTGCCGACGTGGGATTACCTGATCGTCGAAGCGCGTGGCGTGCTGACGACGTTCGATGACGAGGCGCGGTTGTTGAATCTGCTCGAGCGCCTGACCGACCACCACGAAGCAGGGCGCCCGCACCGCTGGCACGTGACCGATGCCCCCGGCGACTACGTGCGCGCCGAACTGCGCCACATCGTCGGCATCGAAGTGCGGATCGAATCCCTGGTCGGCCGCTACAAGCTCAGCCAGAACCGCAAAGCCCGGGACCAGGAAGGGGCGCGCGCGGGACTCGCCGACGCACCGACCGAACGCGAACGCGACCTGGCGAGAGCCATCGCCGTCGCACAACGCGAGCGGCGCGATCGCTGATTGCCGGCTCGGGCAGCCATGGGCCTTCCGGACCCTTGCGAACCTACGCCTGGAGCTGCCGCACCAGTTCGACGTACTTCCTCTGTGCCTCGTCGCTCTGCATGCCGCGCAGCCGTGACCACGCTTCGTACTTCGCGGTGTTGACGAAGTCGAAGAAGCCGGGCTTGGGACCGTTGGCGTCGCCTTCGGTGGCCTGCTTGTAGAGCGCGTACAGCTTCAGCAGGGTGTCATTGTCCGGACGCTCCGGCAGGCGCTGGACGTCCTCGGCGGCCTGGCGGAAATCCTCGCTGAGCTCGCGGGCCATGGCGCTTCGCTCAGCCTTCCGGCTTGGCGCGCTTGGTCGTGGTCTTCGGTTTGGCGGAAGTTGCGCGGTTGGCGCGGACTTCCCGGGTCAGCGCGTCGATGCGCGCCGACAGCTCCTGGATGTCTTCGTGGCTCGGCATCTGCATGCGCTTCGCCGCGCGGGCGATCCGGTCGTCGAATGCCTTCTCGAGCTTGCCCATGGCCGCGTTGGTGCGTTTGCGGGCCTGATCCATCCAGGCAGTCGACTGCTGGTGCCCCTGTTTGATCTGTTCCTCGTTGTAGGCGTGCGTCTTTTCCTGGATCCGCACGCCTTCCTCGACCAGTGCATCGAAGAACTTGCCGCCTTCCTGCTGCGTGCGGGCCAAGGCGCCGAGGCCGGCGAGCCAGATTTGTTGCGCGGAATCGGCGAGGCCGCGGCTGAAGCGCTGCCCGGACGTCGCGGCGTCCTTGGCGGCCTTGAGGGGATCGGGTTGGTCGGTCATGGCGGCAGCTCCGGAGGGCAGGGCAGACAATGTACGCCAACTCGCGTTCAAATTCAGGCAAGGGCGGCAACCGGCGACAGCGATCGCGGCCAGTCGCGGGGCGACGGTTGCCGCACCAGTCGCGCCAGCTCGTCCAGGAATTGCCGGCGCGGGATCATGCGCGCGCCCAGCCGCAGCAGGTGCGGATTGGGAACCTGCGCATCGATCCATGGAAAGCCGCGCGGACGAAGCACGCCGGCCAGCGCGACCAGCGCGGCCTTGGAGGCGTTGCTGCGGTGCGAGAACATCGATTCGGCGCTGAACATGCGGCCGATCGAGACGCCGTACAGGCCGCCGACGAGTTCGTCGCCGTCCCACACCTCCAGCGAGTGGGCATGGCCGCGCGCATGCAGGTTGGCGTAGGCGGCGAGCATGTCGCGGGTGATCCACGTGCCGTCCTGTCCGCCGCGGGGCGCGGCGCAGGCTTGCATGACGTCCTCGAACGCGCGATCCATGCCCCACTGCCATCGCGACTTGTGCAGGAACTTCGCCAGGCTCCGCGATACATGCACCTCGGCGGTCCCGAACACGCAGCGCGGATCCGGCGACCACCACAGCAGCGGATCGCCTTCCGAATACCACGGGAAGATCCCGCGCGAGTAGGCGGCGACCAGCCGCTGCGGCGACAGGTCGCCGCCGAACGCTAGCAAGCCGTTGGGATCGGCGAGCGCGCGGCCCGGGTCCGGAAACAGGTCCGGCGCCAGCGCGTCGAGCTGCCGGATCCGGATCATGGCGCCCCGTCACGTTGCGCGAATGGCGAATGCGCCCGCAGTTCGCGGCCGCGCGCCTCGAGCGCCGCCGCCTCGTGGCGCAGCGCACTGCGCACCGCCTCGCGAAAGCGATCGTCGGTGATGTAGTGCCTCGAATGGGTGCGGGTCGGCAGGAATCCGCGTGCGAGCTTGTGCAGGCCCTGCGCGCCGGGTTCGAAGCGCGCGAGCCCGCGGCGCAGGCATTGCTCGATGCCCTGGTAGTAGCACAGCTCGAAGTGCATGCCCGGCACTTCTTGCCGGGCGCCCCAATAGCGGCCGTAGAGGACATCCTTGCCGGACAGGAACAGCGCGCCTGCCACGATCTCGCCGTGGCGGCGCGCAAAGGCGACGTGCGAATGTCCGGGAAACGCGGTGCCGAGGTGGCGGAAGAAGTCGAGCGACAGGGTCGGCGTATTGCCTTTTTCGTCGAAGGTGTTCGTATACAGGTGGTGCATGGTCCGCCATTCCGCGTCGTCCAGCGTGCCGCCGTCGCGGAATTCGCAGTCGATCCGGGCATCGGCCACTTGCGCGCGTTCGTGGCGGATCGCGTTGCGCCGCTTGTGGGTCAGCGCGGCGAGGTAATCGTCGAAGTCCCGCCAGTCGCCCGGATTGCGCCACTGGAATTGCCAGTCCGAACGCGCGAGCCAGGCGTCGTCGAAGGCTGTCGTCTCCTCTTCCCGCAGGAAATCGACGTGTACCGATGAAAGGCCGGTGCGTTCGGTCAGTTCGCGCAGCGCGGCCGCCAGCGTGGCGCGCCGCTTTCCGGCATTCGGCGCGGCGCCGGTCAGGAGGCGCGGCCCCGTGACGGGCGAGTAGGGCACCGCGCACAGGAACTTGGGGTAGTACTGCCCGCCGGCACGTTCCCACGCATCCGCCCAACCCCAGTCGAACACGTATTCGCCGTGCGAATTGGCCTTGACGTACAGCGGCAACGCCCCGACCAGCGCGTCGCCGTCATGGAGCGTCAGGTGTTGCGCGCGCCAGCCGAACTCCTCGCGGATGCAACCGGTGCTCTCGAGTCCGGACAGGAACGCGTGGCTCACGAACGGATTCGAGTCGGCCGCGAGTGCATCCCAGTCGCTTGCCGCGATGGCATCGATCGACCCGTGGGAATGCAGCGTCAGCATGTGCCTATTCTGGCAGGGGGTGGTCTGAAGATCGCCCGAATCGCGCGGACCGACGCGAGCGTTCGCCGCGAATCAACGCGGGCGGGAACATGTCCTGCCGCCTGCGGCGCCGCGCTCGGTGCGAACGGCTCCACGGACACGTTCCGGGAGCGAACAATTCCATCCGCGCCTGCCGGGGCGGCTCCGCCGAAGCTTCGGGGTACCGACCAGGGTGGGTCGCGTGCGTGGCGCGCTCCTGCACCGTTGTGTCAAGTGTTTCGAGTCGTTCGCGTCCTTGCAGGAGCGGCGGTGGCCGCGACCCGACGGCTCCGGCGCGCACCGCCGCGCGCCCGGCTGCGGCGGACTCAGCCTGCCAGCCCGACCGAATCGAGGTACTTTTCGGCGTCCAGCGCGGCCATGCAGCCGAAGCCGGCGGAGGTGACCGCCTGGCGGTACACGTGGTCGGCGACGTCGCCCGCCGCGAATACGCCCGGCACCGAGGTTGCGGTGGCATTGCCGGCGAGGCCGCTCTTGATCTTGATGTAGCCGTTGTGCATGTCGAGCTGGCCTTCGAACACGCCGGTGTTGGGCGTGTGGCCGATCGCGACGAACATGCCCGTGACCGCGACTTCGCGCTTGCTGCCGTCGCTGGTGCTGGCGAGGCGCAGTCCGGTGACGCCACTGTCGTCGCCGAGCACCTCGTCGACCGTGTGGTTCCACACCGGTTCGATCTTGCCGGCGTTGACCTTCTCGAACAGCTTGTCCTGCATGATCTTTTCCGCGCGCAGCTTGTCGCGGCGGTGCACCAGCGTCACCTTGCGCGAGATGTTGGCGAGGTACAGCGCCTCCTCGACCGCGGTATTGCCGCCGCCGATCACCGCGACGTCCTGGTCGCGGAAGAAGAACCCGTCGCAGGTGG
This sequence comes from Rhodanobacteraceae bacterium, assembly GCA_035700365.1. Taxonomy (GTDB): domain Bacteria; phylum Pseudomonadota; class Gammaproteobacteria; order Xanthomonadales; family Rhodanobacteraceae; genus 66-474. The sequence goes on along the minus strand of DASSOQ010000001.1, from coordinate 6,006 downwards.
CGCAGGCGGACACGCCCTTGCCCTTGAACTTCTCCTCGCTGGCGATGCCGAGGTACTTGGCGGTGGCGCCGGTCGCGATGATCAACGCGTCGCAACTGTATTCGCCGCTGTCGCCTTTCAGCCGGAACGGGCGCTGCTTCAGGTCGACGCTATGGATGTGGTCGAACACCATTTCCGTGTGGAAGCGTTCGGCGTGCTCGGCCATCCGCTGCATCAGCGCGGGACCCTGCAGGCCTTCGACGTCGCCCGGCCAGTTGTCGACGTCGGTCGTGGTCATCAGCTGGCCGCCCTGGGCGAGGCCGGTGATCAGCGTCGGCTTGAGGTTCGCGCGCGCCGCATAGACGGCCGCGGTGTAGCCGGCCGGACCGGAACCGAGGATCAGGAGGCGACTGTGCATCAAGGTGCTCATGTATACTTCCGAAGTTGTTTTCGAGGTCCGCAGAACTTCCCGTCGCCCGCCGCGGCGCATTTTCAGGTGCCGCGACCCTGATCGCTGTCCTTGCCCGTGACACCCGCGCGTCGCGCGTCCGGTCTCAGGTGCATCCGGCGGCAAGTCGTGCAGCATGGGGAGTTTGCGGCGGTATTTCAAGCGCGTGCAGAGGATGACGTGATGCGTATTGGCGTTCCTTCCGAAACCAAGACCCTCGAGGGTCGGGTCGCCCTGGTTCCGGCGGCATGTGCCGACCTGGTTCGGCACGGCCACGAAGTGTTCCTGCAGTCCGGTGCGGGCGGCAAGAGCGGTTTCGACGACGAGCTTTTCACCCGCGTCGGCGTCAAGGTGGTGCCCGACGCCGCCGCGCTGTACGGATCGGCGGACATGATCGTCAAGGTCAAGGAGCCGATCGCGGGCGATCTCGCCCTGCTCGAGAAGCGGCACCTGTTGTTCTGCTACCTGCACCTCGCGGCCGAACCGGCCTTGACCAAGCGCCTGCTCGAACTCGGCCTCATCGGCGTCGCGTTCGAAAGCGTGCAGGAAAAGGATGGTTCCTTGCCGCTGCTGACCCCGATGTCGGTGGTCGCGGGCAAACTGGCCACCCAGGTCGGAACCACGCTTCTGCACCAGCCGAACGGTGGCAAGGGCAAACTGTTGGGCGGGATGGCAGCGACCGAGCGCGGCAAGGTCGTGGTGCTGGGTGCCGGCGTTGCCGGCGGCAACGCGGCGAAGCTCGCGGCCCGGGGTGGCAGCAACGTGGTGGTGTTCGACAAGCGGCCGGATCGCTTGGCGCAGGCGCGCGGCTGGGGCGACAATGTCACCGCACTGTATGCCTACGAATCTTCGGTCGCCGAGGAGGTCGCGACGGCCGACCTCGTGGTCGGTGCCGTGCTGATTCCGAGTGCCCGTGCGCCGCACGTGGTGACCCGCGAGATGGTCGCTTCGATGGAGAAGGGCAGCGTGCTCGTCGACATCTCGATCGACCAGGGCGGCTGCTTCGAGACCTCGAAGCCAACCACCTGGAAGGATCCGACGTATCTCGTCGACGACGTCACGCATTTCTGCGTCACCAACATGCCCGGCGCGGTGCCGCAGACGTCCTCGCAGGCGATCTCGGCGGCGATCCTGCCGTACGTGCTGCGCCTTGCGCAGAAGGAATGGCGCAACGACGCCATCCTCGCCAGCGGAATCAACGTCGAGAACGGCGAGCTGGTGCATCCGGCGCTGAAAGGCATGCAGCCCTGACGGTGCTTCCTGCCCCTTCGCGCGCGAAGCGGGCAGGCGCCGCAGGCGCGGGGGGATGGACGTTGCTCTTTGGGCTTGCCCGATGCAGCCGGGCCAGCTCCCCCTGCAAGCTGTCTTCCCGCCCGGTCCCGCGCGTGGCGCGCTCCTGCGCGGGAGCAAAATGGGCGGTTCCGCGCGCGGGCAAGACCGCGGTGCCAAGAACGCGCAAAACGTGAGCGCGTCGACAGGGCGGGATGCTGGCTGGTGCCGGGGCTTGGTCCCCGCCGAAACGGCGGTATAGTCAGCGCGCAAAAGGTTGTCCGGAATCGAGGTTGCCACGCGTGGCGCGTGCGAGAGTACAGGTCCAGGCCAAATCCCCCGGGATGAGCGAACGCACGCGGCGGCTGCTGCGCGAGGCGGCGGCGTTGCTGCTATTCCCGCTCGCGGTGTACCTGTTCGCGTGCCTGGCGAGCTATGACGGTACGGATCCGGGCTGGTGGAGCGCCGGCGTGCCGGGGCAGCCGGTGCACAATTTCGGCGGCGCGGCGGGTGCCTACATCGCCGACCTGCTGTTCCACCTGTTCGGCGTCATCGCCTACGCGTTTCCCTTGCTGCTGGTGGTGCTCGGTGTCGGCGTGTTGCGCGGCTGGTACCGGCGCAGCGAAGGCGAGAGCAAATGGGAACCGAGCCTCCGGCTGATCGGATTCGTGGCGTTCTTCGTCGGCGGTTGCGGACTCGCCTGGTTGCACGCGTCGGATCCCCAGTGCGGCAGCGCCACGCGCGCGGGCGGACTGCTCGGTTGCGGCGCGGGTGACGTCCTCCACCGCGGCTTCGGCGAACTCGGGGCGCTGTTGCTGCTGCTGGCGTTGCTGCTGATCGCGGTCACCTGGATCACCGGGCTTTCGTGGTTCCGGGTGATGGACTGGACCGGGCAGCAGGTACTGACGGGCTCAGGCTGGATTCGCGGCAAGCTCAAGCAGGCGCCGGAAACGCTCGCGGCGCGCGCGGCGAGGGTCGAGCGCGAGACGGCGCGCAAGGAAGACATCGAACGCCGCTCGAAGTGGGAGCCCGTGCGGATCGAGCCCGCCCCCGCCCCGATCGTCAAGAGCGAGCGGGCCAAGCGCGAGACGCAGATCCCCCTGTTCACCGGCGCGGCAAGCGAAGGCGAGGTGCCGCCGCTGTCGCTGCTCGAAGAAGCCAGGCCCCAGGCCGGGAAGGGTTATTCGGAAGAGACGCTCGAGGTGCTTTCGCGCCAGGTCGAGATGAAGCTCAAGGATTTCCGGATCGACGCGCGGGTGGTCAGCGCGCATCCGGGGCCGGTGATCACGCGGTTCGAGCTGGAGCCCGCGCCCGGCATCCGCGGCAGCCAGATCTCCTCGCTGGACAAGGACATCGCGCGCGGCCTGTCGCTGGTCAGCGTGCGCGTGGTGGACGTGATCCCGGGCAAGAACGTGATCGGACTCGAGGTGCCAAATGCGCACCGCGAGATCGTGTACCTGTCCGAGATCTTCAGCTCGCGTGAATACGGCGACGCGCGTTCGCCGCTGTCGCTCGCGCTCGGCAAGGACATCGGCGGACGCCCGGTGGTCGTGGACCTCCAGAAGATGCCGCACCTCCTGGTTGCCGGCACCACGGGTTCCGGCAAGTCGGTGGCGCTGAACGCAATGGTGCTGTCGCTGTTGTTCAAGGCGCGGCCCGCCGACGTGCGGATGATCATGATCGACCCCAAGATGCTGGAGCTGTCGGTGTACGACAGGATCCCGCACCTGCTGGCGCCGGTCGTGACCGACATGAAGGAAGCCGCCAACGCGTTGCGCTGGTGCGTGGCCGAGATGGAACGCCGCTACAAGCTGATGGCCGCGGTGGGCGTGCGCAACCTCGCCGGCTTCAACAAGAAAGTGCGCGATGCGGAAGCGGCGGGGCAGCCGCTCCCCGATCCGCTGTTCAAGCCCAATCCGGAAGTGCCCGACGACAAGGCGCAGCCGCTGGAGCCGCTGCCGTACATCGTGGTCGTGATCGACGAATTCGCCGACATGATGATGATCGTCGGCAAGAAGGTCGAGGAACTGATCGCGCGGCTGGCCCAGAAGGCGCGCGCCGCGGGCGTGCACCTGATCCTCGCGACCCAGCGTCCCTCCGTGGACGTGATCACCGGGTTGATCAAGGCCAACATTCCGACCCGCATCGCCTTCCAGGTGTCGAGCAAGATCGATTCGCGCACGATCCTCGACCAGTCCGGTGCGGAAACGCTGCTCGGCAATGGCGACATGTTGTACCTGCCGCCCGGCACCGCCACGCCCGAGCGCGTCCACGGCGCCTTCGTCGGTGACGACGACGTGCACAAGGTCGTGGAATGGCTGCGCACGCAAGGCGAGCCGCGCTACATCGAAGGCGTGCTGGAGGACGTGCAGGCGATGGGTGACGGCAAGATCATCAACGAGTCGGGGCTGCCCGAAGACGCGGATGGCGATGGGGACGGCGACACCCTGTTGTACGACAAGGCCGTGGCCATCGTCACGTCCTCGCGGCGCGCGTCGATTTCGGGCGTGCAGCGGCACCTGAGGATCGGCTACAACCGCGCCGCCCGCCTGATCGAGCAGATGGAAGCCGACGGCGTGGTGTCGGCGCCCCAGCACAACGGCACCCGCGAGGTACTCGCCCCGCCGCCAGTGTAGGCGTACGGGAGAAAGGCTATCGGGAGACCTGCTCTCCCGCTGGCCAGCTCGTTCTCATGCGCCATTCACGAGCTTCGGGCACAATGCGCCCCGTGCATATGCCCCGGAAAAACGCCATGCGGAAGTTGATCCTGTTGTTCGCCCTGTCGCTGGTCGCAAGCACTGCGTTCGCGGCCACCGGCGCGCGCGCGCGCCTCGATGCGTTCGCCAAAGGCCTGCATTCGCTGCAAGGCAATTTCAAGCAGACGGTGTTCGACGCCCACGGCAACATCACCGGCTCCAGCCGCGGCACGCTGGCGCTGGAGGCGCCGCGGCTGTTCCGCTGGCAGGTCAGGGAGCCGTACCAGCAGTTGATCGTGGCCGACGGCCACAAGGTGTGGGTGTACGAACCCGACCTGGAACAGGTCACGGTGCGCAACCAGGGCGCCGAGGAGGCGCACAGTCCGCTCACGGTGCTGACCGACCTGTCGCAGCTCGACACCGAATTCAGGGCGAGCGACGCCGGCACGCACGACGGCCTCGAGTGGCTGCGGCTGGTGTCGCGTGCGAAGGAACCGCAGTTCGAATATGCCGAGATCGGTTTCGACGCCACCGGCCTGCGCCGGATGGTGTTCAAGGACACCCTCGGCAACCGCACCGAAATCGCATTCTCCGATTGGCAGCGCAACGTCGACCTGCCGGCGGATACCTTCACCTTCGTGCCACCCAAGGGCACCGACGTGGTGGGCGATGCCGCAGGCGGACCGCAGTAGCCGCTGCGATGCCGGGACGCTTCAGCGGCCCACGGATTCTTCCGGCTTGCCCGGTTCCGTCGCTGCCCATTGCAGCGCTTCGGTGAAATCGCGGGCAAGGCGCAGGTGCACGCCGTCTTCGCGGACGCCCATGTCGGCCAGGACCGTGCGCGGCTGCTCCTGCAAGCCCGAAAAGATGACCCGGATTCCGGTGCGGCGGCAGCGTTCCAGCATTTGACCCAGCGCGGTGACGCCGCTGCTGTCGATCAGCGGGACCTGGCTCATGCGCAGGATGAAAACGCGCGGCGGCTTGAAGAACTGGTTCAGCACGTCGTCGAGGCGGTTGGCGACCGCAAAGAACAGCGGACCGGAAATCCGGAACGCCTCCACGCCGGGCGGCAACTGTGCGCGCTGGTCGGGAGCGGTGGGATGGATGACGTCGGCCTGGTCGTCTTCGATCAGCGTCACGTGCGATTCCATCGCGACCACGCCGGCCATCCGGTGCATGAACAGGAATGCCGCCAGCACCACGCCCACCTGGATCGCGACGGTCAGGTCGAACACGACGGTGAGTACGAAGGTGAGCAGCAACACCGCGCGGTCGCCGATCGGCCCCGACATCAGGTGCCGGAAGCTTTCGATTTCGGCCATGTTCCACGCCACCGCCACCAGGATCGCGGCCAGCGTCGCCAGCGGCACGTACTGGATCAGCGGCGCCAGCACCAGCATGAAGACCAGCAGGAATGCCGCGTGCAGCATTCCGGCGATGGGCGTGCGCGCCCCGGAGCGGACATTGGTGGCAGTGCGCGCGATCGCGCCGGTGGCCGGCAATCCGCCGAACACTGCGCTGCCGATGTTGGCGATGCCCTGGGCCACCAGTTCGCAATTCGAGCGGTGGCGGCCGCCGATCATGCCGTCGGCCACCACCGCCGACAGCAGCGAC